>JAUYGN010000019.1 GCA_030690545.1 Solirubrobacteraceae bacterium
CCCGGCCAGCCGGACGGCCTCGCGCGCGACGCCCTGCACGACGGTCCTGGGGATCGGAAGCCATTGCGTCGCCAGGCGCCTGGAGGACTCCGACGCGACGTCGCCCGCGGCCTCGCCCTGCGGCAGGCCGAGCCGCTCGACGGCCGGTCGCGGTCGGCGCGGGCGCTCGCCGGCGACGAGCGCCGCGGCGACGAGCGCGCCCGCCGACGTCCCGACGAGCGACTCGGTGTCGCGAAAGTCCTGACCGGTCGAGTCCTCGATGCCGGCCAGCACGCCGCTCATCCAGGCTTCGCCGAGCGTGCCGCCGCTGGCGAGGACGAGGACGTCGGGACGCAGGAGAGGGGTGTCGGCCACGCAGCTTGAGAGTACCCGCGAAGAGGCGTGGCTCAGCCGGCATCACCTGCCCGCTACGCGCCGTCCTCCCAGGTCCAGGACGCCAGCAGCCGGTTGAGGACCGGCAGCTGGGCCTCGAATCCGTCGGCCAGGGTCGTCAGCGTCACCGAGTAGATGGCGTCCTTGTGGTTGACGGCCACCTGACGTCCACGGACGGGCCCGGCGGGACTGGTCTGCCGGTAGTCGTGCGTGATCGCGACGGCCCCGTCGACCCGGCGGTCGCCGGCGTCGCGGACTCGCTTGGCGCCGGACGCCCGCATGCTCTCGCGGATCGTCGTCCGGAGTTCGGCGATCTTCGGTGCGTCTCCCTCGTAGGGCTCGCGCAGGACCATGACGTTGACGGCGAAGCCGTCGCGGGGCGGGCGCCCGAGCAGGAGGTCGAAGTTGATGATGCCGCCCTCGGTCTTCTTGGTGTGGTCGCTCCAGCCCCCGGGCATGGTGACCGTGTACCCGGTGCCCTTGGCGGCTCGTCCGGCGGGCCGGGAGTCGTCGTCATCGTCTTCGCCGCCGCAGGCGACGAGCAGGAGCGCGAGGGTCAGCAGAGCGGCGAGCAGCGGGCGTGTGCGCATCGCCCGACGCTACTCGGAGGGAGCATGCGTAACAAGCGTACGCTATAACGTACGGACGTAATGGTGACCATCGAGCACCCGAACCCGATCGGCCCGCGCATTCGCAGCCTGCGCGACGCGATGGCGCTGAGCCTGCGCGACCTCGCCCAGCGCAGCGGCGTCAGCGCGCCGATGCTCAGCCAGGTCGAGCGCGGCGAGACGAGCCCGACGCTGGCCGTCGCCGAGCGCATCGCGTCCGGCCTCGAGCTGCGGTTGTCGCAGCTGCTGCGTCTCGACGAGGGCGGCCAGGTCGCGATCGTGCGCGCCGGCGAGCGACGGTCGGGGACGACCGGTCCCGCCTCCGGGCATCGCGCCGAGATCCTCACGCCGCCACTGCCCGGCCAGCGCGCCGAGCTCTCGCGCCACGTGCTGAGTGCCGGCGCCAGCACCGGCGGCCCCGGCGACCCGCCGATGCACGAGCCGGGCAGCCGCGAGACCGCGCTCGTGCAGTCCGGCCGCGTCGCGCTGTCGATCGACGGCGAGCGCCACGAGCTCGCCGCCGGCGACTGCGTGACGTTCGACGCCGATCTGCCCCACCACTTCGAGAATCCCGGCAGCGACGACGCGATCCTGCTCGCCGTCGTCTCCGCCGGCCTACGCAGGAGCTGACACGCCGATGAGCGAACCGACCCCGACCACGCTGTTCGAGAAGATCTGGGCCGCCCACGAGGTGGCGCCGGGCCTGCTGTGGATCGACCTGCACCTCGTGCACGAGGTGACGAGCCCGCAGGCGTTCGACGGGCTGCGGCTCGCCGGCCGCACCGTCCGCCGGCCCGACCGCACGCTCGCGACGGCCGACCACAACGTCCCGACCGACGGCACGCCGACCGTCGCGCTGATCAAGGACGAGCTCAGCCGCGTCCAGGTCCAGACGCTCGAGGCCAACTGCGCGGAGTTCGGCGTCCCCGTCTACTCGCTCGGCTCCAAGCACCAGGGCATCGTCCACGTCATCGGGCCCGAGCTCGGCGTCACGCAGCCGGGCATGACGATCGTCTGCGGCGACAGCCACACGGCCACGCATGGCGCCTTCGGAGCGCTCGCCTTCGGGATCGGCACGAGCGAGGTCGAGCACGTGCTCGCGACGCAGTGCCTCGTCGCGCCGAAGCCGCGCTCGATGCGGATCAACTACGCCGGTGAGCTCGGCCCGGGCGTCACGGCGAAGGACCTGATCCTGTCGACGATCGGCCAGATGGGCGTCGACGGCGCCGCCGGCCACGTCGTCGAGTTCGCCGGCCCGGCGATCGAGGCGCTCTCGATGGAAGGCCGCATGACGGTCTGCAACATGACGATCGAGGGCGGCGGCCGGGCGGGCATGATCGCCCCCGACGAGACGACGTTTCACTGGGTCGCCGAGCACGCAGGCGTCGAGATCCCCGACGAGTGGCGCAGCCTGAAGACCGACGAGGGCGCGACGTTCGACCGCGAGATCACCGTCGACGCGAGTGCGATCAGCCCGCAGGTGACATGGGGCACGGCACCCGACATGGTCGCCGGTGTCGCCGACGCCGTCCCGTCGCCGACGACCGAGGGCCACGAGCGCGCGCTCGTCTACATGGGCCTCGACGCCGGCACCCCGATCGAGCAGATCGCGATCGATCGCGTCTTCATCGGCTCGTGTACGAACAGCCGGATCGGCGACCTGCGCGTCGCCGCCGAGGTCGTCAAGGGCCGCACGGTCGCGTCGACGGTCAGCGCGATGGTCGTGCCGGGCTCGGCGCAGGTCAAGGCGCAGGCCGAGCGCGAGGGCCTCGACGAGGTCTTCCGGGAGGCCGGCTTCGACTGGCGCGGCGCGGGCTGCTCGATGTGCCTCGGGATGAACCCCGACACGCTCGAGCCCGAGGAGCGCTGCGCGTCGACCTCGAACCGCAACTTCGAGGGCCGTCAGGGGCGCGGCGGGCGCACCCACCTCGTCTCGCCGCAGATGGCCGCCGCCGCGGCGATCGAGGGCCGCTTCGTCGACATCAGGAACTGGAGCTGATCGCCATGGAAGCGATCAAGACGATCACCGGGCAGGTCAGCGTGCTCGACCGCACCGACGTCGACACCGATCAGATCATGCCCAAGCAGTTCCTCAAGCGCGTCGAGCGCACGGGCTTCGGCGAGTTCCTCTTCCACGACTGGGCGAAGGAGCCCGGCTGGGACCTGCCGCGCAACCCGATCCTCGTCACCGGGCGCAACTTCGGCTGCGGCTCGAGCCGCGAGCACGCGCCGTGGGGGCTGCAGGACTACGGCTTCACGGCGATCGTCGCGCCGTCGTTCGCCGACATCTTCAAGTCCAACTGCACGAAGATCGGGCTGCTGCCGATCGAGCTGACCGAGGATGAGGTGCGCGCGCTGATGAACGCCGGCGAGGCCGAGATCGACCTCGCTGCCCAGGAGGTCCGCTTCGGCGACACGGTCGCGCGCTTCGAGATCGACCCCGAGACGAAGCACCGCCTCTACAACGGCCTCGACGACATCGCGCTGACGCTCGCCCAGGACGACGCGATCGCCGCCTACGAAGCCGAGCGCGAGCGCTCGGGACCGGTCACGACGGCGCTCTGATGTCCGCGCCGGCACGCGACTGGGACGCCGCCGCGTACCACCGCGTGTCGAGTCCGCAGGCGGCGATGGCGGAGGCTGTGCTCGACCGTCTCGAGCTGGCCGGCGACGAGACGGTGCTCGACGCCGGCTGCGGCTCGGGCCGCGTGACCCGGCTGCTGCTCGATCGGCTCCCGCGCGGACGCGTGATTGCGGTCGACGCGTCGCCGGGGATGGTCGCCCGCGCGCATGAGGAGCTCGCCGGCGAGGCGGCCGACGTGCGCATCGCCGACCTCGCCGCGCTGCGCCTCGACGGCGGTGAGCGGGTTGACGCCGTCTTCTCCAACGCGGCGTTTCACTGGGTGCCCGACCACGACGCGCTGTTCGCGCGCCTCGCCGCGGCGCTCCGCCCCGGCGGTCGCGTGAGCGCGCAGTGCGGGGGAGCGGGCAACGTCGCCGCGGTCCATGCCACGGCGCTGCGGGCGGCCGCCGACGCCGGCCTCGCGGATCGCTTCGATGGCTGGCCGCCGCCATGGAACTTCGCGACCCCCGAGCAGACCGAGCAGCGCCTCCGCCACGCTGGCTTTCAGGACGTGCGCTGCTGGCTGGAGCCGCGGCCCGTGCGACCCGACGAGCCGCGCGCCTACCTGCAGACCGTCTGCCTCGGCCCGCACCTCGAGCGCCTGCCCGCCGGCGACCGCGAGCGCTTCCTCGACGCCGTCATGGCGCGTCTCGGCTCAGCGCCGACGCTCGACTACATCCGCCTGAACATCGTCGCGCGGCGCGCGAGCAGGTACGCTCGATCGGTGACCTCGCAGGTGCCGCTTCGTCACATGACTGCGCAGGAGCTGCTCGAGTACAGGCACGAGCCCTATCGACACGAGCTGGTCGACGGCATCCTCTACGAGATGGAGCCACCGGGAGCCGAGCATGGGTTCGTCGCCACGCGCGTCGGACGGTCGCTCATACGCCACGTCGACGACGCGGACGGCATCGTGTTCACCGGCGAGGTCGGCTTTCATCTGTCCTCGGACCCCGACACGGTCCGCGCACCCGATGTGGCGTTCGTCGGCATCGAGCGCGTGCCCGACACCGGCATCCCACGCGGCTACTGGTCGGGGCCACCGGATCTGGCCGTCGAAGTCGTGTCGCCGAACGACCGTCGCTCCAAGGTCGAGGGCAAGGCGCTGCACTGGCTCGCCGCCGGCACGCGGGCGGTCGTCGTGCTCGACCCACCGCTGCGCACGGCGACCGTCTATCGCGCCCGCGACGACATCCGCGTGCTCAACGCCGACGAGCTGCTCGAGCTCGGCGACGTCGTCCCGGGCTGGTCGGCCCGCGTCGGCGACTTCTTCGTCTGAACCTCAGGCGATCCGCCGCGCCGGCGCTCGCTAGCCTCCCGCGCCATGCCCACGATCGTCACGCTGCCCGGCGACGGGATCGGCCCGGAGATCATGAAGCCGGCGCTCGAGCTGCTGCGCACGCTGAGCGAGGACTTCTCCTTCGAGGAGCACCTCTTCGGCGGCGCCGCGATCGACGTCCACGGCACGGCGCTGACCGACGAGACGCTCGCCGCCTGCAAGCGGGCCGACGCCGTCCTGCTCGCCGCCGTCGGCGGCCCGCAGTGGGACACCACCGACCCCGACGCCCCGCGCCCCGAGCAGGGCCTGCTCGGCCTGCGCAAGGGCCTCGGCCTGTTCGCGAACCTGCGCCCCGTGCGGCCCGTGCCGGCGCTCTACGACGCCAGCCCGCTGAAGCGCGAGCGGATCGAGGGCACCGACCTGCTCGTCGTCCGCGAGCTCACCG
Organism: Solirubrobacteraceae bacterium; assembly: GCA_030690545.1. Classification (GTDB taxonomy): domain Bacteria; phylum Actinomycetota; class Thermoleophilia; order Solirubrobacterales; family Solirubrobacteraceae; genus CADCVQ01. Next base: position 5,328 of record JAUYGN010000019.1, read on the forward strand.
GCGGCATCTACTTCGGCGCCAAGACGCGTACGGCGACGAGCGCGAGCGACCTCTGCGAGTACTCCGTCGCCGAGGTGCAGCGGATCGCGCGCGTCGCCTTCGAGGCCGCGCGCACGCGCCGCAACCAGGTCGCCAGCGTCGACAAGGCGAACGTCCTGGAGACCTCGCGGCAGTGGCGCGAGGTCGTCCACGACGTCCACCGCGAGAGCTACGACGACGTCGAGCTGTCCGACGTGCTCGTCGACAACGCCGCGATGCAGCTCGTCGCGCGTCCCGCGGACTTCGACGTCATCGTCACCGAGAACCTCTTCGGCGACATCCTCAGCGACGAGGCCGCGATGATCACCGGCTCGATCGGGATGCTGCCGAGCGCGAGCCTCGGCGAGCGCGACACGCCCGGCCTCTTCGAGCCCGTCCACGGCTCCGCGCCGGACATCGCCGGGACCGGCGCAGCGAACCCGCTGGCGATGTTCCTGTCGGTCGCGCTCATGCTGCGCAACGGCCTGGGTTGGGAAACGGAGGCCGCCGCCGTAGAATCGGCTGTGGACCGCGCGCTCGACGGCGGTCTGCGCACGCGCGACCTCGGCGGCGACGCCGGCACGGCGGAAGCGACCAGGGCCGTGATCGACCACCTGGATGGCTAGGAGCTCTCAGTGAAGCAAGCGGACCTCATCTGGATGAACGGGGAGTTCGTCGCCTGGGAGGACGCGAAGGTCCACGTGCTGACGCACGGATTGCACTACGGCACGGGCGTCTTCGAGGGGATCCGCTGCTACGACACCGAGATCGGGCCCGCCGTCTTCCGCCACAGCGAGCACTACCGGCGCTTCGCGCGCTCGGCGGAGCTCTACTACATGCCGATGCCGTACGCGCTCGACGCGCTGCGCGCCGCCACGCACGAGCTGATCGCGCGCAACGGGCTGCGCTCCTGCTACATCCGCCCGCTCGCCTACCGCGGCTACGGCCAGATGGGCCTCAACCCGCTCGAGGCGCCGGTCGACGTGACGATCGCCGTCTGGGAGTGGGGCGCCTACCTCGGCGAGGAGGGCAAGCGCAAGGGCATCCGCGCGAAGGTCTCGAGCTGGCGGCGGATCAGCCCGGCGTCGCTGATCCCGGCCGCGAAGGCCTCCGGCCAGTACCTCAACAGCGTGCTCGCGAAGATCGAGTCGGTCAAGGCCGGCTACGAGGAGGCGATCCTGCTCGACGACCACGACCGCGTCTGCGAGGGGTCGGGCGAGAACATCTTCGTCGTCTGGGAGGGCCGCATCGTCACGCCGCCGCCCGCCGCGTCGATCCTCGACGGCATCACGCGCAAGTCGGCGCTGCAGATCGCGCGCGACCTCGGCATCGAGGTCATCGAGCGCGACATCGCGCGCGCCGAGCTGTACCTCGCCGACGAGGTCTTCATGACCGGCACGGCGGCCGAGCTCGTCCCGGTGCGCGAGATCGACGACCATACGGTCGGCGACGGCACGCCCGGCGAGCTCACGCGCGCCGTCCAGTCGGCGTTCGAGGACGCCCTGCACGGCCGCGGCGAGCGCTACCGCGAGTGGCTCGACCCGGTTCCCGCCCGTGCCGACGCGAGGGTCTGATGGTGGCTCGATGAGTCACGGGAGGCGAATTCCGTAGGCGGCCGCAGCGCGCGCAACGCGCGCCGCCGGTCGCCGTGCCCGCCCGGAATCCCTCCCACCACGCTTCGAAAGGACGATTGACCAGATGACACGGATCGAGCTGTACGACGCCACCCTGCGCGACGGCATGGGCGGCGGCGGCATGTCGCTGACGGCGGAGGAGAAGGTGCGCCTCGTCCACCGTCTCGACGATCTCGGCGTCGACATCGTCGAGGCCGGCTTCCCGTCCTCCAACCCGAAGGAGGCCGAGCTGTTCGCGCGCCTGGAGCACGAGCCGCTGCACCACGCGACGATCGCCGCCTTCGGCATGACCCGCCGGCGTGGCGTCGCCGCCGACGAGGACGCCGGCCTGCGCGTGCTCGCGGCCTGCTTCGCGCCGATCTGCACGATCGTCGGCAAGACCTCGACGACGCACGTCGAGAAGGTGGTGCGGGTCTCGCGCGAGGAGAACGTCGCGATGATCGCGGAGTCTGTCGCCTTCCTCGTCGCGCAGGGCAAGCGCGTGGTCTTCGACGCCGAGCACGTCTTCGACGGCCTGCGCGAGGATCGCGACTACGCGATCGAGTGCCTGCGCGCGGCCGCGACCGCCGGTGCCGAGCGGCTCGCGCTGTGCGACACGAACGGCCCCTCGCTGCCGAGCGACATCGCGCACGCGGTCGCCGACGTGGCGAGCGCGCTGCCCGGCGTCGCGCTCGGCATCCACTGCCACGACGACGGTGGCTGCGCCGTCGCCAACACGCTGATGGCGGTGCAGGCCGGCGCGACCCAGGTCCAGGGCACGATGAACGGCATCGGCGAGCGCACCGGCAACGCGAACCTCATCACGATTATCGCCAACCTGCAGCTGAAGATGGGCCATCGCGTCGTCTCCGACGAGCAGCTGCGCCTGCTGACGGCGACCGCGCACTTCACCGACGAGCTGCTCAACCGCCGGCCCGACGCCCACCAGCCGTACGTCGGCAAGCACGCCTTCGCGCACAAGGCGGGCCTGCACGCAGCCGGCATCCGCGCGGACGCGACGACCTTCGAGCACGTCGACCCGGCGCTCGTCGGCAACCGCCGCGACCTGCTCATCTCCGAGCTGGCGGGCAGGGGCACGGTGACCGACAAGGCCGAGCGCGCCGGCCTCGAGCTCGACGACGCGACGACGGCCCGCGTGCTCGAGCGGATCAAGGCGCTCGAGCACGACGGCTACCAGTTCGAGGCCGCCGACGGCTCCTTCGAGTTGCTGCTGCGCAAGGAGTCCGGCGACTACCAGCCGCTCTTCCGCCTGGAGTCCTGGCGCGTCATCGTCGAGCAGCGCGCCGACGGCAAGGTCGAGACCGAGGCGACGATCAAGATCTGGGTCGACGGCGAGCGCTACGTCAGCGTCGCCGAGGGCAACGGCCCGGTGAACGCGCTCGACGCCGCGCTGCGAGCAGCGATCACCGAGGCTCATCCGCATCTCTCCGACATCGTCCTGACGAACTTCAAGGTCCGCATCCTCGACGAGACGAAGGGCTCGGACGCGACGATCAGGGTGCTGATCGACGCCACCGACGGCGAGCAGACGTGGGGCTCGATCGGCGTCTCGACGAACCTCATCGGCGCCTCCTGGATGGCGCTCGTCGACTCGCTCGAGTTCGCCGAGCAGCCCAGCCGCGTCCGCGGCGCGGCGGCGTCCTGAGCGAGGCCGGACCGGTGCCGCTCGCCATGCGACCGCGGGAGCGCATGCGCCCGTGACCGTGCGGCCGGCCACAGAGGAGATCCCGCTCGCCCGGCCCGTGCTCGGCGCCGCCGAGGAGGCCGCCGTGATCGACGTGCTGCGCTCCGGCCAGCTGTCGCTCGGACCGCGCGTGCCGGCCTTCGAGCAGGCGTTCGCGCAGCGCCTCGGCGTCGCCCACGCGTCCGCCGTCTCGAGCGGCACCGCCGGCCTGCACCTCGCGCTGCGCGCCGTCGGCGTGGCCGACGGCGACGAGGTCGTCACGTCGCCGTTCTCGTTCGTTGCGAGCGCCAACGCGGCGGTCTTCGAGCGCGCGCGGCCGGTCTTCGCCGACATCGATCCACGCACGCTGAACCTCGATCCGGCGGCGGCCGCGGCCGCGATCACCGATCGCACGACGGCGCTGCTGCCGGTCCACATCTTCGGCTACCCGGCCGACCTGCCGGCCTTCGAGCGCCTCGGATTGCCGATCGTCGAGGATGCCTGCGAGGCGCTCGGCGCCGTCCACGCCGACGGCACCGCCGTCGGCGCGCGCGGCCATCCCGCGGTCTTCGGCTTCTACGCCAACAAGCAGCTGACGACCGGCGAGGGCGGGCTCGTCACGACCGTCGACGAGGCCGTCAAGGAGCGCATCGACTCCGAGCGCAACCAGGGTCGCGCGCCGGACATGGGCTGGCTGGACCATGATCGCCTCGGCTTCAACTACCGCCTCAGCGATCTCGCCTGCGCGCTCGGACTCGCGCAGCTCGATCGTCTCGACGCGATGCTCGCGGCCCGTGCGGACGCCGCCGTCCTCTACCGCGAGGCGCTGGCCGGCATCGACGGGCTGGCGCTGCCCTGCGAGGATGCCGGCGGTGATCGCCGCGGCTGGTTCGTCTTCGTCGTCCAGCTGCCGCCCGAGGCCGACCGCGACGCGACGATCCGCGCGCTGCGCGAGCGCGGCGTGCAGTCCAAGCCCTACCTGCCGGCGATCCACCTGATGACGTACTACCGCGAGACCTACGGCCACCGCGAGGGCGAGTTCCCGGTCTGCGAGGACGTCGCCCGGCGCTCCGTCGCGCTGCCGTTCTTCCCGGAGATCAGCGAGGGCCAGATCGCGCGCGTCGCGGTGGCACTGCGCGACGTGCTCGGCCGGAAATAGGCTGCTTCGCCCTCCGCTGGCCGCAAGCTCCGACCTGCGGTCGACGTTACACTCGAAGGTGCGCGGCCTCGTTGAAGCTGCGCATCCACCAGCGCCCGTCCGGCAGCAGCACGAGCCGCGTCAGCGATCCGTTGTCGGCGTGCACGAAGGCGAACGGCCGGCTGCCGCTGGCCTGGCGGCACAGCTCGCCGATGACGCCGCCGTGCAGCACGGCGGCGACCGTCGCACCCGGCTGCAGACCGGCGACGATCCGCTGCAGCCCGGCTCGCGTGCGCCGCTCGAAGGCCTCCATCGTCTCGGCGCCGGGGATCACGTCCCAGCGCTGCGCCGCGAAGACCTCGGCGATGCGCGGGTCGCGGCGCGCGACGGCGATCCGGAAGGCGCCGCCGTCGAGCTCGCCGAGATGGACCTCGCGCAGCTCGGGGACGACGACGGGCGCCAGGCCGGTCCGCTCGGCGAGCGGAGCGGCCGTCTGCGCGGTGCGCCGCAACGGCGTCACGAACAGCCCGGCCAGCGGTTCGCCGCCGAGATGCGCGGCGACCGCCAGCGCCTGGCGCTCGCCGGCCGCCGCCAGCGCGGGATCGGCCTGGCCTTCGAGCAGCTCGAACGTCTGGCCGTCGACGGCCGCCTGCGAGGCGCCGTGACGGATGAGCACGACCTCGATCGAGCCCGCCGGCCGCGAGTAGTCCTCCTGCGGGTAGTGGCGCTTGGACACCGCCGGCAAGGGTAGTGGCGAGTGCACCGACTGCTGGGGTACCGGGCGCTGCCCGCGGTGGTCCCGGCTTCGCGCGTTGCGCTACCAAGGGTCGGGTAGCGGCGCGACCGTTGCGCTACCAAAGGTCGAGGAGCCGCGGCGCCCGTTGCGCTACGAGTCGTCGCTTAGACTCGCCCCGCGATGTCGCGCTTCTCCGAGCCGCAGGATCCGATCTTCCACCGCCTCAACGCGTCGCTGGCCTTCGACCAGCGCCTCTGGCCGCACGACGTCGCGCAGTCGCGCGCGCACGCGCGCATGCTCGCCGCGCAGTCGATCATCGGCACCGATGACCGCGACGCGCTGCTGGCCGCGCTGGACGCCGTCGAGGCCGAGCTCGTCGCGGGCACGTTTGACTTCGCTACCGACGACGAGGACATCCACATGGCGATCGAGCGGCGCGTGACCGAGATCGCGGGTCGGGTCGGCGGCACGCTGCATACCGCGCGCTCGCGCAACGACCAGGTCGCGACCGACGTCGCCCTCTTCACGCGCGACGCCGCCGGCCACGCGACCCGCGCGATCGACGCGCTCACCGCGGCGCTCGTCGACGCCGCCGAGCGCCACCTCGACTGGCCGTTGCCCGGGTACACGCACCTGCAGCGCGCCCAGCCCGTCTATCTGGCCCATCACCTGCTCGCGTACGTCTGGATGCTGCTGCGCGACCGCGAGCGCTTCGTCTTCGCGGAGTCCCAGACGGCGGCGCTGCCGCTCGGCGCGGGTGCGCTGGCGGGCGTGAACTTCGCGACCGATCGCAACGCCGTCGCCGCCGAGCTCGGCTTCGCGCAGATCGCGCCGAACTCGATCGACGCGGTCTCCAATCGCGACTTCGTGCTCGACTACCTCGCCGCGGCAGCGACCTGCGCGACGCACCTCAGCCGCCTCGGCGCCGAGCTCGTCCTGTGGTCGAGCGAGGAGTTCGGCTTCGTCACCTTGTCCGATGCCTGGACCTCGGGCTCGTCGATCATGCCGCAGAAGAAGAACCCCGACGCAGCCGAGCTGCTGCGCGCCAAGGCGCCGCGGATCGTCGCTCACCTGAGCGCGCTGCACGGGGTCATGCACGGCCTCCCGCTGACCTACAACAAGGACATGCAGGAGGACAAGGAGCACCTGTTCGACACCGTCGACACGCTCGATCTCTGCCTCGCCTCGGCGACCGGGATGATCCGCGGCGCGCGCTTTCACCGCGAGCGGATGTCCGCCGCCGCCTCCGACGACCTGATCGCCGCGACCGACGTCGCCGACCATCTCGTCAAGCGAGGCGTCCCGTTTCGCGAGTGCCACGGCATCGTCGCCGGTCTCGTGCGCATCGCGGTCGACTCCGGCCGCACGCTCGCCGAGCTGACCGACGACGAGCTGCGAGGCGCCTCCGAGCAGCTCGAGCCGGAGGCGTTCCGCGCGCTGCTGTCCCAGAGCGCATGGCTCGAATCGAAGGTCAGCGCGGGCGGCACCGCGCTGGCGCGCGTGCGCGAGCAACTCGACGCCGCGCGCAGCGCGCTGCACCCGGTGTGACGCCGGCGGACCGCCGCGACCGCCACCTGCGCGCGCTCGAGCTGCCGGTCGTCGAGGCCGCCGCCGCGCTCGTCGGCTGCACGATCACGCACGGCGCATGCAGCGGCGTGATCGTCGAGACCGAGGCCTACCACGACAGCGAGCCGGCGTGCCACGCGTTCGTCGGCGTGACACCGCGCACCCAGACGCTGTTCGAGGCGCCGGGAATCGCCTACGTCTACCGCTCCTACGGCATCCACGCGCTGCTGAACGTCGTCGTCGAGCCGGCGGGCGTGGGCGCCGCCGTGTTGATCCGCGCGCTGCAGCCGCGCACCGGCGAGCGGCTCATGGCGCGGCGCCGCGGTGGCGAGCGGCTCACGGAGCTCTGCTCGGGCCCGGGCAAGCTGACGCAGGCGCTGGGGATCGGCCTGCAGCTCAACGCGACGCCGCTGCTCGGCGGCCCGATCGAGCTCGGTCCGCCGCCGGGCCACGAGGACCCGCCACGGCTCGTCGTCGGTCCGCGCATCGGGATCACCCGAGCGACCGAGCTGCCATGGCGCTTCTGCGCCGCGGGCAGCCGGCACGTGTCGCGGCCCTGGCCGCACGGCCTGCTCGCGTGAGCTCCGCCGCGAGCCGGTCGGCGCGCGCTCAGGTCAGGGCTGGGGCGTGACCCCGCCACCCGGATCAGCTGGCTCTGCAGGAGCCGCGGGCGGCGCGTCGGGCGCCTCCGGCTCCGACGGACTGGCTTGCTGTGGTGGTGGCGGCGCTGTCGTGCCGCCGTCACGATCCTGTGCCTCGCCGGCATCGCGCGATGTCCCACCGTTGGCCTCGCCGTCGGCTTCCCCGTCGTCGGGGGTCGTCGCAGGCGTAGTCGTCGTCTCAGGCACCGGCGCCGTCGGGTCGACCGCGAGCCCGGCCTCGAGGCACTTCTTCGACGGCTTGGCATCGGGCTCGCGCTGCTCGGATTCGCGGGCACACTGCCGCTTGACCCGGTCCTGTTCGCTCTGGATGACCGACACCATGAAGTCGTGCCAGATCTGGGCCGGGAAGGTCCCGCCCGCCACCGGCTTGCCGCGGTACTCGGTGTTCATCGGTCGCAGCTCGTTGGGGTAGCCGACCCAGACGGCAACCGTGAACTTGTCGGTCGCGCCGACGAACCAGGCATCGCCATAGTTCTCGGTCGTGCCGGTCTTGCCCCAGGCGCGAACCTTGCCGAGCCCGGCCACCCTCGCGGTACCGGACTTGATGACGGACTCGAGGATGTTCGTCGTCGTCGAGGCGACCTCCTTGGGAAGGACTCGGTCGCGGACGCGCTTGTTGCGGTCGCGGACGCGGTCGCGGTTGTCGCGCAGCGTGACCCGGCGGATGCCGACCGGACCCTTGCGACCCGATCCGAGCGAGCCGCTGACGAGCAGTCCGCCGGTCGCGAACGTCTGGTACGCGTGCGCCATGTCGAGTGGCGTGACCCCCTGCTCGAGGCCGCCGAGCGTGATCGCGTAGTTGCTGGAGACCGGCGTACGGATGCCCATCTGCTCCGCGGTGCTGGCGACGCGCTTGGTTCCCGCCTTGATCCCGACCTGCGCGTAGACGGCATTGTCGGAGAAGGTCGTGGCGCGTGCGAGCGTGCTCACGCCGGAGTAGACGTCGTCGTAGTTGTTGACCGTGAACTTCTCGGTGCTGTTGGGGACCTGGATGACCTGACGCTTGGACACCCAGGTCGAGTTCGGAGAGATCCCACGCTGCAGCGCCGTCGCCAGGACGAACGGCTTGAAGGCCGACCCCGGCTGGCGCTGGCCCTGCGTGGCGAGGTTGAACGGAACCTCGTCGTAGTCGGTGCCGCCGACCATCGCTCGCACCTCGCCGGTCGAGTTGTTGATCGCGACGAGCGCCGCCTGCGGTCCGGCAGGCGGGTCGCCCAGCCAGCGCTTGATGGCATCCTCGGCGCGGCGCTGCATCCCGAGATCGAGGGTCGTCTGCACGCGCAGCCCGCCGAGCAGGGCGTCGCGGGCGCCGTACCGTTCGATGACCTGCTGGCGCACCCAGGTCGCGAAGTAGGCCGACGACTTGCTTGCGGCCTGCGCCCTCGGTGGGCTGATCACGTCGCGCGAGGGGAGCGGTTCGTTGACGCCGCGCTCGTACTCTGCCTGCGTGAGGTAGCCCTGCTCGAGCATCTTCGCGAGCACGATGTTGCGGCGGTTCTTCGCCGCCTCGGGATTGACGATCGGGTCATAGCCGCTCGGGGAGGCGACCATGCCGGCCAGCAGCGCGGACTCGTGCGGCTGCAGCTCGCTCGCGCAACGCCGTTCCGTCTTGCCGCAGCCGATGTGGTCGGGGGCGTTGCCGAAGTACGTGCGCGCCGCCGATTCGATCCCGTAGGCGCCGTTGCCGAAGTAGATCGAGTTCAGGTACTCGGTCAGGATCTTCTGCTTGGACCATTGGCGCGTCAGGTGGTAGGCGAGCGCCGCCTCGCGGATCTTCTCCAGCAGCGTCCGACGGTTGTGAGCCTCGGTCGCGTTCTTGACGAACTGCTGCGTGATCGTCGAGCCGCCCTGGGCCGCGCTGCCGCTCAGGATGTCCTGGACGAGCGCGCGCCCGATGCCGCGCAGGTCGACGCCGTCGTTCTGGTAGAAGCGCTCGTCCTCGATCGAGATGATCGCATGCTGCATCGACAGCGTGATGTCGCGGGTCGGCACGATGATGCGGCCCTGCTCCGCGAGCGTCGCGAGGTATTGACCGCGGACGTCGACGAGGACCGAGTTCTGCGCGCGCTGGAACTCGCTGCGGTTCTCGAGCTCGGGCAGATCGGCTGCTACGGCCATCATCATTCCGAACGCGGTCGACACGAGCGCGAGCAGCGACAGGCCGCAGAGGATGAAGGCCAGGCGCAGCCGCTTGAGCCGCGGCCGACCGAGCGGGGGGTCCAGGAGGACCGGGATGTCGGGACGTTCGGAGTTGCTCATGCGAACGCGGGTGCAACCGCTCATGCGGTGACGACCCCGTGGTGGCCCTGATGACAACAGGCGGCGGCGACGCCCAGGGCCGACCGGACTCTAGCATTGGCGTTATGACGACCTCTGCGGCTGCTGACGCCCGCTTCCTCGGCCGCGACGCGATCGATTGCCTGCCCGAGGGGGCGCTGGAGCGCAAGCTCGAGCTGGGCCGTCCGCTGCGGGTCAAGCTCGGCCTCGATCCGACGGCGCCCGATGTCCACCTCGGGCACACGGTCGTCCTGCGCAAGCTGCGCGAGTTCCAGGACCGCGGCCATGTCGTGGTGCTGATCATCGGCGACTACACCGCCCGCGTCGGCGATCCCAGCGGCCGCTCCTCGACGCGACCGCAGCTGTCCGGCGCCGAGATCGATGCCAACGCGCGCACGTATGTCGACCAGGCGGCCAAGGTGCTCGATCGCGATCGCATCGAGCTACGCCACAACTCGGAGTGGCTGAACATGTCGATGGAAGGGCTCTTCGCGCTGACCCGTACGACGACGGTCGCCCAGCTGCTCGAGCGCGACGACTTCGCCAAGCGGTACGCCGGCCGCGAGCCGATCTCGCTCCTCGAGCTGCTCTATCCGATGATGCAGGCCTACGACTCCGTCGCCGTCCGCGCGGACGTCGAGCTCGGCGGCACCGACCAGAAGTTCAACCTCCTGCTCGGACGCGACGTGCAGCGCGCCTACGGGATCGACGAGCAGGTCGTCCTGACGATGCCGATCCTTCCCGGCGTCGACGGCGAGCGCAAGATGTCGAAGTCGCTCGGCAACCAGATCGGCGTCACGGAGCCCGCGCAGGAGATCTACGGTCGCACGCTGCGCTTGCCCGACGCGGCGATGGCCAGCTGGTACGAGCTGCTGCTCGGCGAACCGCTGCCTGTCGAGCTCACGCCGCGCGATGCCAAGCACGCTCTCGCGCACCGCCTCGTCGAGCGGCTGCACTCCGCTGGCGCCGCCGTGGCCGCCGCAGCGCACTTCGACCGCGTCTTCGTGCAGGGCGACCTGCCAGAGCAGATCGAAGAGGCGTCCTTCGACGTCGTCGACGGAACCGTTCACGTCCCCGCGCTGATCGCCGCAAGCTTCGGCGGCTCGCGCTCGGACGCTCGGCGCAAGCTCGCCGCCGGCGCCATCAAGCTGGACGGCGTCCTCCTCCGTCCGGACGACCTGGATCTCGCCCCCGAGCGACTGGACGGAGCGATCGTGCAGGTCGGCAAGCGCCAGTTTCGTCGCCTCCGCCGCCCCGTCTAGATGCATCGGTGCGCTGGCCGGGCACTCCGTCCGGGCGGTGCGTCTATACTGCGCGCTGCGCCGGTCCCTGCGCCCCGACCGGAGCCCTTCCATGGGCCTCTCGGGTCGCTATACTGGCCAGTCCTGTCCTCGGGGCCGCGCATCGGTCTCGTCGAAGCGCAGGTTCTGGGAGGAGTCCCCTCCACAGGAGCGCGTGACGGTCTTTGAAAACTCAACAGCATGCGCACTTGGATCGCGCCTAGCGATCCGGTGTGCGTCCAGGTTCGATCCCCTCGTACCCAGCCGGGCGCGAGGGGTCTGAGAAAGAAACCCGTCATGAACCGCGGTGCCTCGTGTATTGGCACCGCACATGGTCATGACAGCTCTACGTGACGAAGGGCCGGTCCTTCGGGTCCAGCCCTTCAGCAGTTCTTCACGGAGAGTTTGATCCTGGCTCAGGACGAACGCTGGCGGCGTGCTTAACACATGCAAGTGGAGCGACGAACCGGGGCTTGCCCCGGGGCAGAGCCGCGAACGGGTGAGTAACACGTGGGTTACCTACCCCGATGACCGGGACAACCCGAGGAAACTCGGGCTAATACCGGATGTGGTCTTCGGACGAAAGGAAGCTTCGGCCTCCGCATCGGGATGGGCCCGCGGCGCATTAGCTTGTTGGTGGGGTAACGGCCTACCAAGGCGACGATGCGTAGCTGGTCTGAGAGGACGATCAGCCACACTGGGACTGAGACACGGCCCAGACTCCTACGGGAGGCAGCAGTGGGGAATCTTGCGCAATGCGCGAAAGCGTGACGCAGCAACGCCGCGTGGGGGAAGAAGGCCTTCGGGTTGTAAACCTCTTTCAGTTGGGACGAAGCTTCGCGGGTTAATAGCCTGCCGGAGTGACGGTACCTTCAGAAGAAGCCCCGGCTAACTACGTGCCAGCAGCCGCGGTAATACGTAGGGGGCAAGCGTTGTCCGGAATCATTGGGCGTAAAGAGCGTGTAGGCGGCCCGATAAGTCCGCTGTGAAAGTCCAGGGCTCAACCCTGGAATGCCGGTGGATACTGTCGGGCTCGAGTCCGGAAGAGGTGAGTGGAATTCCTGGTGTAGCGGTGAAATGCGCAGATATCAGGAGGAACACCAATGGCGAAGGCAGCTCACTGGGACGGTACTGACGCTGAGACGCGAAAGCGTGGGGAGCAAACAGGATTAGATACCCTGGTAGTCCACGCCGTAAACGATGGTCACTAGGTGTGGGGGGTGTCGACTCCCCCCGTGCCGGAGCTAACGCATTAAGTGACCCGCCTGGGGAGTACGGCCGCAAGGCTAAAACTCAAAGGAATTGACGGGGGCCCGCACAAGCAGCGGAGCATGTGGTTTAATTCGACGCAACGCGAAGAACCTTACCTGGGCTTGACATGTGGGTGACCGCCGTGGAAACACGGCTTCCCTTCGGGGCACCTTCACAGGTGGTGCATGGCTGTCGTCAGCTCGTGTCGTGAGATGTTGGGTTAAGTCCCGCAACGAGCGCAACCCCCGTCGTATGTTGCCAGCATTTAGTTGGGGACTCATGCGAGACTGCCGGTGACAAACCGGAGGAAGGTGGGGATGACGTCAAGTCATCATGCCCCTTATGTTCAGGGCTACACACGTGCTACATTGGCGCGTACAGAGGGCTGCGATACCGCGAGGTGGAGCGAATCCCTTAAAGCGCGTCTCGGTTCGGATTGTAGGCTGAAACCCGCCTACATGAAGGTGGAGTTGCTAGTAATCGCGGATCAGCATTGCCGCGGTGAATACGTTCCCGGGCCTTGTACACACCGCCCGTCACACCACGGGAGTGAGCAACACCCGAAGTCGGTGGCCTAACCCGCAAGGGAGGGAGCCGCCGAAGGTGGGGCTCGTGACTGGGGTGAAGTCGTAACAAGGTAGCCGTACCGGAAGGTGCGGCTGGATCACCTCCTTTCTAGGGAGCCCCGATACGGGGCCCGTACGGCACGGCGCCGTTGCCGGCCCATCGCCCGGATCGTCATCCTTGACGATCTCCGCGATGAGCTTGAGTCAGCGGACACCCGACCGTGCGGCCTAGTACGTCGACCGAACCTGGCCTGGCCAGTTGGGCATACCGCCCAACTCGAGCCTTGCATGCTGTTGAGTTTTGAGAGACCGGCCCGCGAGTCCCGTGGGGCGCCTCCTGCGACCCTTGAAAACTGCACAGTAGCCATGCATCGTCGTCTTCAACGATGGCGATGCAGCGTCGCCACGACGATAAGCGTGGCGACAACGGGTATCACCGAAACCAACAGCTAAGGCTGGGGGTTTCGATCACCGTCAAGATAGTAAGGGCACATGGTGGATGCCTTGGCACCTAGAGTCGATGAAGGGCGTGAACGGCTGCGATAAGCCACGGTGAGGCGCTGAATAGCCTTTGACCCGTGGATGCCCGAATGGGGAAACCTGGCGCTGGTAATGCGGCGTCGCCGCCGGCTGAACACATAGGCCGGCTGGAGACAAGCGGGGGAAGTGAAACATCTCAGTACCCCGAGGAAAGTAAATCAACCGAGACTCCCTGAGTAGTGGCGAGCGAAAAGGGATCAGCCCAAACCGGATGCGTTTAAGCGGTCACGCGTTGCGTATCCGGGGTTGTAGGACGTCTGTCCCGAGCTGTGACCAGCTCGGCGGAAGTTACAAAATCGTGTGGTAGTCGAAGCGTGTGGAACCGCGCACCAGAGAGGGCAACCGTCCCGTAGACGAAACTGCACGATCTTCCGTCAGACGTTCCTGAGTAAGTCCGCACCCGTGAAACGCGGACTGAATCTGGGGGGACCACCCTCCAAGGCTAAGTACTCCTAGGTGACCGATAGCGGACTAGTACCGTGAGGGAAAGGTGAAAAGTACCCCGGAAGGGGAGTGAAATAGTACCTGAAACCACGTGCCTACAAGCGGTGGGAGCATTTTCGAATGTGACCGCGTGCTTTTTGCATAACGAGCCGGCGAGTTAGTCGTCTGCGGCGAGGTTAAGCGATGAGCGGAGCCGAAGCGAAAGCGAGTCCAAATAGGGCGACATCAGTCGTAGGCGCTAGACCCGAAACTTGGTGAGCTACCCATGGGCAGGTTGAAGCGGGGGTAAGACCTCGTGGAGGACCGAACCGACCTAGGTTGAAAACTGGGCGGATGACCTGTGGGTCGGAGTGAAAGGCTAATCAAACCAAGTGATATCTGGTTCTCTCCGAAATATATTTAGGTATAGCCTCGGATCAATTGCGTTTTGGCCGTAGAGCACTGTTTGAATTAGGGGCCCTACCAGGTTACCGACTTCAGGCAAACTCCGAAGACCAGGACGTCTACTCCGGGAGTCAGTTGCTGGGGGATAAACTTCAGCGTCAAAAGGGAAACAGCCCAGACCGCCAGCTAAGGTCCCCAAGTACTAGCTAAGTGGCAAACGATGTCCGAGTGCACAGACAACCAGGAGGTTGGCTTAGAGGCAGCCACCCTTGAAAGAGTGCGTAACAGCTCACTGGTCAAGTGCTCGGGCGCGGATAATGTAACGGGGCTCAAGCTAGTCACCGAAGCTGCGGGTGCGATCGCAAGATCGCGCGGTAGGAGAGCGTTCCCTGGCCAGTGAAGCGGCGGCGGAAGCCAGTCGTGGAGGCCTGGGAAGTGAGAATGCCGGCATGAGTAACGAAAGAGGGGTGAGAATCCCCTCCGCCGATTGCCCAAGGATTCCTGAGTAAAGTTCGTCTGCTCAGGGTTAGTCGGGACCTAAGGCGAGGCCGAAAGGCGTAGTCGATGGCCAACAGGTTGATATTCCTGTACCACGTCGCAACCGTCTGACCGATGGGGGGACGAGGAAGGCTAGGGGAACCCAGGCGATGGTCGCCCTGGGGTAAGCGTGTAGGGGTGGCCCCTGTGAAATGCGGGGCCGCATAACCTGAGGCGCGATGCCAGCTGGCTCTAAGCCGGCGAGTCCCTGACGCCATGCCTCCGAGAAAATCCTCTAGGGAGGTTGCGCGTGCCCGTACCAAAACCGACACAGGTGGGCAAGTAGAGAATACTAAGGTGATCGAGATAACCCTCGTTAAGGAACTCGGCAAAATTGCTCCGTAACTTCGGGATAAGGAGCGCCCCGGTAGGGTGACGCGGCTAGCCCGCAGAGCCCGAGGGGGCCGCAGTGAATTGGCCCAAGCGACTGTTTACCAAAAACACAGGTCTCTGCTAAGTCGAAAGACGACGTATAGGGGCTGACGCCTGCCCGGTGCCGGAAGGTTACGTGGAGTTGTCAGGGCTTCGGCCTGAAGCAGCGAAGCTAAGCCCCGGTAAACGGCGGCCGTAACTATAACGGTCCTAAGGTAGCGAAATTCCTTGTCGGGTAAGTTCCGACCTGCACGAATGGCGTAACGACTTGGGCGCTGTCTCAACGAGGGGCTCGGTGAAATTGCAGTCTCGGTGAAGATGCCGAGTACCCGCGGCTAGACGGAAAGACCCCGTGCACCTTTACTATAACCTGGTATTGGAATACGGTGCATCTCGCTCAGGATAGGTGGGAGGCTTTGAAGCATTGGCTGCGGCTGGTGTGGAGTCAACCTTGAGATACCACCCTTGATGTATTGTGTTTCTAACACCGCGCCGTGAATCCGGGCGGTGGACAGTGCCAGGCGGGTAGTTTGACTGGGGCGGTCGCCTCCCAAAATGTAACGGAGGCGCACAAAGGTTCCCTCAGCACGGTTGGAAATCGTGCGTAGAGTGTAAAGGCAATAAGGGAGCTTGACTGCGAGACTGACAAGTCGAGCAGGAGCGAAAGCTGGTCTTAGTGATCCGGCGGTAACAAGTGGAAGTGCCGTCGCTCAACGGACAAAAGGTACGCCGGGGATAACAGGCTTATCGGGCCCAAGAGTCCACATCGACGGCCCGGTTTGGCACCTCGATGTCGGCTCGTCGCATCCTGGGGCTGTAGTTGGTCCCAAGGGTTGGGCTGTTCGCCCATTAAAGCGGTACGCGAGCTGGGTTCAGAACGTCGTGAGACAGTTCGGTCCCTATCTGCCGTGGGCGTTGGAGAGTTGAGGGGAGTTGTCCCTAGTACGAGAGGACCGGGATGAACGCACCTCTGGTGTATCTGTTGTCCTGCCAAGGGCATAGCAGGTTAGCTACGTGCGGAGTGGATAACCGCTGAAGGCATCTAAGCGGGAAGCCAACCTCGAGATGAGCTCTCCCATCCCCATGAGGGAGTAAGACCCCTGGTAGACCACCAGGTTGATAGGCCGGATCTGGACGCACAGCAATGTGTGTAGGAGACCGGTACTAATGGGTCGAGGGCTTGACGGATGACTTTTTGGTACTCGTTTTGCAGGGCTACTGTGCAGTTTTGAAGGGTCCAGGAGACTCTCATCGTTTTCCGGTGGCTATGGCGAGGGGGAAACACCTCTTCCCATTCCGAACAGAGCAGTTAAGCCCCTCAGCGCCGATGGTACTTGGCCCGCAAGGGCCTGGGAGAGTAGGTCGCCGCCGGTTTCTTCAGCACGACGGACCGCCCTTCGGGGCGGTCCGTTTGTCGTGGGGCGCGGCGGATATCGCGGGGCGCGATGGGTAGAGGTCAGCGAACGTGGCGACTGGGGTGGTCTGCTGGCGGCGCCACGGTTCAGCCCGTCCAACGGAGCAGCAAGCTTCGACCCAGCGGGTCGGCCGCAGGTTGAGCGGTGAGGGATTGGTGCGGCCTGGCTGTGCGGCGATCGTGGTGCGTCGCGGCTCAGGCGCACGTTTCGCCGTCGTCGGCGTGAGGCGGTGGACAACGGCGCAAAGGCGGAAGCGGCTGCTGATCGGCTTCGCGAACGAGACATTGGAGCTCGATGGGCGCCGCGAGTTCGCGCGCCGGGAGCGGGGTCGCTCGGCGGAGCGTCTGCGGGCGTGCCCATCGCCGCGCCAGGTATCGCCGCGCCAGGTGCTACGGCCGCAGGAGGCGGCGGGGCACGGCGAGGAGGTCGTCGTTCGGAGCGTTTGGCGTGCCTGTGCCGTTGCTCGAGACGGTGCGCCGGGCAGCGCTAGGCGAGGTTGCCGCTATGCCCGGCGGTAGAGCGGGCCGTGGTGCAGCGAGTGGCGGTCGCGCAGCGCGCGCTACGAACGGCGCCCGCGCGGTGACGTCCGTCGCCGGAGCAGGCGGACCGTGCTTGAGGCGCGGACGCGGCGAGTGCGGCCGGGCGGCAGGGCGGGTCTTCGAGGAAGGCGAAGGCCTTGACGAGGGCGAAGGCGCGCCGCAGGCGCGCCGGAAGCTGGGGGAACACGGAGGCGAACATACGTTCTACACTAGGAAGGCGCACGGACGGAACGCGCGGGCGTCCATCGAAAGGCGGCGTTTGCAGGGCAAATGATGTTCGCAGCTTGCAAGCGATCTTGCATTGTGTGCCGTGAGGGCACGCCGTGGCACCGGCGGGCGGCGAGCCCGCCCCGGCACGTGTGGAGCGCGTCAGGCACCCGACGAGTCGACGGGCGCCTCGCGCCCGTGCAACGAAAGGTCATCCGCCCGCGCCTCGAGCGCCGCGATGACGAACGCGACGTGCTCGTCGAACGCGACTCCCAGCTGGTCTGCTCCGGCCCGGACGTCGTCGCGGTTGACGGCGGCCGCGAACGACGGTTGCCTGAGCTTCTTCTTGACGGACTTCGGGGTGAGCCCGTGGATGCCGTCGGGACGCACCCGGGCGCACGCGACGAGGAACCCGCAGAGCTCGTCGACGGCGAGCAGCGTTCGGTCGAGGTCGGACTCGGCGGCCACGCCGAGGAAGTCGGCGTGGGCAGCGATCGCATGGATCATCTCCGGTGGCGCGTCGCGGGACCGCAGCTCGGCGATGATCGTCCGTGGGTGTCCGGACTCGACGTCGTCCATGTCGGGGAAGCGCTCGTAGTCGGCGTCGTGCAGCAGGCCCGTGACGCCCCACAGCTCGGCGTCGTGGCCGTCGCGCTGCGCGAACGCGACCATCGCGGCCTCGACGGCCAGGCAGTGGCGGCGCAGAGATTCGGACTGCACCCACTCCGCGAGCAGGGACCACGCCTCGTCGCGCGAAATCCGGGACGGCATGGCTGTTACCCTAGCCCAGCCCTTCGGCCCTCCTCCCGTCGTCGAAAGGCGCCCACTCATGGAGAAGTTCGTCATTGACGGAGGCACCGCTCTGTCGGGGACGATCACGCCCGCCGGCAACAAGAACGGTGCTCTACCCATCCTTGCCGCCTCGGTCCTGACCGAGGACGAGGTCGTGGTCCGAAACGTCCCCAGGATCAACGACGTCGCCGCGATGCTGTCGTTGCTCGAAGCGCTCGGCGTCCGCATCACATGGCTGTCCGAGCACGAGGTCGTGCTCTGCGCGGCCGACCTGACGGCCGAGGAGGCCGTGATCGATCGCGAGCTCTCGGAGCGCATCCGCGCGTCGTTCCTGCTCGCCGGCCCGCTGCTCGCGCGCTTCGGGCGCGTCCGCATGCCCCCGCCCGGCGGGGACGTCATCGGCCGCCGCCGTCTCGACCCGCACCTCGATGCGTTCGCCGCCCTCGGCGCGACGTTCGAGCACGCCCGCGACATCGAGCTGCGCGCGCCCGGCGGGCTGCGCGCGGGCGACGTGTTCATGGACGAGCCGTCGGTCATGGCGACCGAGAACGCGCTGCTGGCGGCCGCCCTGACGCCGGGGCTGACCGTGATCGGCAACGCGGCCTGCGAGCCGCATGTTCAGGATCTCGCGCGGATGCTCGTGAGCATGGGCGCCGGCATCGAGGGCATCGGCTCGAACGTGCTCACCGTCAACGGCACGCGCGACCTGCACGGCTGCGACCATGCGATCGGTCCCGACCACATCGAGATCGGCTCGTTCATGGCGCTGGCCGGCGTCACCGGCGGCGAGCTGCGGATCCGCGACACGATCCCGACGGACCTGCGGATGATCCGCCTCGTGTTCGATCGCCTCGGGCTGCGCTCCGAGCTCGATGGCAACGACGTGCTCGTGCCCGGCGATCAGGATCTCGTGATCTCGCGCGACGTCGGCGAGCACAAGATCACCGTGCAGGACGGGCCGTGGCCGGCGTTCCCGGCGGATCTCACGTCGATCGCGGTCGCGCTCGCCACGCAGTGCTCGGGATCGGCGCTGATCCACGAGTGGATGTTCGAGAACCGCATGATCTTCACCGACAAGCTCGTCCTGATGGGCGCCGACATCACCCTCTGCGACCCGCATCGCGTGATCATCACGGGCCCGTCGCGGTTGCGCGGCGAGCGCGTCGAGTCACCCGACATCCGTGCGGGCATGGCGATGCTGATCGCGGCGCTGTGTGCCGACGGCCGCTCGGAGATCGGCAACATCCGCCAGATCGATCGCGGCTACGAGCGCATCGACGAGCGCCTGCGCGAGCTCGGGGCCCGCATCGAGCGCGTCGCCACCGAGCCGGTCTACCACTGAGCGCCAACCGTGACGCTCCACCCGACCGGAGCCGACCGCGGCGCCGCGAGGAACGTGCCCCGCAGGTCCCGGCTCGGCCTCGCCATCTAGATTGGGAGTACCGGTGCGCCCACAGATCCATCCCATTCCCTCCGGCACGCGTGACGTGCTGCCCGACGAGATGCGCGAGCTGCGTGACATCACCGAGTCCGTCCGCCGCGTCTTCGAGCGCGACGGCTACGGCGAGGTCTGGACGCCGGCGCTCGAGTACGAGGACGTGCTCGCGCGCGGCGGCGGCGGCGAGCCACCGGCGTACCGCGTGTTCGACGACCACGGCGAGGTGCTCGCCCTGCGCACGGACATGACGGTGCCGATCGCGCGGCTCGTCGCGACGCGCTACCCGACCGTCGAGCCGCCGCTGCGCTTCAGCTACTTCGCGCACGCCTATCGCGGTGTGCGCCCGCATCGCGGCCAGATGCGCGAGTTTCTCCAGGCGGGGATCGAGCTTGTCGGCGCGCCCGCTCCGCAGGGGACCGCGGAGGCCCTGACGGTCCTCTGTCACGCGCTCGACGCGGTCGGCCTGCGCGACTTCCGGATCGGCCTCGGCGACGCCTCGCTGTATCCGACGCTGCTGCGCTCGCTCATGGTGCCGCAGACCGCGATCGACGTGTTGATGGATGCGCTCGTCGGGCGTGACTTCGTCGCGCTCGAAGCCGAGCTCGGCCAGCTCGGGATCGCCGACGGCGATGCCGACCTGCTGCTGCGGGTGCCGCAGATGCGCGGCGGGCCGGAGGTCCTGGCGGACGCGCAGGGTCCGGTCGCCGGCGCCCTCGCCGGACTGCGCGGCGTCTTCGAGCTGCTGTCGCCGGAGGTCGCCGAGCGGGTCATCGTCGACCTCGGCCTCGTGCGCAGGATGGGCTACTACACGGGCGCCGTGTTCGATGTCTACGACCCGGCACTCGGTGCGCCGCTCGGCGGGGGCGGACGCTACGACGAGTTGCTCGGTCGCTTCGGACGGCCGCTGCCGGCGGTCGGCTTCGCGCTGACGATCGACCGGCTGCACATCGCGCTGGCCGGCGAGGAGACGGCCGCCGACGACCCCGAAACGCAGATGACGGCGCCGCCGCTTCGCGCGGCGACGAGCGACGGCGCGCGGCCATGAACGGCTCGCTCGACGGGCTCGTGATCGCCGTCCCGCGCGGCGCGCTGATGACCGAGACGCTCGACCGCCTGGACGCGATCGGCCTCGACACGAGCGAGGTGCGCTCCAACGATCGCAAGCTCCTGTTCGGCGACGTCGGCATCGTGACGATGCGCCCCTCCGACGTGCCGACCTACGTCGAGGCGGGAGCCGCCGACGTCGGGATCACCGGCAAGGATGTGCTCACCGAGCAGCCCGACCGAGCGGTCTACGAGCTGATGGATCTCGGCTACGGACTGTGCCGGATGGTGTTTGCGACCGTCGACGGGCCCGATCCGTCGGCCGAGGCGCTGCGGCGACTGGGCGTGATGCGCGTCGCCACGAAATACCACAAGACCGCCGCCGCGTACTTCGAGCGCACCGGGCGCCAGGCGGAGATCGTCGAGGTCAAGGGCTCGGTCGAGCTGGCCCCGCTGACCGGCCTCGTCGAAGCGATCGTCGACCTGACGGCGACTGGGACGACGCTGCGCGAGAACAACCTCGTGATCCGCGAGGAGCTCTACGCGTCGACCGCGCGGCTGATCGCCAACCCGGTCTCGCACAAGCTCAAGGCCGCTGCGATCGACGCGATGCTGGAGCAGCTGCGTGCGCATTGAGCGCATCGACGCTGGCGAGGACGTCCTCGGCGCGGCGGCGGCGGTGCGCGCCCTCGCGCCAAAGCCGGAGTCGGTCGCTGCGGCCGTCGCGGAGATCGTCGGTGCCGTCCGCGACCGCGGCGACGACGCGCTGCGCGAGCTGATCGCGCGCTTCGACCTGGGCGGCGCGCCGGCACCCGGCTCGCTGCGCCTGGCGTCCGACGAGCTCGACGCCGGCCTGCTCGACGACGACGTGCGGGCGGGCCTCGAGGTCGCGATCACGAACGTGGCGCTCGTCGCCGACGCCGCGATCGGCGACGACGTCGAGGTCGCGCTGCCGCAGGGCCAGCGCGTCGTGCTGCGCGAGGTGCCCGTACCGCGCGCGGCGATCTACGTGCCGGGCGGCCGCGCGCCGTATCCGTCGACGGTCGTGATGGGCGTCGTGACCGCGCGTGCGGCCGGCGTCGAGGAGGTCGTCGTGCTGACACCGCCGCCGGTCGATCCCGTGATCCGCGGGGCCTGCGCGCTGTGCGGCGTCCACGAGGTCTACGCGATGGGCGGCGCGCACGGCATCGCCGCGCTCGCCTACGGAACCGAGACGATCGCCCGCGCCGACGTGATCGCCGGCCCCGGCAGCCTGATCGTGCAGGAGGCCAAGCGCCAGGTGTCGGACAGCGTCGGGATCGACGGCTTCTACGGACCGAGCGACGTGCTCGTGCTCGCCGACGCGTCCGCCGATCCGGAGCTGATCGCGTTCGACCTGCTCGCGCAGGGCGAGCACGGCCCGGGCGCACCGGTCGTCGTCGTCAGCGGCTCGTCGCCGCTGCTGCACGCCGTCGCGGACGCGCTGGGGATGCTCGCCGAGGGCCGCGAGCACTCCGACCCGGCCGCCTTCGTGCTCGTCCACGTCGGCTCGCTGCTCGACGCGCTCGCCTTCAGCGAGGCGTTCGCGCCCGAGCACCTCGAGCTCGTCGGACCCGACGCCGAGCGGCTGGCGCCGCGCGTGCGCTCGGCGGGCTGCGTGTTCGTCGGCGCGACCGGTGCGACGGCGTTCGGCGACTACGTCGCGGGTTCGAACCACAGCCTCCCGACGGGAGGCTCGGCGCGTTACGCCTCGGGCCTGTCGCCGCGGGCGTTTCGGCGGCGGATGACCGAGGTGCACATCGGCGACGCGGCGCCAGCGCTGGCCGCTGCGGGCGCGCCGATCGCGCGCGCGGAGGGATTCGTCGTGCACGCCGAGTCGATGCGGGCCCGCGTGCGGGAGAATGCGCCGTCATGAGCGACGTTCGCACAGCACGCAAGCAGCGCCGTACCGGTGAGACGGACATCTCGCTCGAGCTCGGGCTCGACGGCAGCGGCGCCGGCAGCCGCGAGACCGGCGTCGGCTTTCTGGACCACATGCTCGACCTGCTGGCCCGTCATGGACGCCTGGACCTCACGGTCGCGGCGACCGGCGATCTGCAGACAGGCTCGCACCACACCGTCGAGGACGTCGGCATCGTCCTCGGGCAGGCGCTCGACGCGGCGCTCGGCGACCGCGCCGGCATCCACCGCTACGGCCACGCCGTCGTGCCGATGGACGAGGCCCGCGCGACGTGCGCGATCGACGTCTCCGGCCGCGCGTTCGTCGCGCTGCACGACGGCGGCCTGCCGGCGGGTGAGACCGGCGGCTTCGAGCACGAGCTGCTGGAGGAGTTCTTCCGCGCCTTCGCCGGCAACGCGCGCCTCACGCTGCACCTCGAGGTGCAGGCCGGCAGCAACGCCCACCACATGATCGAGGCGTCCTTCAAGGCCTTCGCTCGCGCGCTGCGCGCGGCGATCGCGATCGACCCGACCGAGCGCGGCGTGCCGTCGACGAAGGGCACGCTGACCGGATGAGCGCGACCGTGATCGCGATGGTCGACTACGGGATGGGCAACCGCCGCTCGGTCGCGAAGGCCTTCGAGCATGTCGGCACGCCGATCGTCCAGTCCGCCGACGCCGACGAGCTGGGTGCGGCCGACGGTCTGGTCGTGCCGGGCGTCGGCGCGTTTCCGGAGGCGATGCGGCGGCTGCGCGCGCTCGGGCTCGACGACGTCATACGGGCGCACGCCCACGCCGGCAAGCCGGTCATCGGCCTGTGCCTCGGGATGCAGCTGCTGTTCGAGGGATCGGCGGAGCACGAGGGGTCGACCGGCCTCGGGCTGCTGGAGGGACAGGTCGTACGGCTCGACGCGCAGGGACTGAAGCTGCCGCACATCGGCTGGAACGCCGTGCGCTGGGCGCGCCCGTCGGCGCTGACCGAGGGGCTGCCCGACCCGGCCGCCTTCTACCACGTGCACACGTTCGTCGCGCGGCCCGACGATCCGTCGATCGTGCTCGGCAGCGGCACCTACGGCTCGCCGTTCTGCTCATTCGTCGCATCGGGCAACGTCTTCGGCGCGCAGTGCCATCCGGAGAAGTCCTCGACCCACGGGCTCGCGCTGCTGCGCAACTTCGTCGGGATCTGCGCCTCCGTTCACGTCTAGTGGTCGACTCGTGATCCTCTATCCCGCGATCGACATCGCTGGCGGCAGGGCGGTGCGCCTCGTGCAGGGCGACTTCGACGCCGAGACCGTCTACGCCGACAGCCCGCTGGAGGCCGCACGGTCGTGGGTCGACGCGGGCGCGACGTACCTGCACATGGTCGACCTCGACGGCGCTCGCACCGGCGCGCCGCAGAACCTGCACCAGCTCGAGCGCGTCGTCGCCGAGCTCGCCGTGCCGGTGCAGTACGGCGGCGGGCTGCGGTCCGTCGGCGCGGTCGCGGACGCGATCGCCGCCGGCGCCTCGCGGGCGATCCTCGGCACCGCGGCGTTCGCCGACGACGGCTTCCTCGACGAGGTCGTCGGGCGCTTCGGCGAGCGGATCGTCGTCAGCATCGACACGCGCGGCGGCTTCGTCTCGACGGCGGGCTGGACGGAGACGACGACCCTGCGACCCGCCGCGGTGATCGAGCGCCTGCAGGAGCGCGGCGTGCGCGCCTTCGTGTTCACGAACGTCGACAAGGACGGCCTGCTCGGCGGACCTGACGTCGAGGAGGTCCGCGAGCTGGCGGCGGGGATGCGCGGGACGCTGATCTACTCGGGCGGCATCGGGCGCCGCGAGGATCTCGTCGCGCTCGCGGCGCTGGGCGACGCCAACCTGTCCGGCGTGATCGTCGGCAAGGCGCTGTACGAGCGGCGCTTCACGGTCGCCGAGGGCATCGCGGCGCTCGCCGGGCAGGACGGGTAGCGGCCACCGACCGGCCACGCGTCTCGGGTGGCGCCGCCCGCGCGACCGCGCCGCACACGCCAGCGACTACGCTCGCTGCGTGCATCTCAAGCGCGTCATCCCCTGCCTCGACGTCGATGCCGGCCGCGTCGTCAAGGGCACGAACTTCGTCGACATCCGCGACGCGGGCGATCCCGTCGAGCTGGCCGCGCGCTACGACGCCGAAGGCGCCGACGAGCTCGTCTTCCTCGACATCACCGCCACGAGCGACAAGCGCGACACCGTCGTCGAGCTTGCGCGCCGCGTCGCCGACGAGTGCTTCATCCCGTTCACGATCGGCGGCGGCATCCGCTCGGTCGCCGACGCCCAGGGGGTGCTCGACGCGGGCGCCGACAAGGTCGCCGTCAACTCGGCGGCGGTCGCGCGGCCGGAGCTGATCGGCGAGCTGGCGGACGTGTTCGGCGCGCAGTGCGTCGTGCTCGCGATCGACGCCAAGGCGCTGCAGGTGTTCGTTGCCGGAGGGCGCACCGCGACGGGCCTCGATGCCGTCGCCTGGGCACGCGAGGGCGTCGAGCGCGGGGCGGGCGAGATCCTGCTGACGAGCATGGACCGCGATGGCACGACCGACGGCTATGACCTGCAGCTCACGCGTGCCGTCGCCGAGGCCGTCGCCGTGCCGGTGATCGCCTCCGGCGGCGCCGGGACGCTCGAGCATCTCGCCGCCGCGCTGCAGGCGGGCGCCGACGCCGCGCTGGCGGCGTCGATCTTCCACTACGGCACCTTCCGCATTCGCGACGCCAAGCAGCACCTCGCCGCGGCCGGCATCGCCGTGCGCCGCTGAGCCCCGATCAGCGTCCGCGCGTGTGGTTGTGGCAGTGGTTGTGGCGCAGCACGATCGTCTTGTCACGGACCTTGTAGACGTGCCGGTGCGGGTGGCAGTGGCGCCCGTAGCCGACCCCACGGCTGTGGCGGTGGCCGTGCGGCGCGAAGCGGTAGCGCAGCTGGCGCTCGCGACGGGCCTTGGCGCGCGCGACGGCGCGGCGCTTGGCTCGCTCGCGCGCGGCGGCGCGCTGCGCCTGCGCCCGCTCGCGTACCGCCGCGGAGCTCTCGCGGTCGAACGGGCGGCCCCGCTGGTCGAGCGCGAACAGCGACGTGTAGCCCGTGAAGTAGATCCGCCGCCCGTCGCTGATCGCCGGCTGAAAGCCGCCGCGCCTCGTCTTCCACACGGTCCTGCCGGTGCGCGCGCCGAGCGCCCAGGTCGTGCGCTTGTCGAGATCGGAGACGAACACGAGATCGCCGATGATCGCCGCGGCGCCGGAGATCTTCGTGCCCAGCGAGCGCACCCAGCGCGGCGTCCCGGTGCGGGCGTCGAGTGCATAGAACTTGCCGTCGTAGGAGCCCACGTAGACCGTCGGTCGCCCGCCGCGCACCTGCCCGACGGCGGGCGACGCGTACACGAAGCCGCCCGTGCTGCGCCGCCAGGCGAGCTTGCCGTCGGCGCTCGACAACGAGTAGACGTCGCCGTTCGTGCTGCCGATGTAGACGCGCCCGTACCTGACCGCCGCGGACGAGTAGAAGTTGCCCCCGCCGCCGAGCCCGAGCCGGCCGTCGCCCGGCGAGACCGACCAGACCTTCGCGCCGTTGGAGCGGCGGATCGCGTGGACCTGGCCCGCGTAGTCGCCGAAGTACAGCTTGTTGTTGTCGAGCGCGAGCGCGCCCTTGACGGCGCCCGGCGCCTTCGAGCGCCAGCGCACGCTGCCGTCGCTCGTGCGCAGCGAGTAGACGGTGCCGTCCTCGGTGCCTGCGTACAGCCGGCCGCGGTGCAGCAGCGGCGAGGACTCCGCGCGGCTGGGGAAGTTGCGCGACCAGCGCGTGCGGCCGGTCTTCGCCGAGACGGCGACGATGCGGCCGGCGACGGCCCTGTCCCAGCGCCTCAGCATCACCGAGTAGATCGTCTTGCCGTCGCAGGCCGGTGCGGAGGCGGCGAGCGTGCCGAGCTTGCGCTTCCAGCTGATGCGGCCGGTCGCGCGCGAGATCGCATACAGCGCCGCGTTGTTCTTCAGCAGGTACACGCGGCGGCCGCAGAGCACCGGCGAGAACTCGAGCAGCACGCTGCCGCGCACCGCCCACGCCTGCCGGTAGGGCGGTCGCGGGGCTTGGGCCAGCGGCAGGTGGTGGGTGCGGCTCTTCGTGTAGCCGTAGATCGGCCAGCGGAACCCGTCGTCGGCCGGATGGCCGTCGGCACGGGCGCGTGGCGCGGTCTCGGAGGGCGTCTCCTCGGTCGTGTCGACGAACCCGACCTCCGGGTTGAACACGTCGCCTGAGTCGCCGAACGCCCACAGGGCGCCGCCGACGCCGAGCACGAGCAGCACGACTCCGATCGCGAGCCGCGGAAACCGACGCTCGCCGCGGGGCGAAAGGCTCACGCCGGCCATGGTAGACGGCGTGCACGTCGCGTCCGCCGGTCCGTCCAGGCGCGAGACTGTCGCCATGGAGGATCTGCTCGAGCGCCTGCGCGAGCTGCCCTGCGGGGGGCGGCTGCTCGACGCCGCCGTTGGCATCGACGGCGTGCATCTCGTCGGCGGAGCGGTCCGCGACCTGCTGCTCGGTCGCGCGCCGCGGGAGCTCGACGTCGTCGTCGAGGGGGACGCCGGCGAGCTCGCGGCACGGTTGCGAGACGACGCTGACGGCGATTCCGGCGCGGTCGTCCACGAGCGCTTCGGCACGGCGACGGTGCGCGCGGGCGACTGCCGCTGGGATCTGGCGGCGGCGCGCGGTGAGACGTACGCGCGCCCGGGCGCGCTGCCGGATGTGCGCGCGGCGAGCATCGAGCAGGACCTGCTGCGCCGCGACGTCACGATCAACGCGATCGCGCTGGAGCTCGCGACCGGCACGCTGCGCGCGCCGCCGCACGCGCTCGAGGATCTGCGCGCGGGCAGGCTGCGCGTGCTGCACGATGCGAGCTTCGTCGACGACGCGACGCGGCTGTGGCGCATCGCGCGCTACCGCGCGCGGCTGGGCTTCGAGCTCGAGGCCCATACGCGCGAGCTCGCCGAGCAGGCGATCGGCGACGACCTGCCGCGGACGCTGTCCGGGGCGCGGATCGGCAACGAGCTGCGTCTCGCGCTGGCCGAGCCCGACCCGGTCGCGGCGCTGCAGGCGGTCGCCGCGATCGGCCTCGCGCCGTGGCTGGAGGCGGACCGCGACCTGATCGAGCGCGCGCTCGAGCTGCTGCCGGCGGGGGAGGGGCGGCGCGATCTGCTGACCCTCGCGGCGGCGCTGACCGTCGACGGCGATCGGCTGCTGCAGCAGTTGGAGTTCAGCGCCGCGGAGCGGGCGATCGTTCGCGCGGCACAGGCGACGGCGCCGCTCGACGACGCGCCGCGGCGGCCGTCGCAGCTGGCCCGCATGCTGGCCGGCCTGCCGGTCGAGGCGATCGCGCTGGCGGGTGCGCGCGGCGCGCCGGGTCCGGCCCGGCGCTGGATCGCCGAGCTGCGCCACGTCGGCCTGCAGATCACCGGCGACGATCTGCTCGCCGCGGGCGTGCCCGAGGGTCCCGAGCTCGGGCAGCGGCTGCGCGCCGTGCTCGACCGGCGCCTCGACGGGACGCTCGCAGCCGGTCGCGATGCCGAGCTGCGGGCCGCGCTTGACGCTGGGAGATCGTGACGCCGTGCTACAAATCAGCGATATGGGCTCCGCCACGCCGATGAGGTCCCGCAACGTCTGGGGCGACCGCCTGAAGCCGCCGTTCATGGCGGTCGGCGATCACATCGGCTGCGAGCTGCCGGGTGGCCGCGCGCTGTTCTTCACGCGCAAGGGCGGCGTCTCCGGCGAGCCGTTCGAGGAGCTCAACGTGGGCCTGGACACGAACGACTACCTGCCGGCGGTGCAGGAGAACCGCGAGCGCGTCGCCCAGCTGATCGGCATCCCGCGCGAGCGCTGGCTGGAGAGCAAGCAGGTCCACGGCTCAGACGTGCGGATCGTCACGGAGCCGCCGTCGCCCGACGACGACCCGGTCGAGGCCGACGGCGTCGCGACGACGCTCGAGGACGTCGCCGCCGTCGTCGTGACCGCCGACTGCCTGCCGGTCGCGCTGATCGCGCCCGAGGCCGTCGCGATGATCCACGCCGGCTGGCGCGGGCTGGCTGCCGACGTCCTGAAGAAGGGCGTCGAGGCGATGCGCGAGGCCGGCGCCACCGAGATCCAGGCGGCGGTCGGCCCGAGCATCGGCGTCTGCTGCTACGAGGTCAACACCTGGGTGCATCGTGCGTTCATGCGCTACCCGCGCGGCACCGCGCGCCTGAGCAATCACGCGCACCTGAAGAACGTCGCTCGGCTGCAGCTGCAGCACGCGAAGATCCCGCTCGACCACGTCCACGACGTCGACATCTGCACGATGTGCGCGCCGCGCAGCCTGTTTCACTCCCATCGCCGTGACTACGGCCAGGACGCCGCCGACACCGGGCGGCAGGCCAGCGCCGTGTGGCGCGTCGCCGGCGGCGACGATTGACGCAGCCGGTCGACGGCCTGACGGCCGAGCGTGTCCGCGCGAACCTCGCGGAGGTACGCGCGCGGATCGCCGCCGCCGCCGCCCGCGCCGGCCGTGACGCGGACGAGGTCGAGATCGTCGCCGCCGTCAAGTACGTGCCGCTGCAGCAGCTCGGCGCGCTCGCCGAGGGCGGCGTGACCGTCGCCGGCGAGAACCGTGCGCAGGACCTCCTGGTGAAGGTGCAGCGCTACGGCGATGCCTTCACCTGGGACTTCATCGGTCATCTGCAGAGCCGCAAGGTCAAGCAGATCGCGCCGCACGTGCGGCTGATCCACTCGGTCTGCACGGACTCGGTTCTCGAGCAGCTGCGCCGTCACGCGCCGGCGGACCTGCGCGTGCTCGTCGAGGTCAACGTTGCGGGCGAGCAGGGCAAGAGTGGCGTCGCGCCGGCGAGCCTGGACGCGTTCCTCGATCGCTGCCCGGTGCCGGTCGCCGGGCTGATGACGATGCCGCCGCTCGCGCCCGAGGCGCAGGACAGCCGGCGCTGGTTCGCCGCGCTGCGGGAGCTCGGGGCCCGCCGCGACCTGACCGCGCTGTCGATGGGCACGACGCAGGACTACGAGGTCGCGGTCGAGGAGGGGGCGACGCTCGTGCGGATCGGCACGAGACTGATTTCCTGAGCGTGCAGGAGAACGACGGGCGGGGTCTAACCTTTCATACGTCTATGGCGTTCAGAGACTCCTGGCATCGCGCGCTCGTCTACTTCGGTCTCGCCGAGGAGCGCGCCTACGTCGACGAATTCGAGCTGGAACGCCGGCGCCACGAGGAGGCCGAGCTGGCACGCGAACGCGAACGCGAGCGTGACCGGGGGCGACCCGCGCCCGAACCGGAGGACGAGATGGAAGACCGCTACCGCGACCGCCCCAACGTCCGACGGCTCGCATCGCGGCGCCGCTCGCGCGACGACTTCGACGACATCTTCGCCGACGACGAGCCGCGCGGCAGCCGCCCGACGACGGTCCTGCGCCCGGTCGAGCGGACCCGCAACGGCGGCGACGTGCGCGTGCACCTCGTGATCCCGAAGTCCTTCAACGACGCGCAGCAGGTGGCCGACAAGTTCAAGCAGTCGATCCCGGTCGTGCTGAACCTGCAGGCGACCGACAACGACCTCGCCAAGCGGCTGATCGACTTCGCCAGCGGCCTGACGTACGCGCTCGACGGCGGCATGCAGCGGATCGCGCACAAGGTCTTCATGCTGACCCCGCGCAACGTGCAGATCTCGGCCGAGGAGAAGGCCGAGCTCATCGAAAAGGGCTTCTTCAACCAGTCGTGAGGGCCGCTTGCGGCGCCTGGCGGCCCGTCAGCCGAGGTCCGTGCTGTCGCACTGTCCCTCGGCTGCCGATCCACCCAGACATCCGAAATCGGCTCCTCACGACGGCGTGGTCATACTCTTGAACTTATGACGATCGGGCTCATCGGAGCAGGGAGCATGGCCAGCGCGCTCGCGCGCGGCTGGGGCGAGCCGGTCCTCGTCCTCGATCTCTTCCGGCCGCGTGCCGAGGCGCTCGTCGCGGAGGTCGGTGGCGCGGCGATCGAGTCGCACGCGGAGCTGGCCGAGCGCGCCGACGTCATCGTCCTCGCGCACAAGCCGCACGGGGTCGAGCGGGTCGCGGCGGCGCTCGCCGGCGCTGCGAAGGGCGTCGTCTCGATCCTCGGCGGCGTGTCGCTCGACACGCTGCGCGCCGCCTACGGCGACACCCCGGTCGTGCGGATGATCCCGAGCGTGCCGGTCGAGGTGCGCGACGGCGTGACGTGCCACGCGCGCGACGCCGATGCCGACGCCGACCTCCAGCGGCGCGCGATCGAGCTCTTCGAGCGCGTCGGGCTCGTCGTGACGATCGACGAGTCGCAGTTCGAGATCGCGATGGGCCTGATGAGCTGCGCGCCGGCCTACGTCGCGCTCGTCGCCGAGGCGCAGGTCGACGCCGGCGTGCGCGCCGGACTGCCCGCCGACCTCGCGGGCGAGCTCGTCGCGGCGAGCATCGGCGGCACCGCAGCGCTGCTTCAGGCACGCGACATGGACACGCTCGCCGTGCGCCGCGCGGTCACCTCGCCGGGCGGGAGCACCGCGCGCGGCCTGGCAGCGCTCGAGCACGCCGGCGTGCGCGCCGCGTTCGACGACGCGATGCAGGCGGTGGTGAGCCGATGATCTTCGTCGTGGCGACCGCGCGCGAGTCGATCGCGGACTTCCTCAACGCGCTGCTGATCGTCTACCTGATCCTGATCATCGCGTACATCATCACGTCGCTGATCTTCGCCTTCGGTGGACGCGTCCCATACTCGCGCTGGTCGAGCGCGGTGCTCGGCTTCCTGCGCGAGGTCGTCGAGCCGTACCTGAGCATCTTCCGGCGCTTCATCCCGCCGATCGGGCCGGTCGACGTCAGCCCGATCGTCGGCATCCTGCTGCTGCAGATCGTCGGCGGCCTGATCATCGGCCTGATCCGCGGGTGAGCCTGCGGACACGCGCGCCCGCCGCCTGGGCGCGCGCCGGCGTCGTCCTCGCCGCCGTGCTGGCGGCCGACCAGATCGTCAAGGCGCTCGTCGTGTCCGCGCTGCAGCGCGGCGAGGAGCGCGACCTCGTGATCGGCGCCAAGCTCGTCAACACCCGCAACACCGGGATCGCGTTCGGCCAGCTGCAGGACGGTGGCGTGATCGTCTCCGCCGTCATCGCGATCGCGCTCTGCGGACTGCTCGCCTACTTCGCCTACAACGCGCACCGGCCGCTGATGTGGCTGCCGACGGGCATGCTGCTCGGCGGCGCGCTGGGCAACATCGTCGACCGCGTCCGCGAGGGCGCGGTGATCGACTTCCTCAAGCTGCCTCACTGGCCGGCGTTCAACGTCGCCGACGCCGCGATCACGATCGGCGTCGTCATCCTGCTGGTGGTGGTGGAACGTGACGATCGAGCTCGACGTCGAGCCTGAGTCGCGCGGCGAGCGTCTCGACGTGCTGCTCGCCGCGGCGCTCGGGTCGCGCTCGCGCGCGCAGCGGCTGATCGTCGCTGGGCGCGTGCTCGTCGACGGCGCCATCGTGCGCAAGAACCATCGCGTCGGCGGCGGCGAGCGCGTCGCGGTCGACGACTCGCCGCAGGAGAGCGTCGCGCCGGACGGCGACGCGCCGGTCGCGTCGTTCGCGGTCGCCCTCGAGGACGAGCACCTGATCGTCGTCGACAAGCCGGCAGGCGTCGTCGTGCATCCCGCGCGCGGACACCGCGAGGGCACGCTCGCGCAGGCGCTCGCCGGGCGCGCCGCCGGCGGTGAGGACGCCTGGCGGGCGGGGATCGTCCACCGGCTGGACCGCAACACGTCGGGGCTGCTCGTCGTCGCCAAGTCCGACGCCGTGCACCGCGCGCTCAAGCAGGCGATGGCCAAGCGCGAGGTGCGGCGCGAGTATCTCGCGCTCGTCGAGGGCCGGCCGCCGTCGCGCAGCGGCACGATCGAGGCCCCGATCGGCCGCGATCGCCGCCAGCGGGTCCTGATGTCGACCGACAGCGACGCGCCGAAGGACGCCGTCACGCACTTCGAGATCGAGCGCGCGCTGCCCCGGGCGACGCTGCTGCGCGTGCGGCTGCAGACCGGGCGCACCCATCAGATCCGCGTCCACCTGCGCGCGATCGGCCATCCGGTCTGCGGCGATCCCGAGTACGGGCACAAGGGCCTCTACGGGCTGGAGCGCCAGTTCCTGCACGCAGCGCGGCTCGTGTTCTCCCACCCGCTGACGGGGGCGAGCGTCGACATCGCCTCGCCGCTGCCCGCAGACCTGCGGGCGGCGCTGGAGCGGGCCGCGGCCTGACCCATTCAGGGCGGCCGGCCCGGAGCCTGTGCGTCGAGCTTGCGTACACTGGCGGTTCTCATCCACACGTCCCACGACCCCGCCGGGGTCAGCGACGCGGTCCTGCCCGGCCTTCCCGGCCGGGTCCCGTGCGTGCCGGCGGATTGCATCAGCCAACGCAGCATCATCAAGGAGCTCAGACCATGGCCCAGATCGGGATCAAGGAGCTGCTGGAGGCCGGCGTGCACTTCGGCCACCAGACGCGTCGCTGGAACCCCAAGATGCGCCGTTTCATCCACGGTGAGACGGGCGGCATCTACGTCATCGACCTCTTGAAGACCGAGCGGCTGCTGCGCGAGGCGCAGGAGTTCGCCTCGGCCGTCGCCCATCGCGGTGGCACGGTGCTGTTCGTCGGCACGAAGAAGCAGGCCCGAGACGCGGTCAAGGACGCCGCCGAGGCGGCCGGCATGCCGTACGTCAACCACCGCTGGCTCGGCGGGCTGCTGACGAACTTCCAGACGATCAACCAGCGCATCAAGCGCCTGCACGATCTCGAGCGCTTCGAGACCGAGGGCCAGCTGGCGCTGCTGCCGACGCGCGAGCGGATGGCTGCCGAGGCCGACCTCGCCAAGCTGCGCGCGAACCTCGGCGGCGTGAAGAACATGACCCGCACGCCGAACGCGATGGTCGTCATCGACCTCAAGGTCGAGGAGATCGCGGTCCGCGAGGCGCAGCGCCTGCGGATCCCGGTGATCGGCCTCGTCGACACGAACTGCGACCCGGACGGCATCGACTACGTCGTCCCCGGCAACGACGACGCGATCCGCTCCTGCGCGCTGTTCACGCGCGCGATCGGCGAGGTCGTCGGCGAGGGCAACACGCTCTTCCGCGAGCGCGAGGAGCTGGCGCGCAAGGAGGCCGAGGAGCAGGCCCGTCGCGACGCCGAGGAGCGCGCCCGCCGCGAGGCCGAGCAGGCGGCCGCGCGCGAGGCGGCGGCG
>JAUYGN010000020.1 GCA_030690545.1 Solirubrobacteraceae bacterium
GCCGCGTCGCCGGCGGCGTGGAGGTACCGGACGACCGGCGCGAGCTCGGGATGGCCGAGACGCGTCGCGTCGCCGAGCGCGGCGCCATCGCCCGAGACGGGCACCGTCGCCAGCGGCGAGCTGCCGTCGCGTGCGCGCAGCAACAGCGTGCGGTGATCCTCGCCGAGATAGGGCTCGCCGATCCGCCAGCGCTCGCGAGCGAGCGCATGCGCGGCCGCCCGCGCGCGCATCTCGGCGTTCATCGCCGCGAAGCGGTCGGCCGGCGGCGGCGCGAACGGGCCCAGCTCGGGATGCACGTGCGACGGTCCGGCCTCGATCTCCCCCGTCTCGGTCGGCGCGTGCAGGTGGGCGTGCTTGCGCACGAAGCGGCGGTAGTCGGCGCTGCCCCGGGCGAGGCCCGGAGCGACGCACACGACGTCCCAGTTGGAGGCGATCTTCTGCGGGTCGGCGGGGTCCAGGCGCAGCGAGCGCCCGCGCATCTGGCGGACCGACACGCTCGTCGTGGCGATCGTGAGATCGATCAGGCAGTTCACGCAGGGCGCGTCCCAGCCCTCGCCCAGCAGCGCCCGCGTGCCGACGAGCGCCCGCGTCGTGCCGGCGGCGAAGATCGCACCGGCGAGCCCGACCCAGGTGCGCGAGCTCCACAGCGTCCCGGCCGCCCCGATCGCCGCGAGGCCGTCGCCGTCGAGCGCCCATTCCCAGCCGTGCAGCTCGAGCCGCTCGACGGCCGCGCGCTCGGCCAGCGCGGCCGTCAGGACGTCGGCGTCGTGCTCGGCGCAGCGCACGCCGCGACCGGAGACGAGCAGCGGGCGCAGTGGCGCCGTCGCCGGGTCGTCGGCGACCGCTCGCAGCGCGGCGATCGCCGTCCCCGCCTCGCGCTCGAGCACGCCGCGCAGCTCGCTGTCGGCGCGCGTCGCGGCCAGCTCGGCGTCGGCCAGCGCGACGGCGCGCAGCCCGTCGCCACGCACGTCGAGCTCGCAGCGCAGCAGCTCGACGAGCGCGAGCGTCTTCGCCTTCGACGCCGTCAGGACGCGATCGACGTCGCCCGCGCCGCGGCGCACCCCGCGCCGTGTCAGCGTGAAGCCGAAGTCGCGCAGCGCCGCCGCGATCGCGTCGTAGCGCGCGGCGGCGGCCTCCGACGGGTCGGCGGCCAGGCAGCGCAGGCTGTAGTCCTCGATCAGCGCGATCCAGTCGTCGAGGTCGGGATGCTGCGCCTGGCGCTCGCCGCGTGGCGCCTCGCGCGGCAGCGCGAGCCCGGCGGAGCCGAGGAAGCGCAGGCCGGCGAGCGCGAGGCGCGGGTGAGCGCGCTCGAACGCCGCCCAGCTGAGCTGGCCGCCCTGCTCGCGGCGGCGCTCGCGCAGGCGCGTGATGACCCACCCGCCGAGGCTGTGCGGCAGCTCGGGGTCCTCGTCGAGCAGTGCCGTGACGAGCTCCTGGAAGCGCAGGTCGTGCTCGGCGAGCCAGCTCAGCTCGCCGGCCAGCGGCTCGGTGATCCAGGCGAGCTCCTGAAACGGCGCGAGGTGGCCGTCCTTAACGACCGCCGGCGTCGCGATCTGGAAGTCGACGGGTCCCAGGAGCTCCTCGTAGAGCTCGCTCTCGGTGCCGGTCAGCTCGGCGGGCGGCGTCGCGGTCAGCCCGATCACGTGCGTCTCGCCGAGCTCGTCGAGCAGCGCCCGCACGACGTAGCCCCACAGCGAGGCGAGGTGGTGGCATTCGTCGAGCACGACCGTCGCCACCCCGTTGCCGCGCAGCACGTCGATCCGCTCGCGCGCGGGTGCGCCGAGCAGCTGCGTGAAGTCGATCCCGGCGTGCTCGCCGCGGGCGATCTCGCGCTTCAGCGAGGCGACGATGCGCGTCAGCTGGCGCCGCCGTCGCTCGTCGGCAGCGCCCTGCCAGGCGGCGGCCTCGGCGGCCACCTCGTCGGGAGCGCGGCCGGTCGCGCGGGCCCGCTCGTCGGCCCAGCGGGCTGCCGCGAGCGCGCTGAGCGCGGCATCGGGATCGTCGAGCCGGGCGAGCGACTGGTAGGTCAGGCAGGCGATCGTCGCTTCGGGCTCGGTGCCGGCGAGCGCCTCGCCGGCGCGGCCGAAGCGCTGCGCCGCGCGCAGCCACTGCCCCTGGATCGCGGTGTTCGGGGCGAGGACGAGCGCCGGGCGACCCAAGCGCCGGATCAGCTCGACGCCCAGCAGCGTCTTGCCCGAACCTGGCGGCGCGACGATGTGGGTGCGCCGGCGACCGTGGCTGCGGTCCAGCTCGAACGCATCGAGTGCCAGCAGCTGGTAGCGGCGCCACTCGCCCGCGAAGGAGAGCTGGCGGACGTCTGCTCGCGCCACGCCGCCGATCCTACGTCTGCCTGCCGGCCGGCGGCGCGGCGATCAGCGCCGCGCGAACGCACGCGAGCCGCACGGCTCGACGGATGCTCGCGTGCTACCCCTCGACGCTCGCGTAGACCTCGTCGAGCAGGGCGGCACGATCGCTGAGATCGAAGTTCTCCGCCAGATACCGGTCGGTCTCTTCGCGCGACTGGCCGTTGAGGGCCATGTTCAGTGCGATCAGGCGGGCGCCCTCGATGTCGCCGGTGTCGCCGGGGCGGGTGCCGATTCGCGAATCGGCGGCCGCATCCCGCGGGGGAGCCGGTTCGGGCTCGGGTTCAGGCTCGGGCTCGGGCTCGACCAGCGGCGCGACGATCTCCGGCGGCTCGACGACGACGGCGTCCTCGACGATCGGAGCGGAACGCAGATCGTCTTGCGCGTCGCGCCCGGCTGCCGCGTAGAGCTCGCCCATGTTGCCCGACAGCAACGACAGGTCGGCGTTCAGGCGATTGGCGCCGGTGCGCAGCGACTCGACGAGCGCGCTGAGCTCGCTCTCCATCGCGTCGACGCGTTGCAGCATCAGCGACGTCGCCTCGTGGACCTTGCCGACATGCTCCTGCGAGCGCTCGATCGCCTCGTCGCGGGTGCGCTGCGCGTCGCGCGCGGCGTCCTTCGCGGCCTGCTCGGCGTTCTCGCGGGCCTCGCGCTCGATCGCGTCGGCGCTCGACTCCGCGGCCTCGACGATCGCCTGCACCTGGGCGCTTGCGACCGTGGCGATCGACTCGCTGGGCGCGCGCGCGGCGGCGGGCGCGGCAGGCGCGGCCGACTCTGCGGCACGGGCGCGCTTGAGTGCGTCGATCTCGCGCGCAAGCTCGGCAAGGTGCGCATCGACGGCCGCCGGCTCGTAGCCGCGACGGCCGATTGGAAAATCTCGCTTCTCGATGGACTGGCGGTCGAGGGCCAAAATGCCTCCGTGAGTTCTTCGCATTCGGACAGACGGGCGTGCAAGACCCTAGCGCGGCGCGCCCGGGAGTCCCAGCCCCGTGGGACCGCGCTCGACGAGCCCGTCGCGCTGCAGGCCCGCCAGGACGCGCTCCAGGCGCGGCCCGGCGAGCTGTGACGGCAGCTGCTCACCGGCTGCGAGCGCCGCGACGACGCGCCCGCGCGCCCAGCGATCGCTGTCCTCGAAGCGCTCGCGCGGCGCCGCGCGAGCGCTCCGCGCGGGCTGCACGACGCGCCCGCGCGAGGGACACCAGGACGCGGCCGGGCACGCGCCGCAGCGAGGCGCGCGGGCGGTGCAGACGCGCGCGCCGAGCTCCATCGCCGCCTGGTTCCAGTCGCCGTGCCGCGTTGCCGGCAGCAGCGCGGAGGGCTCGGCTTGCAGTCGCGACGCGACCCGCCGCACGTTCGTGTCGACGGCCGCGACACGCTCGCCGAAGGCGAACGAGGCGACCGCCGCGGCGGTGTACGGGCCGACGCCCGGCAGCGCCCGCAGGCCGGCGCTGTCGCGTGGCCAGCCCTCGCGCGTGACGATGTCGCAGGCGGCGCGCAGGCGCAACGCGCGCTGGTTGTAGCCCAGGCCGACCCACTCCGTCAGCACCTCGGCGGGCGTCGCGGCGGCCAGCGCGGCGGCGCTCGGCCAGCGCGCCAGCCAGCGCTCGTAGCGCTCGAGCACGCGCGCGACCTGCGTCTGCTGCGCCATGAACTCCGAGACGAGGATCGCGTACGGATCGCGCGTGCGCCGCCACGGCAGGTCGCGCCCGGTGGCGTCGTACCAGGCGAGGACGGCCTCCTGCAGCGGGGCGTGCCGGTCGCTCAGGCCGGCGCCTCGTTGGACTGCGCGACGAGCAGCTCGCGGCGCAGGTCGCGGATCTCGTCGCGCACGCGGGCGGCGTACTCGAAGCGCAGCTCCTCGGAGGCGGCAAGCATCTCCTCCTCGAGCTCGACGATCGTGTGCTCGAGCTCGGTCAGCGTCAGCGTGCCGGCCTTCGCCGTCTTGCCGCGCTTGCGCCCCTTCTTGCCCGGCAGCTTGGACTCGGACTGCAGGAACTCCGCGATGTCCGAGATCCCCTTGACGATCGTCGCGGCCGTGATTCCGTGCTGCTCGTTGTAGGCGAGCTGGATCGCGCGACGCCGGTCGGTCTCGCCAAGCGCGGCGCGCATCGCGTCGGTCTCCTTGTCGGCGTACATCAGGACCTTGCCCTCGATGTTGCGCGCCGCGCGGCCGATCGTCTGGATCAGCGACGTCTCCCCTCGGAGGAAGCCCTCCTTGTCGGCGTCGAGGATCGCGACGAGCGAGACCTCGGGCAGGTCGAGCCCCTCGCGCAGCAGGTTGACGCCGACGAGCACGTCGTACTCCCCCAGCCGCAGGTCGCGGATGATCTGGATGCGCTCGAGCGTGTCGATCTCCGAGTGCAGGTAGCGGACCTTGAAGCCCATCTCGAGCAGGTAGTCGGTGAGGTCCTCGCTCATCTTCTTCGTCAGCGTCGTGACGAGCGTGCGCTCGGCGCGATCGACGCGCGCGCGGATCTCGTTCATGAGGTTGTCGATCTGGTTGCGCGTCTCGCGCACCTCGACGACTGGGTCGACGATCCCCGTCGGGCGCACGATCTGCTCGACGATCTGACCGGAGTGCGCCTTCTCGTACCTGCCGGGCGTCGCGCTCACGAAGACGAGCGTCGGCGTGATCTGCAGGAACTCGTCGAACTTCTGCGGCCGGTTGTCGAGCGCGCTCGGCAGCCGGAAGCCGTAGTCGACGAGCGTCTGCTTGCGGCTGCGGTCGCCCTCGAACATGCCGCCGATCTGCGGCACCGTCTGGTGGGACTCGTCGAGGAAGCAGACGAAGTCCTCGGGGAAGTAGTCGATCAGGCAGTACGGCCGCGCGCCCGGCTCGCGGCCGTCGAGGATCCGCGAGTAGTTCTCGATGCCGTTGCAGAAGCCCATCTCGCGCAGCATCTCCATGTCGTACTGGGTGCGCTGCCTGAGGCGGTGGGACTCGAGCAGCTTGCCCTCGGCCTCGAGCTCGGCGCAGCGCTCGTTGAGCTCGCGCGCGATCTCCGCCACCGAGCGGTCGATCATGCCCTCCTTGACGTTGTAGTGCGTCGCCGGCCAGACGGCGACGTGCTCGAGGTCGTCGGCGATCAGCTCGCCGGTCAGCGGGTCGAAGTGCTGCAGGCGCTCGACCTCGTCGCCGAACAGCGTCGCCCTGAACGCGGTCTCCTCGTAGGCGGGGAAGACCTCGAGCGTCTCGCCGCGAACGCGGAACGTGCCGCGCCCGAGCGCGGTGTCGTTGCGCGTGTACTGGATGCTGACGAGCTTGCGCAGCAGCGCGTCGCGGTCGATGACGTCGCCCTTGCGCAGCACCTGCATGTTCATCTCGTAGGTCTCCGGCGAGCCGAGGCCGAAGATCGCGCTGACCGACGCGACGATCAGCACGTCGCGGCGTGCGAACAGCGCCGCCGTCGCGGCGTGGCGGAGGCGATCGACCTCCTCGTTGATCGCCGAGTCCTTCTCGATGTAGAGGTCGCGCGACGGGACGTACGCCTCGGGCTGGTAGTAGTCGTAGTAGGAGACGAAGTACTCGACCGCGTTGTCGGGGAAGAACGTGCGGAACTCGTTGCACAGCTGGGCGGCGAGCGTCTTGTTGTGGGCCAGGACGAGCGTCGGGCGCTGCAGCTCGGCGATGACGCCGGCCATCGTCATCGTCTTGCCGGTGCCGGTCGCGCCGAGCAGCGTCGTGTAGCGGTCGCCGCGCGTCACCGCCTCGGCGATCTCCCCGATCGCCTTCGGCTGGTCGGCGGCGGGAGTGAAGATGTCGTCGAGCTTGAACGTCGGCACGGCCGTTCAGCCTAGCGCCGGTCCAGGCCGCCTCCTGTCCGCAATCGGCGTCCGTGGCGGGTGGGCGAGGCGCGTTGACCCTCCCCCGGCGGCGATGTCGGGCAGCGCGCG
This sequence comes from Solirubrobacteraceae bacterium, assembly GCA_030690545.1. Lineage (GTDB taxonomy): Bacteria > Actinomycetota > Thermoleophilia > Solirubrobacterales > Solirubrobacteraceae > CADCVQ01. Next base: position 6,258 of record JAUYGN010000020.1, read on the forward strand.
CCCCGCGTGACCGCGGGCGGCCGGCGGGGCCTGATCGTCGAGTACGGGTTGCACCACCCCCAGACGCCGGGTTGCCTCATGTTGAGTCGCCCCTCAGGAGGTCACGCTGTCTGAGCATGCACGACTCGATCACGAACCGCCGTCCGCGCGCCATCACGGCCCGCGCCCCGCGCACGGCCTGCCCGCTGGACCGCCGCGACGCTGAGCGGCTGGCGCTCGCGCTGCAGCGTGCCGGCGCCGCGGCCGGCGCAGACGTCACCGACCTGCTCCCGACCGTCGGGCCGTTCGCGCGGGCCGCGCTGCGCCGCAGCTGCGCCTACGCCCACCACGGGCTGCTGCTCTTCCCAGCCTCGCTGGACGCGGCGATCGGCGACTTCGCCGCGCGCCGGCTCGAGCCGGTCGCGCCCGTGCCGAGCGTGCTCGTGCGCGGCCGGCTCTGCGCGCGCTTCGCGCTCGAGCACGACGCCTGCGACGTCTCGGTCACGCGGCTGCACAGCGGGCCGCGCGCGGCGGGGCATGATCTCGAGGTGTTCGCGTTCCCGCAGACGGCCCCGGCGCTGCGGCCGGAGATCGTCGACGCCGAGCGGCTGCTTGGCTACGAGGACCATCTCGCGGTCCACGTCGCGCAGCCCGACACGCCGACGCTGGACCGGCTCATGACCATCCTGCAGGCCGACGCCGGCCTCGTGTTCGAGGGCGGCGGGCACAACCCGCACGAGGGCGCAGCCGGAGCCACGGTGCTGTACTTCGTCGGCGAGACGGCGCGCTCCGCCTACGGCCGGCGCGCGCGGTTCGAGCGCTTCGAGCTGTACTGCGAGGGTGACCTGTCGGCCGTCGTCGACCGGCATCCGGTCGATCGCGAGGCCGTCGCCCGCGCCTACGCGCGCTGGGCAGACATCGCGTCGCCGGCGAGCGCGCGCGGCACGTGAGCCGCGACGGGCGCAGCGAACCGACGCGCACGCAGGTCGCGATCGTCGGCGCGGGACCCGCCGGCCTGCTGCTGGCCAACGTGCTGACCGCCGCGGGGATCGACTGCGTCGTCGTCGAGCACCGCAGCCGCGAGCACATCGAGTCGCGTGCGCGGGCGGGCTTCCTCGAGCAGCGGACGCTCGACTGCCTGTCGCGCCACGGTCTCGCCGAGCGGCTGACGGCAGCGGCCGTGCGTCACGTCCGCTGCGAGTTTCGCAGCGCGGACCGGAGCTTCACGATCGACTATGGCGCGCTTGCCGGCGGACGCTCGCACTGGGTCTACCCGCAGCAGCTGCTCGTCGGCGACCTCGTCGAGCAGCTGCTCGCCCGCGGCGGGACGGTGCTCTTCTCGCATGCCGCCGTCGCGATCGAGGGCATCGACGGCGACAGCCCGCGCCTGGCCTGCCGCGCCGGCGACGGCTCGCTCGTCGAGCTCGCGTGCGACGTCGTCGCGGGCTGCGACGGCGCTCGCGGTGCGGCGCGCCTGGCGATCCCCGAGAACCGCCGGCAGACGTACGATCAGCGCTACCCGTTCAACTGGCTGACCGTGCTCGCCGAGGCCAGTCCCGCGCCCGAGCAGGTCGTCTACGCGATGCACCCGGACGGCTTCGCCGGCCAGATGCCGCGTACCCCGGACGTCAGCCGCTTCTACCTGCAGTGCGGATCCGACGACGCGCTCGCGGACTGGCCGGATGCGCGCATCCGGACGCAGCTGCGCCGGCGCCTGGCGGGCCCCGACGGCGCCGAGCTCGGCGCCGGCCGGATCCTCGAGAAGGGGATGCTCGCGATGCGCAGCGCGGTCACCGAGCCGATGCAGTTCGGGCGGCTCTATCTCGCCGGCGATGCCGCGCACGTCCTGACGCCCTGCGGCGCCAAGGGGATGAACCTCGCGATCGCGGACGCGGCCGTCCTGGCCGAGGCCTGCATCGCTCGCTTCCGCGACGGCTCCGACGCGCTGCTGCACGCCTACAGCGAGGTGCGGCTGCCGGACGTCTGGCAATCGCAGGAGTTCTCCGACTGGCTGCTCGCGCTGATCCACGGTCCACGACCGGACGCCGGGGCGCTCACGTACGAGCAGCGGTTGCGGCGTGCGCGACTCGCGCAGATCGAGCGCTCAGGCTCATTCGCGACGACGTTCGCGCGCCGCTACGTCGGCTGACCTGCGCGACCGCATCGACGCGTCACAGCCCGAGCTCGCGGCTGTACCTGTTGCGATACTTCGTGCGCGCGTCGAGCACGCGGTCGACGTAGGCGCGGGTCTCCGCGAAGCGGATCTGGGAGCGGTCGAACGCCTGCTCCGACGTCCTCGCCTCGGCGATCCAGCGGTCGACGTTGCCCTCGCCGCCGTTGTAGGCCGCCAGCGCGAGCACGGTGTTGTCGCCGTAGCGCTGGAGCAGGTAGCGCAGGTAGAAGGCGCCGTAGGAGATGTTGATCTTCGGGGTCGCGAGATCGCCCTGCTCGAACGCCGTGCCGCCCGACAGCTGCGCGATGTAGCGTGCCGTCGCGGGCGTGATCTGCATCAGCCCGCGGGCGCCCGCGTGCGACGTGACGTCACGGAAGCGCGACTCGGCGTAGATGATCGCCGCCACGAGCGACGGATCGAGGTCCTTGTCGGCCGCCTGCACGCGGATGATGTCCGCGTGCGCGAGCGGTAGCGCCAGGTCGCGCACCGCGTCCGGCAGCCGCGGCAACACGACGGCGGCCGCGACGACGGCCAGCATCGCGACGCCGAGCAGCGCGGTCACCCGGCGGCGCCGGCGTCGTCGTCGTGCGCGCGTGGAGTGCTGCGAACTTGCGGTCCGGGACGAGAGCCGGGCTGCGTTCATCGGACGGTCAACTTCGCCAAGACGTCGGACAGCTGGCGCTCGAGCTCGTCGAGCGTGCCGCTGTTCGCGACGGTGTACGTCGCACGGCGAGCCTTCTCCTCCTGCGGCAGCTGCCGCGAGGCGCGCTCGTCGGCGCCGACGTGGCCGCGCGCCGCGGCGCGGGTTGCGCGCACCTGCTCGTCGGCGACGACGGCGACGGTCGCGTCGTAGAGGCCCTCCATGCCGGCCTCGAACAGCAGCGGGGTCTCGACGACGGCCGCGACGGGAGCCGGCTCGCGCGCGGCGACCTGCTCGCGCCAGGCGGCCACGCGCGCGCCGACGCGGGGCCAGATCTCACGTTCCAGCCAGGCGCGCTCGTCCGGCTCGGCGAAGGCGCGCGCCGCGACCGCCGCGCGATCGACGACGCCGTCCGGGGCCACGCCTGCGCCCCAGCGCGCGACGACGAGGTCGCGCAGCTCGGGCGAGGCGTACAGCTCGTGCACGACGGCGTCGGTCGAGAGCGTCGCGGCGCCGAGCCGCTCGAGCACCTGCAGCGCGCTCGACTTGCCCGCTCCCAGCCCTCCGGTCAGGCCGACGAACGGGACCCGCCCCAACGACCCTGCCTCAGGTCGCGGCCGGCTCGTCCGCGTCAGGTGCGCCCGGCTCGGCTTGGACCGTGTCGGGCACGGCAACCGCCTCGGGCTCGACCGCCTCAGGCTCGACCGTCTCCGCCTCGGGCTCGGCAACCACCTCCGCCGCCGGCTCGGCGACTGTGTCCGCCGCCGGCTCGGCAACCGCCTCGGCCTCGGCGACCTCCGCCTCGGGCTCGGCAAGCGTCTCGGCGGCGGAGTCGGCGACGTCATCGTCGGTCACGGGCGCTGCGGCGACGAACGCCTCTTCGCTCAAGCCACCGTCATCGGTGCTCTCGAGCTCCTCGGGCGGGAGCACCTTCGGCTCGAGCACTTGGCCCTCGACGCGCTTGACGCTCAGCGACAGGCGGCGTCGCTCGGAGTCGATCTCGAGGATCTTCACCTTCACGTCGTCGCCCGGCGCGACGATCTCGCGCGGGTTCTCGACGTGGTGCGGCGCCAGCTCGGAGATGTGCACGAGCCCCTCGACGCCGTCGAGGATCTCGACGAAGGCGCCGAACGTGACGACCTTCGTGACGGTGCCCTCGAGCTCGTCACCGACGTTGTACGTGTCGACGACGCGCTGCCACGGGTCCTCCTGGGTCTGCTTGAGACCGAGCGAGATGCGCTGGCGGTCGCGGTCGATGTCCAGCACTTTGATCCGCACCGTGTCGCCGATCGCAACCACCTCGGAGGGGTGGTTGACGTGGCTCCAGGAAAGCTCGGAGATGTGAATTAGGCCATCAGCCCCGCCCAGGTCCACGAAAGCCCCAAAACTTGAAAGCCCGCTGACCCTGCCTGGGCGTATCTGCCCTTCCTGGAGCTCCTGTAATAGCTGGCTCTTCTTCTCCTCCCGCTCATGCTGGAGGGCCAGCCTCTCCGACAGGATGACTCGGTTGCGGCGACGGTT
>JAUYGN010000034.1 GCA_030690545.1 Solirubrobacteraceae bacterium
CGATCAGCGAGCGCCGCGAGCAGCGCGACGTCGCCGGCGACGTGCAGCACCGCCGGCGCGTCGGCGCCGTCCAGCAGCCGCGGCGGATACGCGCCGTCGTGACAGCAGACGGCCTGCAGCGAGGCGATCGACAGCCGCTCCCGCGCGCGCTGCGCGTCGAAGGCCCCGTGGGCGCGTTCGATCGCCGGGCGGTGCTCGCCGGCGAGCGCGGCGATCAGCTCGTCGTCGGCGAGCGCCAGCAGCTCGCGCAGCCGGTGGCGCTCACGGCGCGTGCGCTCGATGTGGGGCGCGAGCTGGGCGACGAGCGCGGTGCGCCGCAGGCAGGCGTCGCAGGCCGTCATGCCGCGACCGCCCGGTCGACGACGTCGTGCTGGCGCCAGCCGAGCGCGACGCGGACGTGCTCGGCGCGCACGCGCGCGCTGGCATCGAGGTCGGCGATCGTCCGTGCGACGCGCAGCACGCGCCCGTGCCCGCGCGTGCTGAGCCTGCCCTGCGCGTAGGCGAGGCGCAGGGTGCTGTGCGCGGCCGCATCAGCCTGCACGAGCTCGTCGACGAGCTTCGGCGTGAGCTCGGCGTTCGTCGCGAGGCCGGTGCCGGCGAGCCGGTGGGCCTGGCGTTGACGCGCCTCGATCACGGCCTGCAGGACGTCGCGCGACCGCGTCGTGCCAGCCCGCTCGAGCTCTTCGGCCGCGGGGCGCGGCATCTCGACGACGAGGTCCACGCGGTCCAGCAGCGGACCGCTGAGCTTGCGCCGGTGACGCGCGTGGTCGGCCTCCGAGCAGCGACAGCGCGGCTCGCCGGCGAAGCCGCACGGGCAGGGGTTCGTCGAGCCCAGCAGTTGAAAGCGCGTCGGGAACGCGACGGTGTGCTGACCGCGCACGATCGTCACGCTGCCATCCTCGAGCGGCTGTCGCAGCGACTCCAGCGCGGACCGACTGAACTCCGAGAGCTCGTCGAGGAACAGGACCCCGTGGTGGGCGAGCGTCGCCTCCCCCGGCCGCGGCGGTGAGGCGCCGCCGACGAGCCCCGCCGGCGAGATCGTGTGGTGCGGCGCTCGGAACGGCCGCTGCGCGACGAGCTCGTCGCCGACCTCGCGGCCCGCGACGCTGTGGATCCGGGTGACCGTGATCGCCTCCTCCTGCGTCAGCGGCGGCAGGATCGAGATCGCGCGGCGCGCGAGCATCGTCTTGCCCGTGCCCGGTGGGCCGGACAGCAGCAGGTTGTGCGCTCCGGCGGCAGCGACCGTGAGTGCCCGGATCGCGTCGGGATGGCCGCGCACCTCGGCGAGGTCGGGCGGCGCGATGCGGGCGCTCGCCCGACTGCCCGGCGGCGGCAGCTGCGGCGGCGGCTGGCCGCGCAGGATCGCCGCCGCCTCCTGCAGATGCGTCACGCCGGCGACGACCAGTCCCTCGACGAGCGCCGCCTCACGCGCGCACTCGCGCGGGACGATCAGTCCGGCGATGCCCGCCGCGCGGGCCCCCTCGGCCACCGGCAGCACGCCGCGGCAGTGACGCAGCTCGCCGCCGAGCGACAGCTCGCCGAAGACCGCCCAGCGCTGCAGCGCCGCGGCCGGGACCTGCTCGGACGCCACGAGCACGCCGCAGGCGGTGGCGAGGTCGAAGCCGGGACCGACCTTGCGCAGATGCGCGGGCGCCAGGTTGACGGTGATGCGCCGCTGGGGAAAGCTGAAGCCGGCGTTGACGAGCGCGCTCTGGACACGCTCGCGCGACTCGCGCACGGCCGCGTCACCGCGCCCGACGATCGTGAACGCGGGCAGACCCCGCCGCAGATCGACCTCGACGGTGATCCGCCTGGTCGCAAGGCCGTCGATGGCGAACGTCGTCACGCAAGCGAGCATCGCCGCACCGTACGGGTCGTCGTGTCGCGAAACAGCACGCGTTCGCAACATGTTCGTCGCGGATTTGCAACGACTTCGCGGGCGTCACAGAGCCTGCGCGATTGCTGCGCGAAGTTGTTGCGATGCGGTGCTGAAGCGTCACACGACGCGGTCTAGCGTGGCCAACGATGGCCATCGACCTGCGACACCACCTCGGCCGCGTCGGCGAGCGCCTGGCGCGCGATCACCTCGAGCGCCTCGACTATCGCGTCGTCGCGTGCAACTACCGCACGCGCTTCGGCGAGCTCGACCTGATCGTCTGCGACGACACGTGGCTCGTCTTCGTCGAGGTCAAGACGCGCCGCTCAGGCGCGATGGAGTCCTCGCTGCAGGCGGTCACGCCGGACAAGCAGCGCCGCGTTCGCGCGATGGCCGCCGCATGGCTCGTCGAGGCACCCGATCGGCCGCGCTCGCGCGAGCTGCGCTTCGACGTCGTCGCGATCACCGTCGATCGTGACGGTCAGCTCGTCCGCCTCGATCACCTCGAGGGGGCGTTCTGAGATGCGCGGCGCGCGCAGTCGCATGGCGGGCGATCCGCCGCTACAACGCGAGCTGCTGATACGCCGTCGACTGAAAGCTCAGCCGGTGCAGCGGCGACACGCCGAGGCGCCTGATCGCCTCGCGGTGCTCGGGGGTCGAGTAGCCGACGTGCGCGGCGAACTCCCAGCCCGGATGCAGCTCGTCGGCGCGACGCATGTAGCGATCGCGCGTGACCTTGGCGACGATCGACGCCGCCGCGATCGCGGCCGACGTGGCGTCGCCCTCGACGATCGCGCGCTGGTCATGACCCGTGTCGGCGACCGCGAATCCGTCGGACAGGCAGATGCAGCCCGGCACCGCGACCCCGAGCAGGGCGTCGCGCAGGGCGGCGAGGTTCGTCTTGTGCAGGCCGCGGGCGTCGATCGTGCGCGCGCAGCGCGAGACGACGCAGACCTTCACCGCCGTGCGCATGACGAGCGGGAAGAGCTCCTCGCGGACCTCGTGGGTGTGCTGCTTGGAGTCGTTGAGCAGGCGCAGAGCGCGCAGCTCCCGCGTCGTCAGCGCCTCGGTGTCGAACAGCACGCCGGCCGCGACGAGCGGGCCCGCGAGGCAGCCGCGGCCGGCCTCGTCGGCGCCCGCGACGAAGCGCACCCCGAGCCGGCGATCGAAGGCGAACAGGCGCCGGCCGCTCGTGCGCCGCCGCGTCGCCTGCTTGCGGCGCGCGCGAGTGGCGCGACTCTCGGTGGGAACGGTCAGCGGAGGCTCCACGATCGCCGCCCATCATGCAGCACGGGCCGGGCGGAACCGCGATCCGCCGGCGACGTCACGGCTACAGCAGGCCGATCCGCTTCGGCGGCCAGTACGTGGCGAAGGCGTTGCCGATGATCCAGTCGCGCGGCACGGGACCCCAGAAGCGACTGTCGTCCGACGCCCCGCGGTTGTCGCCCATCATGAAGTAGTGGCCCTCGGGAACCGTGATCGGGGTCCGCAGGTTGCAGCCCTCGCCACCCCCGCAGGGCTCGATGAACGGCTCGGCCTGGCGCTCGCCGTTGCGCACGACGTGACCGTCGACGATCGTGATCCGGTCGCCCGGCCCGGCGACGATCCGCTTGATGAAGTTCACGTCGGCACGCTCGGACGTCCCCTGCGGACAAGCGCTGTCGTCGGGGACCTCGACGCCGCAGGTCGGTCCGCTCGGGCCGTCGGCGCCCGCCGGCGGATGAAAGACGGTGACGTCGCCGATCGCCGGATCGCCGAAGTTGTTGCCGATGCGATTGACGAGCACGCGCTGACCGACCGTCAGCGTCGGCACCATCGACTCGGAGGGGATTCTGTACGGCTTGACGAGGAAGGCCTGGATGCCGAGTGCCAATCCGAGCGCCACCGCGACGATCAGGATGGTCTCGACGAACGAGTTACCCCGGCCGCGGGACGACTCGTCCTTCGTCACGTCTGCTTGCCGGAGGGGGCCTCCGCGGCCTCGCTCTCGGCGACGGTCCCATCCGTCGGAACCTCATCGTTGCCGGCGACGTCGGCCGCGACCGCCGCGTCAGCCGCCAGGCCGTCGGCGTCGACGGCCTCGGGCTCGGCCGCCGCCTGCGCCTCGAGCTCGGCGGCGGGGTCGTGCAGCAGGCCGGCCTCGACGCGCTCCTCCGGACCGGTGTAGCGGCGCTCGCGAACGCGAGCGCGCTTGCCGACGCGATCGCGCAGGTAGTAGAGCTTGGCGCGCCGCACGTCGCCGCGGGCCGCGACCTCGACCTTCTCGATCTTCGGGGAGTGCACCGGGAACGTGCGCTCGACGCCGACGCCGAAGGACTGCTTGCGCACCGTGAAGGTCTCGCGGGCACCGTGGCCCTGGCGCTTGATGACGACGCCCTCGAAGACCTGGGTGCGCTTGCGCGTGCCCTCGACGACCTGGAAGTGGACGCGCAGACGGTCGCCCGCCTGGAAGCTGGGAACACGGCGCAGCTGAGCGCGCTCGAGACGTTCGATGACTGTGGACATAGGTGAAGAAAGGGCGCGGGATCAGGCGAAGAACAGGAGCGCGCACGAAGAGGAGGCCGCGCCGGGGCACGATGATAGCGACGCTCAGCCGTCCTCCGCTGCGCCACGCCCGCGCGACTGCTCGCGGCGCCAGGCGCGGATCGCCGCATGGTGGCCGGACAGCAGGACGTCGGGCACCCTCCAGCCGCGGTACTCGGCCGGGCGCGTGTAGTGCGGGTACTCGGGGCGCCCGTCGAGCGCGACCGAGAAGGACTCCTCCAGCGCCGAGTCGCTGTGCCCGAGCGCGCCCGGCAGCTTGCGCATGACCGCGTCGCAGACGACCATCGCCGCGAGCTCACCGCCGGCGAGCACGTACTCACCGATCGACACGGCATCGCTGGCGAAGTGCTCGACGATGCGCTCGTCGAAGCCTTCGTAGCGGCCGCACAGCAGCGTGATGTCGGGCTCCCGGGCAAGCTCGTCGACGAGCCGGTCGTCGAGCAGCCGTCCGCCGGGCGTCAGCGCGATCACGCGCCGCTCGCGGCGCAGGTCGACGGGATCGACGCCGTAGTGCGCCCGCAGCGCGGCATCCATCACATCGACGCGCAGCACCATGCCGGCGCCGCCGCCGAACGGGGTGTCGTCGACCTGGCCTCCGCTCAGCGGCGTGTGCTCACGCAGATCGAGCGTGCGCAGCTCGTGGCCGGCGGCAAGCGCGTTGGCGACGTGGCGCTGCGTGACGAACCAGTCGAACCAGCCGGGGAAGAGCGTGACGACGTCGAGGCGCACGGCAATCGCTCACGTACGAGCGGGCAGACTCAAGAGCCGCCGTCGGGAATGCCGAGGAAGCCGGGGTCGACGACGATCCGGCGCGCCTGGACGTCGACGCTCAGGACCGCGTCGCCGACCATCGGCACGAGCAGGTCGCCGACCTCCAGCACCTCGCAGGAGGGCAGCGCCCGCATTCGGTCCACGCACCCCAGATCGCGACCCTCGGGCGTCAGGACCGTGCACCCTTCGAGATCCTCGGGCCAGTACTCGCCGGCCGGCAACGACGGCGCGTCGGCACGCGAGACGAGCAGGTCGCCGCCGCGCAGCGCCTCGACCGCGGGACGATCGTCGACGCCCGCGACGCGCAGGATCGGCCGCTGATCGGTACCGGCGCGACGCACGATCTCGTAGATCGCGTCGCCGATCCGAACCGCGCCGCCGAGCGCCAGCAGCGCGCCGCGCGGTCGCGTCACGTGGAAGGACCCGTCGAGCCCGTGCGGGCGACCGACGCGACCCGCGTTCAGCAGCGACACGGCGGCCGCTTGCCGTGGGACGCTTGCGTGACGGCCACGAGCTTCGCGCCCCGTCTCAGTCGACGATGTCGACGAACACGCGCCGGCCGTCCTTGACGGCCGCCGCCTTCAGCACGATGCGAAGCGCGTTGGCGGTGCGACCGCCACGTCCGATCACCTGGCCGTAGTCGGCCTCGCCGACCGACAGCTCGAGCACGACGCTGCCGTCGTCCTCGTCGAAGGACTCGACGCGAACGGCCCCGGGATCATCGACGAGCGCCTTGGCGAGGTATTCCAGCAGCTCTTGCACAGGACGACCGGGCGGGCGGGCGCCGTGTCCGGGACTTACGCGATGCCCTGGATGCGCAGCAGCTTGCGCACCTGGTCGGACGGCTGCGCGCCGCGCTCGAGCCAGTGACGGGCGCGATCCTCGTCGACGCGAACGGTCGACGGCTCGGTCTGCGCGTTGTACTGGCCGATCGTCTCGATGACGCGGCCGTCACGCGGCGAGCGCGAATCTGCGACGACGATGCGCCAGATCGGGTCCTTGCGGCCCCCGACACGTGTGAGTCTCATTCGAACGGCCATGGTGCAGACAGACTAGCGACCCTGGCGCATCATGGCCTGAAGGTCGGGCATCTTGCCCTTGCCCAGCTGCTTCATGAGCTTCTGCATCTGACCGAACTGCTTGACGAGCTGGTTGACGTGCTGCACCGAGGTCCCCGACCCGCGTGCGATCCGCAGGCGCCGCGAGCCCTTGATCAGGTCCGGCCGGCGACGCTCGAGCGGGGTCATCGAGAGGATGATCGCCTCGATGCGGTCGAGCTCGCGCTCGTCGACCTTGACGTTCTTCAGCGCGGCGCCCTGAAAGCCGGGGATCATCCCCAGCAGCGACTGCAGCGGCCCCATCTTGCGCATCATCTTCAGCTGCGAGAGGAAGTCCTCGAAGGTGAACTCGTTGCGGCGCAGCTTGCGCTCGAGCTCCTTCGCCTCGTCCTCGTCGATCTGCGCCTCGGCCTTCTCGATGAACGACAGGACGTCGCCCATGCCGAGGATCCGCTGCGCCATCCGGTCGGGGTGAAAGCGCTCGAACTGGTCGAGCTTCTCGCCCGTCGAGGCGAACATGATCGGCTTGCCGGTGACCGCCTTGACCGACAGCGCGGCGCCGCCGCGCGCGTCGCCGTCGAGCTTGGACATCAGCACCCCGTCGAAGGCGACGGCGCCGGCGAACTGCTCGGCGACGTTGACGGCGTCCTGGCCGGTCATCGCGTCGACGACGAGCAGCACGGTCGTCGGCTTGACGGCCTTGCGGATCTTGACGAGCTCGTCCATCAGCTTCTCGTCGACGTGCAGCCGGCCGGCGGTGTCGACGATCAGCACGTCCTTGCCGTCGCGCTTGGCCTGGTCGAGCGCCCACCTGGCGATGTCGACGGGGTCGCGCTCGATGCCCTGCTCGTAGACGGTCGCGCCGACCTGGCCGCCGACCTTGACGAGCTGGTCGACCGCGGCCGGGCGGTAGACGTCGCAGGCGGCAAGCGCGACCGACGAGTCGTGCTCGGTCATGAGGTAGCGCGCGAGCTTCGCGGTCGCCGTCGTCTTGCCCGAGCCCTGCAGGCCGGCCATCAGGATCACGGTCGGCGGCCGCGACGCGAAGTCGACCGTGGCGCTCTCGCCGCCCATCAGCGCGGTCAGCTCCTCGTCGACGATCTTGACGACCTGCTGGCCGGGGTTGAGCTTGCCGAGCACGTCAGCGCCCAGGCAGCGCTCCTTGACCGTCGACGTGAACGACTTGACGACCTTGAAGTTCACGTCGGCCTCGAGCAGCGCGAGGCGGATCTCGCGCATCGCGGCGTTGACGTCGGCCTCGGTCAGCGTGCCGCGCGAGCGGACGTCGGAGAGCGTCGCCTGGAGCTTCTCTGAGAGGGTGTCGAACACTGGCCGACCAGTCTAGGCGCGGCGACCGCGACTCAGGCGCGGCGCACGAGCGTGACGCCGTCGCGCACCGTCAGCATCACGCTGACGACGCGCTCGTCGGCGAGCACGTGGTCGTTGAACGCCCGCAGCACCGGCGTGCGCTCGTCGTCGTCCGCCTCCGGATCGCCGGCGACGCGCCCGCTCCAGAGCACGTTGTCGACGACGATCACGCCGCTCTCGGCGAGCTTCGGCAGGACGGCCTCGTAGTACGCCAGGTAGCCACCCTTGTCGGCGTCGATGAAGACGACGTCAAACGGCCCGTCGAGCGCGTCGATCGTCTCCAGCGCCGGGCCCTGGCGGATCTCGATCCGGTCGCTCATGCCGGCGCCGTCGATATGGGCTTCAGCGAACGCGACGCGCTCGGGATCGAGCTCGCAGGAGATGATCCGCGCCCCCTCGGGCAGCGTCTGCGCCATCGAGAGCGCGCTGTAGCCGGAGTACGTGCCGATCTCGAGCACGAGCCGCGGGCGGGCGAGGAAGACGAGGAACTCGAGCAGCCGCCCCTCGACCTCGCCGGTCAGCATCTGCGGCGAGTCGAGCGTCGCTCGCGTCTCGGCGGCGAGCGCCCGCAGGTGCTCAGGCGGCGGCGACGTGTGCGCGGCCGCGTATGCCTCGACGGCGTCCGAGACGAGCTCGGGACTCATACACGGGGCGGCGGTGGCGGCGGAGCCGTCGGCTTGACGGCTCCGGCGATCGCACCGCCGATGTTGCCCAGCGCCTGGCTGAACTCACTCGGGATGACGAAGATCTTGTTCGCGTCGCCCTGCGCGAGCTTGGGCAGCATCTGCAGGTACTGGTAGGAGAGCAGACCCTGGTCGGGGTCGCCCTCGTGGATCGCCTTGAAGACGGTGTCGATCGCCTTCGCCTCGCCCTCGGCACGCAGGATCGCGGCCTCGCGCTGACCCTCCGCGGTCAGCACCGCCGCCGTCTTCTGACCCTCGGCGTTGAGGATCTGCGACTGCTTGGAGCCCTCCGCCGTGAGGATCGCCGCGCGGCGATCGCGCTCGGCGCGCATCTGCTTCTCCATCGCCTCCTGGATCGTCGCCGGCGGATCGATCGCCTTGACCTCGACGCGGTTGACGCGGATCCCCCAGCGGCCGGTCGCGTCGTCGAGCACCGTGCGCAGCTGGGAGTTGATCGTGTCGCGGCTCGTCAACGCATCCTCGAGCGTCATCCCGCCGATCACGTTTCGCAGCGTCGTGACCGTCAGCTGCTCGATCGCCTGCAGCGGACTGGCGACCTCGTAGGAGACGGACTTCGCGTCGGTGATCGTGAAGTACAGGACGCTGTCGATCTGGATGCCGACGTTGTCGCCGGTGATCACGCCCGCGGGCTTGAACGTCACGACCTGCTCGCGCAGGTCGATCATGCCGCCGACGCGGTCGATGAACGGCACGACGATCGCCAGGCCGGGCGTCAGCGTGCGCTGATAGCGCCCGAGCCGCTCGACGACGCCCGCGCGCGCCTGCGGGATGATGCGCACGGTCTTCGCGGCGAGCAGCAGCGCGAAGACGGCGATGATGATGAGCAGGATCAGTCCGGCTTCCATGGTTCTCCTACATCTCGCTGACGAGCGCTGTCGCGCCCCGGATCTCGATGACCTGCACGCGACGTCCGCTCTCGATGATCTCTTCGCCATCGTACGGGCGCGCGGTCCAAACCTCCCCTTCGAGCTTGACCGAGCCGGAGTGGGCGTCGATCCGAGCGGTCGTGACCGCGGTCACGCCGACGAGCGCATCGGTGCCGGTCCGCAGCTGGGCGGGCATCCGCATGTGGCGGCGTGCGACCGGCCGCAGGAAGCCGAACAGCAGTGCCGAGCTGACGAGGAAGACGATGATCGCCACGATCGAGCCCGCACCGGCGAGCTCGGCGGCCGCGCCGAGCAGCGCGCCAAGCGCGAACGGCGCGAGGAAGAAGCTCAACGTCATTACCTCGCCGGCGCCCAGGAGGACGGCAAGCAAGATCCAGAACATCCAGGCATCCATCGCACGACGGACTATAAAGCCCGTCAGCGGGCGGGCGCGAGAGTTCTGCGGCTGCTACGTCAGCAGCGCCTGCGCGTAGTCGTCGGCGTCGAACGGGCGCAGATCCTCGAGCGCCTCGCCGATCCCGATCAGCTTGACGGCGATCCCGAGCTCGCCGGCGATCGCCAGCGCGATCCCGCCCTTCGCCGTGCCGTCGAGCTTCGTCAGCACGATGCCGTCGACCGGCACCGCCTCGGAGAAGAGCTTGGCCTGGCGCAGCCCGTTCTGGCCGGTCGTGGCATCGACGGTCAGCAGCGTCTCGTGCGGCGCGTCGTCGATCTGCTTGGCGATCACGCGGCGCACCTTGGCGAGCTCGGCCATCAGGTCGTCCTGCGTGTGCAGCCGCCCGGCGGTGTCGACGATCACGACGTCGGCGCCCAGCTCGCGGCCCTGCCTGACCGCCTCGAAGGCGACCGAGCCGGGGTCCGAGCCCTCGGGGCCGGAGACGATCTCGCAGCCCGCGCGCCGCGCCCAGCCCTCGAGCTGCTGGACGGCCGCCGCGCGAAACGTGTCCGCCGCGCCGAGCACGACCTTCAGGCCGAGCTCGTGCTGCAGATGCCAGGCGAGCTTGCCGATCGTCGTCGTCTTGCCGGTCCCGTTGACGCCGACCGCCATGATCACCGTCGGCGCGTGGCGCAGGTCGATGCGGTCCTCGCCCGTACGAGCGATCTCGGCGAGCATCCCGGCCAGGCGGCGGCTCAGCGCCTCACCGCCGGAGATCGCGCCGCCGGCGGCCTCGGACTCGAGCTCGCCGACGACGCGGGCGGTCGTCGCCGCACCGACGTCGGCCATGATCAGCGCCTCCTCGAGGCGCTCCCAGGTGTCCTCGTCGACGTCGCCTTCGAGCAGCGTGGCCTGGATCTCGGCACCGAGCGCCTCGCGTGTCTTGGACAGGTTCGTGCGCAGACGCTTGAAGAAGCCACGCCGGCGCTCGGGCTCGTCGGCGAGCGAGGCGCCGTCGCCGATCGTTGCGGGGCGCGCGCCGTCGGTGATGAACAGATCGGACCAGTCGCGAGCCATGGCGATGCGCGACGATAGCGCCATGGCGCTCGAGTTCCGCCCCGGCCGATCGGACGAGTCGCCCGGGCGCGAGCTGCTGGGCGAGCTGATCGCCCACCTCAACGAGATCTACGCGGGCCGCGCGGCGCGGCCGGGATCCGTCACGACGCCCGACGAGATGGTCGCGCCGCACGGCGCGTTCCTCGTCGGCTACGACGACGGTCAGCCGGTCGCGATCGGGGGCCTGCGCCCGCTGGAGCCCGGCGTCTGCGAGATCAAGCGGATGTACGTCGTTCCCGAGGCGCGCTCGCGCGGTGCCGGACGCGCCCTGCTGGCAGCGCTCGAGCGCGCGGCGCGCGCGCTGGGCTATGAGCGCGTGCGACTCGACGCGGGTCCGGAGCAGAGGCACAGCCGCGCGCTGTTCGCGGACACCGGCTACGTCGAGATCGAGCGCTACAACGACAACCACATCGCCGACTACTTCGCCGAGAAGCACCTCTGACGCGAGCGGTCCAAGCCCTACACGTACAGCGTGGCGCGTTGACCCCTCCCGCCAGGGTCGAGGCGCCAGGCTCCCACGGGCGGGTGGCGCCGAGGCGACTCTAGAGCTGACCCGCCCGCCGCGTCAGGCTGCGCCGGCGGCGCGCCCGGGCTCGGGCTCCTCGCGCGGCAGCCGGCGCGAGATGACCTTCGAGACGCCGTCGTCGCCCATCGAGACGCCGTACAGCGTGTCGGCGGCGTCCATCGTGCGCTTCTGGTGCGTGACGACGATGAACTGCGCGCGGTCGGCGTAGCGGCGCAGCAGCTCGAGGAAGCGCGTGATGTTCGGGTCGTCGAGCGCGGCCTCGACCTCGTCGAGGATGTAGAACGGGCACGGCTTGGCGAGGAAGACGGCGAACAGGAAGCCGATCGCCGTCATCGACTTCTCGCCGCCGGAGAGCAGCGTCAGGCGCTTCATCGACTTGCCCGCGGGCGTGATCTCGATCTCGACGCCGAGCAGCTCCTCCTCCGGCTCGGTCGCAGCGTCCTGCGCCTCGGCGGCGGCATCCGGATCGACCGCGGCGTCGTCGTGCGCCGCCTCCTGGCCGACGACGCCGCTGATGCCGTGGTCCTCCTTGACGAGCCGCAGGCGCCCGCGGCCGCCCGGGAAGAGGTGCGCGCTGAGCTCCTCGAAGTTGCGTGCGGCGGCCTCGAAGGTCTGCTCGAACGTCTCGTGGATCTGCCGGTCGGTGTCGCGGATCAGCGCGCGCAGCTCGCGCAGCGCGATTTCGAGGTCGGTGCGCTGGCGCTCGAGCTCGCCGACGTGGGCGAGCGCCTCGTCGTACTCATCCTTGGCGAGCGGGTTGACCGGACCGAGCTGCTCGCGGCGGCGCACGAGACGGTCGATGCGGTCGCGCAGCGTCTGCGCCTCGTCGTCGGCCAGCGGCTCGCCGGCGTGCTCGGCGGGCAGGCCGAGGCGCTCGGCGAGCAGCACGAGCTCGTGGTCGGCCTCGCAGCTGTGCTCGCGCGCCTGGTGGGCGCGCACCTCGGCGCTCGTCACGCCCTCGCCGCAGTCGCGCAGCTGGGCCTGGATCTGCGCCTCCTGCGACGCACAGGCGCGCAGCTCGGCGGCGAGCTCGTCGCCGGCGGCGCGACCGGCGGCAAGCTCGGCCTCGAGCGCGGTGACGCGCTCCGCCAGCGCGCCGCCGGTCTGCTCGAGCGCCGCCGCCAGCCGCTCGGCCTGCGGAATCAGCGCGCGGTCGGCGGCGATCCGGTC
>JAUYGN010000038.1 GCA_030690545.1 Solirubrobacteraceae bacterium
ACGCGCCGGGCGCCGCGTCGCGCGCGGTCTTGACGAACACGCGTCCGCCGCCCTCGAGCTCGGCGGCGTAGGCGTCGTTGAGGTCGCCGCCGGCGACCCGTCGCAGCTCGTCGACGCGCCGTCCGAGCGCCAGCGACAGCGCGTCACGCAGCGCCGACACGGCCGCGCAGCTCGTCGAGCAGGCCGCGGCATGCCGCGTCGACGAGGTCGAGCACATGGCCGAAGCCGTCCTCGCCGCCGTAGTACGGATCGGGCACGTCGAGATCACCGCCACCGGCAGCTCGATCGAACTCCCGCAGCAGCCGCACCTTCGCGGCGGCCTCGTCGTCCGGGGCGAGGCGGCGCAGGTCGCGCGCGTTCGCGCCGTCGAGCGCGACGAGCAGGTCGAACGCGTCGAAGTCGGCGCGGCGCACCTTGCGCGCTGCGCCCGCGAGGACGATGCCGCGCGCCGCGGCAGCGGCGACCGAGCGCGGATCGGGCGACGCACCGACGTGCCAGCCGCCGGTGCCGGCGCTGTCGATCTCGATCCGGTCGCTCAGTCCGGCGTCGGCGACGAGGCCGCGCATGACGCCCTCGGCCGTCGGCGAGCGGCAGATGTTTCCCAGGCAGACGAAGAGGACGCGCGCGCAAGCCATCGAGCGGGCAGGGTAGCCGCGCGTCGCCCGCCCTCGCGCGCGCATCGCTCAGTTGCACGCGGTTGCGCCCGGACGCCTCGGCGGTGTCGGGTCGCGTCGGCCCGGGTAGTCCGAGCGCATGACCACCGGTGACGCAGATCGGCTCAACCACTCCGCGCAATGGCAGGCGACGGGTTCCGTCGACGCCATCCAAGACCAGCTGCTCGCCGTCGTCCGGCGGCGCGGCGGACGCGTCGACGACAGTCGATCAGGCAGTTTGCAAGCGCATCTCGGATCGCGGCTGGCGTCCCGCCTGGGCGGCATGGCGACGAAGGGCGGGCGTGCGCGCCTGCCCTTGCGGCTGCGCGCCGATCTGACGCAACCGGCGCCCGACGAGGTGTACGTCGCCGTGACGATCGAGGACGACGAGGGCTGGAACCTGTTCAACGCTCCCTGGCGCGACGAGCGGTACCGCGCCGCGATGACCGATCTCGCCGACGAGCTCGCGGCGACCACCTCGGCGACGGCAGGACGCGCCGACGGTCCATGAGCACGGCCGCGGCGGACTCGCTCGAGCACGTGCCGGCGTCCGCCGAACCCGCGGTGACCGTCCGCGGGCTGCACAAGCGCTACGGCCGCACGCTGGCGGTCGACGGGGTCGATCTCGAGATCCCGGCAGGATCGTTCTACGGCGTCATCGGTCCCAACGGCGCCGGCAAGACGACGCTGCTGCGGATGGTGACCGGGCTGCTGCGACCCGACCGCGGCAGCGTGGCGATCACCGGCGCCGACGTCTGGGAGGACCCCGCCGCCGCGAAGGCGCGGATCGGCGTGCTGCCGGACGGCCTGGCCACCTTCGATCGGCTGACGGGCCGCGACCTGCTGGTCTTCAACGGCCTGCTGCGTCGGTTGCCGCGCGCGACGGTCGTCGAGCGCGCCGAGCAGCTGCTGGAGGTCCTCGGCCTCGCCGACGCCGCCGACGTGCGCGTCGAGGACTACAGCCACGGCATGGGCAAGAAGATCGGCCTCGCGGCGGCGCTGCTGCACCGCCCGCAGGTGCTCGTCCTCGACGAGCCGTTCGAGGGCGTCGATCCGCTCAGCAGCCGCGTGCTGCGCTCCGTGCTGGACGAGTACCGCCGCGCCGGCGGCACGGTGGTGCTGTCCAGCCACGTCGTCGAGGTCGTCGAGCGGCTCTGCGACCACGTCGCGATCCTCGCCGGCGGGCGCGTGCGGACCGACGGTCCGAGCGAGCAGGTCCTGAGCGGCGGATCGCTGGAGGAGGCATTCGTGCACCATGTCGGCGCCGGGGCACACGAGTCGGAGGTACGAGAGCGGCTGACGTGGTTGGCAACCTAGTTGCGCTGCGACTGCGGCTGCTGTCGGCCTCGGCGGGCAGTCCGAAGCGGGTCCTCGGACTCGTCCTGACCGCGTTCGCCGTCGGCACGCTGACGGCGCTCGCGACGGTCATGGCGGTGATCGCCGGCCTCGCGCCCGACCCGGATGGGACGGTCGTCGTCGCGGCGGTCGCGGGACTGTGGCTGGCGTGGGTGCTCGTGCCGGTGCTCGGCCCGCTGATCGGCGCCGGCGTGGACGAGACGCTCGACCCGTCCGCGATGGCGCTGCTGCCCGTGCGCGGCCGGGAGCTCATGCCGGGCATGCTCGCCGCGGGCATGATCGGAATCGCGCCGCTCGCGACGACGATCGCCGTCACCGGTCTGGCGGCGAGCCACGTGCGCAGCGTGGCGGGCGGATTCCTCGCAGCGGCAGCGATGATCGTGATCGTGACCCTGTGCGTCGGCAGCGGCCGCGCCGTGGCGACCGCGCTCTCGCGTCGCGCGGCCTCGCGGCGACGGCGCGACGCCGGGATCGTCGCGGGAGCGGTGCTGCTGGCGTCCGGCGCGCTGACGATCGCTCCGCTGCTGCTGCGCGACGCCGGCGGAGGCGCGCTGCTGACCGACGTCCTCGGCTGGACGCCCGCGGGTCAGCTCGGGCTGGCGCTGCGCGAGGTGCGCCTCGACGATGCCGGCGCGGCCGGCATGCACATCGCGATCGGGCTGGGCGTCGTCGCGCTGATCCTGCTGGCGTGGGCGCGCAGCATCGATCGCGCGCTCGTGATGGCGACCGGGCAGGGCGGATCGCAGCGGACGCGCAGCGCGATCGCCGCGCTGACGGCATGGCTGCCGACCCGCGAGGAGCGCGTGGCGGCGATCGCCGCGAAGGAGATCCTGCTGACCGTGCGCGATCCGATGCGCCGTTCGACCTGGCTCGTCGCCTGGCTGGTGGGCTGCGCGGCGCCGCTGTACCTGACGATCGGACAGGGAAACTCCGAGGCGTCGACGCTGCTGGTCGCCCTGCCTGCGTTCCTGGCGGTCGGGGGCATCAACCTCAACGGCTTCGGGCTCGACGGCACCGCGATCTGGACGCAGATCAGCTCCGCGGTCTCGCTGCGGGCCGACCTGCGCGGACGCGCGCTGGCGATGCTCGCGGTCAACCTGCCGTGCGTCGTGCTCGTCGCGCCGGCGCTGGCGATCCTCGGCGGCCATCCCGCGTCTGCGCCGCTGGGCGTCGCCGCCGGCATCGCCGTGCTGCTCGCCGTGCTGGGCGCGGGTGCCGTCGTCAGCGTTCGCGCACCGGTCCCGCGAGCGCGGACGGCGTTCGGCGTCTCACCGGGACTGAGCGGTCACAACATGCTCGTCAGCGTGGCGGCGATCCTCGTCTCGCTGCTGTGCCTGGCTCCGGGCGTGGTGGCGCTGGCCGCCGGTCTCGCGGGGTGGACGCCGGGCCTCTACCTGTGCGCGCCCCTGCTGCTCGCGTGCGGGTCGGGCGCGTTTGCGGTCGGCCTGCGGATCGCGGCGAACGCGGTCGACGATCGTCAGCCCGAGCTCCTGCACGCGGTCTCCCCCCAGCATGCCTGAACGCGACGACGAGCCCGCGGTCGAGCTCGGCCTCACGACGAGCGCCCGCACCGTGCAGACGATCATCGACTGGAACGCGAACACCGCCCCGCCGGCGTCCTCGCAGTCGCTCCAGACGCAGCTCGCGCCGACCGCCGGCTCCGCCGCGACGACGGCCGGCACCGACTCCGTGCGCGTGCTGATGGCGGTCGCCGAGCCGCTCGTCGCCCGCGGCCTGCGAGCGCTGATCGAGGGCTCCGCCGAGACGCGCTTCGCGATCACCGAGGTCGACGACGAGCCATCGCTGCTGGCGGCGCTCGACGGCGGGCGGGCCGACGTGTGCCTGCTCGACGGCGACCTGCCCGGACCGCCGGCGACCGAGGTCGGGCAGCTCGTCGCGGCGGTGCGCGCGCGTCAGGCCGACTGCGCCGTGCTCGTGCTGACCCGCGAACCCCGGCTCGAGGACGTGCTGAGCGCGCTCGAGGCCGGTGCCGGGGGCGTGATCGCGCAAGCCGACGAGATCGATCTCGTGGCTGCGCTGCGGGCGGTCGCCAGCGGCCTGGCCACGCTCAGCGGGCAGCTGCTGGAGTCGATCGTCGGGCAGCTCCCGCCGCGCTCTGACGAGTCGCTGGCCGAGGTGGCGCCGCAATGGCTTCAGGAGCTGACGCCGCGCGAGCTGGAGGTGCTGCGCTGCATCGCCGCCGGCATGCTCAACGGCGACATCGCCGAGCACCTGACGCTGTCGACGTCGACGGTCAAGACCCACGTCGGCCGGATCTTCAGCAAGCTCGACGTGAGCGATCGCGCGCAGGCCGTCGTCGCCGCGTTCTCGGCCGGCGTCACCGATCCACCCGCTGGTGGTGATCGCCGGCGATGAAGGACGGCGAAGACGGTGACGGCTCGCGGCTCTTCCGTCCCGAGGCGATCGAGGCTCACGGCGCACCGGATCGCCCGCGGATCCTGCCGCCGATCTCCGCTCCCGCGGTACGCAGCGCGTGCCTTGCGGTCACCGTGGCCGTGCTCGCCGCGCTGGCCGTCGGCCTGAGCTGGCACGTGCCGCAGATGCAGCGCGTCACCGTCGTCGTCCTGCCGGAGGCGCGCGGGGTCGTCGTCCTCTCCGATCCGGACGAGGTGGCGCAGATCAGCGCCGGCGACACGGTGAGCGCGGACTTCGGCGGCTCGCTCGAGCTCGAGCTGCGCATCGGTCGCGTGGCGGGCGTGCGCACGCCCGAGCAGGTCCAGGCCCAGTTCGGCGCCAGCCGGCTGGCAGCGATCGCCACCGTGCCGGTCGGTCTCTCGCGCGCCACGCCGCAGGGCGGCGAGCCCGTGCCCGACACGCTCGGCGACGCCGCCGCCGGCGGGATCGCGACGATCGGGCGTGAGCGGGTGATCGAGCTCGTCGCGCGGAAGCTGCTGTGAGCCTTCGCCGGCGTCACCGGCGCGTGCCGGTCCTGCTGCAGCACAGCACCAACGAGTGCGCGGCGGCGTGCCTGGCGATGGTGCTGACGGCGCTCGGCCGCAGCACGACGATCGAGGAGTGCGTGCTGCGCGTCGGCGGCGGGCGCGACGGCGCGAGCGGGAGGGTGCTCGTCGAGGCGGCTCGCGGCCTCGGGGCGCTGCCGACCGCGTACTCGCTGCGGACGGCCGACCTGTCCGGGCTAGCGCTGCCCGCGATCGTCCACTGGGAGTTCGACCACTTCCTCGTCGTCGAGCGGGCGACGACGCGCTGGGTCGACGTCGTCGACCCAGCGCTCGGTCGACGCCGGCTGTCGCGCGAGGAGTTCTCGCGCGGCTTCACGGGGGTCGCCGTCGTCCTGCTGCCCGGCCCGTCGATGCAGGATGGCGCGTCGGCCGTGAGCGACAGCCGCTGGGCGTTCCTGCGTCTCGCCGGTCGGGCGCCGCTGGCCCGGCGGCTGTTCGCGCAGCTGATCGGCGCTGCGGTGCTGCTCCAGCTGCTGTCGCTCGCGCCCCCGTTCGCGATCCTGCTCGTCCTCGACACCGTCGTGCCGCTGTCGCTCGACGACATCTTCCCGCTCGCGGCATTCGCGATCGCCGCGCTCCTGCTCGGCCAGCTCGCCGCGGCGCTCGCGCGCTCGGGCATCCTGATCGCGCTCGGCGCGCGCGTCGACACGCAGATGACGATGAGCGCCTTCGACCATCTGCTCAGCCTCCCGTACGCATTCTTCGAGCGCCGCAGCAGCGGCGACACGGTGATGCGCCTGATGAGCACCGCGACGATCCGCCAGGTGCTCGGCACGCAGGCGCTGGGCGCCGTGCTCGACGGATTGGTCGCGATCGGCTACACGATCGTGCTGCTGCTGATCGACGTGCGGATCGGCCTCGTGGCGATCGCCCTCGCGCTGATCCAGGTCTGCGCGACGGTCGTGACGGGCCGCATGCTCGCGGTGCGCGTGGAACGTGAGCTCGCCGACCAGGCGAAGGCGCAGAGCTACCTCGTCGAAGCCGTCAGCGGGATCGCGACGATCAAGGCGACCGGTGCCGAGACGCGCGCGCTCGAGCGCTTCAGCACGCTCTTCGCGCGCCAGCTGCGCAGCGGCCTGGCGCGCAGCCAGGTGGCCGCGGCAGCCGACGCGGTGAGCTCCGGCCTGCGCCTCGTGGCGCCGCTGACGATCATCTGGTTCGGCGCGCAGTCGGTCATCGACGGCAGCCTGTCCGCCGGCACGATGATCGCCGTGGCGATCGT
Source organism: Solirubrobacteraceae bacterium (assembly GCA_030690545.1). GTDB lineage: Bacteria > Actinomycetota > Thermoleophilia > Solirubrobacterales > Solirubrobacteraceae > CADCVQ01. The sequence continues at coordinate 6,213 of JAUYGN010000038.1, forward strand.
CGGCGGGCTGCTGATCAACGGGGCGTCGGCGGCCGCGGCGGCGGTCGCCGAGCTGCAGCTCGGCCGCGGGATGGTCGACCGGCTGATGGACCTGCTTCGCCAGGAGTCCGAGCAGGACCGCGGCGCGGTCAAGCCGGCGCCGCAGCTCGACGGAGCCGTCGAGCTGCGCGACGTCACCGTCCGCTACTCGCCGTCGTCCGCCGCAGCGTTGTCGGGCGTCAGCCTGCGCATCGAATCCGGGCAGAAGGTCGCGATCGTGGGCGCGAGCGGATCGGGCAAGAGCACGCTGGCGAAGGTCGTGCTCGGGCTGATCGAGCCGGAGGACGGAGACGTCCTGGTCGACGGCGTGCCGATCGACGACTACGACCTGACGACGGTGCGCCGGCAGTTCGGGGTCGTGCTGCAGGACAGCACGCTGTTCGACGCGAGCATCCGCGAGAACATCGCGTTCCACGCGCCCGACGCCCCGCTCGAGCGCGTCGTCCAGGCAGCCGAGCGCGCCCATGTCCGCGCGGAGATCGAAGCGCTGCCGATGGGCTTCGACACGAAGGTCGCCGAAGGCGGACGCAGCCTCTCGGGCGGCCAGCGTCAGCGCCTGATCCTGGCGCGCGCGCTGATCCGCGAGCCGCGGTTGCTGGTCCTCGACGAGGCCACGAGCCACCTCGACGCGTTGAGCGAGGCGGCCGTCGACGACCTGCTGAGCCGGCTGTCCTGCACGCGGGTCGTGATCGCCCACCGCCTGAGCACGGTGCGCAACGCCGACACGATCGTCGTGCTCGACGAGGGACGGGTCGTCGAGCAGGGCAGCCACGAGCAGCTGCTGGCGGGCGGAGACCTCTACGCGCGCCTGCTCGGCGTGCCCGCCGATCGCGCGCGGAACGGCTCGCAGGCGGTCGGCCCGGGCGCCGGCTCCTGGTACCAGGGACTTAGATCCGTAGCGCGACAGGTCGCCCGCAAGACCCGACCTGCGCCCGATGTGCGATCGCGCCGCCGCGCCTAGCATCCGCTGCGCAAGGTGAACGCACCCCAATGTCGAGGAGGATCTCGCACATGGACACGCAGACAGCCATGGTCACGCTCACCGACGATGATCTTGAAGCCGTCGTCGGAGGCAATCCGTTCAGCGACTGCGGCAAGGGCGCGCTCGCCGGCGGGCTCGGCGGCGCAGCGGGCGGCGCGGTCACGGGCGCGTTCGTCGGTGGTGTCGGCGCGGGTCCCGGCGCTGTCGCGGGTGGCGCGGGCGGCGCCGTCGGCGGCTGCGTGACCGGCGTGGTCAGCGGACTGTTCTAGTGCCCCAGCCCGACGACAGGAGGTGGTCATCGTGACCATGCGTCATGTCATCGCCCTCGTGGCGATCGTGCTGCTCGCCGCCGTGATCGGCGTCGGCGTGGCCGCCCTGACCGGCGACGCCGCGGGCCCCATCGTGGCCGGCGCGATCGCCGGCGTCGGCATCGTGATGGTGCTCAACCGGGCGCGCAGCGACAAGCGCGCCGGTGGGCGCGCCTCGTCGCTCGTCTGAGCGCAACGGAACACTCGAGCGGCATGGGAAGCGGGGCGGCGACGCCCCGCTTTCGCATGCTCTCCGGCGCGCACGGCATGCCGACGAAAGCGCGATCAGGCCAGCGGGTCGAGCGAGCGCAGGCCGAGATCCGCCCATCGCGCGAAGTCACGATCGCGACTGGCGAGCACGAGTCCGTGCTCGATCGCGATCGCCGCGAGGTGCGCGTCGCTGACCAGGCGGACCGCAGGCTGCGATCCGAGTAGCGCCTCGAGGAGCTCGAGATGGCGCGGTCCGGGCTGCGGGATCCATGCGCAGGGACGCGACAGCCAGGAGCCCACGACCGTTAGCGCGTCTGCGACCGGCAGCGGCCGCTCCCAGGCCCGAGCCTGCCCGGCGACGCGAACGAATCCCGTGATCGACGCCCACGGCAGCCCGACGCGCGCGGTCGCCGTCAGCTGGTCCTGCAGCCACGCGCGCGCCGCCTCGTGGTCACGCGCGGAGGTCATCGTCGCATCGACGAGCAGATTGACGTCGACGAGGATCACGTCAGGTGACGCAGCGCGCGCGCGTCGTCCTCGTCGTCGAGCAGCTCCTTCAACGCACCGGGGTCCGCGACCATGGCTCGGCCCGGATCGAACGTCGGAAGCTCGTATGACCCGCTGGTCTCGCCGCTCGATTCGGTGGCCGCGTTCAGACCGGCGCGCAGCAACTCGTTGATCTCGCTGCGCAGGCCCGTGCCACGCTCGGCGCGGCGCCTCGCGATCGCCGCGGCGACATCGTCGTCAAGCGTCAGCGTGGTCCGCATCGCGACAGCATAACGCCGTCTACATCACGACATCAAAACGAACGCATCTGGTCATCTCGTGTTGGGGGCTCGATCCCCGTCGATCAGCCGTCCTCGGTCCGGCTGTTGTTGGCGCAGCCGGGATCCTGGGCAGCGTCGATCAGGCCGTCGCCGTCGTTGTCGATGTCGTCTGAGCACTCGTCGACGCTCGCCGGTGGCGGTCGCGTCCTCGTGCCGGGCGGCGTCGTCGTACCGGGCAGCCGCGGCGTCGCCGTCGTGCCTGGGGCCGGGTTCGTGCCGGCTTCGGTCCCGTTCTCGGCGCAGCCGGGATCCTGCGCGGAGTCGATCAGCCCGTCGCCGTCGTTGTCGATGCCGTCGGCGCAGTCCGACGGCGGCCGCGGCGGGTCGTCGATCGGCTCGTCGCCGAGCACGTCCTCGTCCGGGCAGCTGGGGTCGGGATCACCGGCGTCGTCATCCTCGCACCGCGGAGCGACCGGGGCGACCGGCTCCTCGAACGTCGCGCTGAGCGCACGATTGCGCGTCAGGACGATCAGGCAGCGACCGGTCCCGTCGCAGGCGTCGCCCCAGCCCTCGAACGTCGCCCCGCTCGCCGGGTCGGCCGTGACCGTCACGCGCGTGTCGGGAGCGAACCGGTGCTCGCAGGACGCGTCGCAGACGATGTCGCCGGGCGAGATCTCGACGCGGCCGTCGCCATTGCCCTTGAAGGCCACCGTCAGCAGGACGCGCGTCCGCGTATCCGCCTCCGTGGCGCCGGCGCCGGCCGACACGGATCCGTCACCGCCTCCGGAGCTCGCGACGAGCGCGATGAACAGCACCGCGATCAATCCGGCGGCACCCAGCGCACCGAGCAGCACCGGCGGCGGCGAACCGCCGTTCCACGGGCCGGTCGGGCCATCGCCCGGGCCGGGTTGCCGACCGGCACTGACGTCGCTCATCACACTCTCCTCCCCGGTCCCCCGCGACCCTCGCAGATCAGCGCGCCGGCGGCAACATGTCAGGCCGGGGCGTGCCCGCGGATGACGGCCTGCGCCCGCGCCGGCATGAGCTCCGCCAGCGGCTGCAGGTCCTCCCACAGCTCGCCGGCGACGGCGGCCCCGATGATCGCGACGATCACCTCGGGCCGCTGCAGCGCGGGCAAGCTCGCGAACCGCTGCCGGCCGGCAGCGGTCATGTTCTGCGTCACCGGCAGGACGACGTCCCACAGGCCGTCGCGCTGGGCGGTCTGCACCATGCCCTCGAGCACGTAGTCGTCCTCGTCGGCGGCGAGGTCGGCCAGCGCTCCGGCGCGCTGCGGCGAGACGCGCGTCAGCAGGTCGAGCGCCTGCGGCCACAGGTCGGCGGCGCTCGCGGCGCGGATCGCGCCGCTGACGCGCTCGGTCGCCAGCAGTCCGACGACGTGGTCGAGCTGGTCCTTGGCCTCGACGAAGTACGAGACGCGCAGCAGCGAGGCATCGTCGATGACCTCGAACGCGGCGCGCAGCCCGTCGTCGGTCATGTGCCCGACGAAGCGGCCCATCGCGATGTATTCCTCGCGCGCCGTGAGGCGCGAGGCCACCGCGGCGATCAGCTGCGGCGGCAGGCCGCGGATGATGTCGTCGGCGCGGCGCGGGTCGAGCTGCATCGCGAGGTCGGCGAGGAAGTCCGGCGGCATGCGCTCGGCGAGGTCGACGGCGCGCGCGGTGTCCAGCAGGCCGGCGACGCGCGCGCACAGCAGCGCGCCGAACAGGTGCTGCGCGATCCAAGCCGTCATCGCGGCCGGCGGGATCCGGCTGGCGAGCGCGATCCGGCCGAAGCGTCGGTCGCGCTCGTAGAGGACCTCCGTCGCGCGCTCGCGCAGCTCGCGCACCTCGCCGGGGGCGAGCTGCTCGAGGTAGTGAAGGCGGCCGGGATCGGTGTCCAGCAGGCGCGCGAGCTTCAGCACCTCGGCATGGCCTTCGAGGCTCATCCGATCAGGACCTTGCGCACGACGACTCGCAGCGGCCACGGCAGGTAGCGCAGCGTGCCGTCGATCGCGCCGTCGACCGCGCGCGACTGCTCGTCGCGTGCGCCGGCGAGCGCGACGGCGAGATCCTCGAGCTCGTCGTCGGACAGCGCGCGCAACCCGTCGGGCAGCGGCCCGCCGAACTCGTCTCGCACGGACTGAAGGCGGTCGGCGCGCATGCGGCGGCGATTGTAGGCGCGGAGCCGACCGGGCACGTTCGAACTCGCGCCGCGAGATGCGCGCTCGACGTCAGCGGTCGAGCGCGCCGGCCGTCCGCTCAGCGTCGGCTGAGCGTGATGTCGCCCGAGTCCGTCTCGGCCTCGATCGCGCGCTGGGCGCTCCGGTTGCGCAGGACCCCTCGGACCGCGACGTCACCGGACTCCGATGCCGTCGAGATCGTGTAGATGCCGCGCGGGACGACGACGTTGACGTCGCCCCTGTCGCTGCGTGCGACCACCTTGCGCAGCCCGCCGGCGGCGTCGACGCGGACCTCACCGGAGTCCGTCAGCGCGTCGATCGCGCGCGCGTCGGCCGTCACGACGTCGACGTCGCCGGTGTCGGCATGCGCCCACACGAGCGTCTGCGTGCCGATCAGCCCGAGCCTGATGTCGCCCGAGTCACTTCTCACGTTGACGTAGCGCGCGTCGACCGCGCGCGCGTCGATGTCGCCCGAGTCGGTCTCGACGACGAGCCTCGTGCGCGGCGGCACCGCGATTCGCAGGTCGGCGTGGCAGCGCAGCACGACCCTGGTGGCGTCGCAGTCGGTCTCGAGCGTCAGGACCCCGCCGCGCAGCTCCCGCTCGACCTCCGGCTCGGAGAACACGTAGCGGCGCGTCTCGCGGACCTCGACCCGGTCGCTGCCCGGGACGAACGTGACGTCGCCGGCGCCCGCCTTGACGACGATCTCCCGGACCGTGCCCGAGATCGTGTGCGACTCCGTCTGCGTCTTGCCGAGACCGAAGTTCGCGATCGCGAGGCCGACGCCCACGAGGACGACCACGGTGACGATGAGAATGAGGAAAGCTTTCATGGCGAGGACCCTCCCAAGACCGCGCGTTTGTGCGGGGATCCTACGTGGAAGCGGCCGCGGCAGGCGCGTCGTCGTCGCACGGATGCGCATCGCCGGCGTGCCGTCCGCGCTGCCGATCCGATAGGCGGCGCTCGCGATCTCGCCACTATGAGTCGAGACATGGCCGCTGCGCGCAACCTCTTCAACCTCAAGGACGTCGGCAAGGGCTACGGCAGCCGCTCGGTCCTGCACGAGATCACGCTCGGCGTGCAGGCCGGCGAGCGGATCGGGATCGTCGGTCGAAACGGCGACGGCAAGTCGACGCTGCTGCGCCTGATCACGGGTGCCGAGCAGCCCGACGAGGGCACCATCACGCGCTCGCGCGACGTGCGGCTCGCGCTGCTGCACCAGGGCGACGAGCTCGACGGCTTCGACACGATCCGCGACGCGCTCGTCGGCCGCCGCGCCGACCACGAGTGGGCTGCCGACGCGGCCTTTCGCGCCGTCCTGCACGGACTGCTCGGCGGCGTCGGACTCGACGGCTTTCCCGACGGCATCGACACGCCGGTCGCCGGGCTGTCGGGCGGCGAGCGGCGCCGGATCGCGATCGCGCGGCTGCTGCTCGAAGGGCCCGAGCTGCTGCTGCTCGACGAGCCGACGAACCATCTCGACGTCGAGGCCGTCGACTGGCTGGCGCGCCACCTCGCCGCGCGGCGCGGCACGCTGCTCGTCGTCACCCACGACCGCTGGTTCCTCGATGCCGTCTGCACGGCGACGTGGGAGGTCGCCGACGAGACGGTGCACCGGTACGAGGGCGGCTACGCGGCGTTCGTGCTCGCGCGCGCCGAGCGCGACCGGCAGGCGGCGGCGCGTGACGACCGCCGCCGCCAGCTGCTGCGCAAGGAGCTCGCCTGGCTGCGGCGCGGCCCGCCGGCGCGCACGAGCAAGCCGAAGTTCCGCATCGACGCCGCCAACGCGCTGATCGCCGACGAGCCGGAGGTGCGCGATCGCGCCGAGCTGCTGCGCTTCGCGACGACGCGCCTGGGCGACAAGGTGCTCGACGCGGTCGACGTGACGCTGACGTTCGGCGGCGACCGCCCGCCGCTGCTGCGCGACGTCACGTGGCGCCTCGGGCCGGGCGACCGCGTCGGCCTCGTCGGGATCAACGGCTCGGGCAAGACGACGCTGCTGAAGCTGCTCGGCGGCGAGCTCGCGCCGACCTCGGGCAGCGTCGACCGCGGCACGACGGTCCGCCTCGCCCACCTCTCCCAGGACACCGCCGAGATCCCCGGCCACCTGCGCGTGCTCGAGTCGCTCGAGCAGGTCCGCGGCCGGGCGAAGCTGAGCGACGGCCAGGAGCTGACCGCGGGGATGCTGTGCGATCGCTTCGGCTTTCGCGGGCAGCTGTCGCGCACGTTCGTGCGCGACCTGTCCGGTGGCCAGCGGCGGCGTCTGCAGCTGATGCGGCTGCTAATGGACGAGCCCAACGTCCTGCTGCTCGACGAGCCGACGAACGACCTCGACATCGAGACGCTGACGGCGCTGGAGGATCTGCTCGATCGATGGCCGGGCACGCTCGTCGTCGTCAGCCACGACCGCTACTTCGTCGAGCGCGTCTGCGACGACGTCCACGCGCTGACCGGCGACGGCGGGCTGCGCCACCTGCCCGGAGGGATCGAGCAGTACGTCGCGTCGCGCGCGACCGCGGGCGGTCGGAGCAACGGTGCCACCGCGTCGCCGCCGGCCGCGGAGCGGTCGAAGCCCACGTCCACGCAGCCCGCCGACTCGCGTGCGGCCGCGGGAGCCGGCGGCACGACCCGCGCGGCGCGCAAGGAGGTCGCCCGCCTCGAGCAGGCGATCGAGCGCCTCGGCGCGCGCGAGGCCGAGCTCTACGAGGCGATGGCGGCGAACGCCGCCGATCACGTCCGGCTGCGCGAGCTGCAGACCGAGCTCGATGACCGCGCGGCCGAACGCGAGCAGCTCGAAGCCGCCTGGCTGCAGACCGCCGAGGCACTCGAGACCTGACCGCGCCCTCTGCCCGCGCCGCATGCATGGCGTCCTGCGCTCGCGGGCAGACTTCGGGCGCGTGCTTGTCCGATCATCACGGCGCACGATCCTTGCGATGACCTGCGCCATCGCCGCCGTCGGCAGCCCGCTCGCTGCAGGCAGCGCCGTCGCCGCGACGGCGCCGGCCGACGCGTCGCCGGCCGACGGCTCGCTGACGCTCGAGCGCGCGGGCTCCGCAGCCGGCGGACGGATCGCACCGCAGTTCGTCGGCTTCAGCGTCGAGTGGTCACTGATCGAGCGCTACATGAACCCCGCCGCGCGGCCGGCCTTCGCCAACCTGCTCGGCAATCTCGGCAGCGGCGTGCTGCGCATCGGCGGCTCCTCGCAGGACCTCATGCAGTACGACCCGGCCGCCCCGAACACGCTGCGCGTGATCACCCCGGAGGACCTCGATTCGATCCGCGCAACGCTCGCGGCGGTCGACGCGCGCGGCCGCCGGCCGCCTGGCGTGGCGCCGGGCTGGGGCACGATCCTCGGCACGGCGCTGGCGCCCGTCGAACCCGAACGGCCCTGGGTCGGCCCCGAGCACGCCCGCCGCTTCGCCGACGGCGTGCAGCAGGTGTTCGCCGGGCCGGCGCGCCGCGCGGTCGTCAGCATCGGCCTCGGCAACGAGCCGGACATCTCCTACGACTACGACCTCGCGCGCTATCTCGCCGACCTCGCCGCCTATACGAGCGCCGGCGTCACGCGGCCGTTCGCGGTCGACCTGCCGAGCACGAGCGAGCCGATCGCGCCGTGGCAGAGCATCGCCGCTCGCACCGTGCCGACGCGCTTCTTCTGGGACTGGCCGGCGATCCTCGACGCGGTCGCACCGGCGACGAAGGCCGTCCGGGCGAGCGCCGGGCTGGCCACGACCGACCATTTCTATCCCGCCGCGCGAGGCTGCGCGACCGACGAGTACCGCTGCGCGACGATCGAGCGCCTGCTCTCCGACGAGCGCATGGCGAACTTCGCCTTCCAGGTCCACACGCACGCCGGCGAGGCCAAGCGCCGCGGCCTGGACTACCGCCTCGGCGAGCTGAACACCGCTGCCGGCCGCGGCGTTGACGGCGTCAGCAACGTCGCAGCGAGCGCGATCTGGGCGCTGGACACGATGTTCAGCGCCGCCTGCCCGCAGCCGCCCGACGCACCGGGGGCCAACAGCGACTGCCGGACCGGCGCGATCGGCGTGAACTTCCACAACTCCGAGGTCAACGCGTTCTTCGCGCCCGAGGAGGGCAACGCCTTCTACAACGCGATCGCCTACGACCCGTCGCCGGCCGCGGGCGCACCGTCGGCGATGCCCGAGTACTACGCGCTGCTGCTGTTCTCGCGCTTCGCGCAGGACACGCGCGGGCTGCGGCCCGTGCCCGTCGCCGCAGCAGACGCCGCGCAGCCCGCCGCTGCGGCGGCGGTCAAGGCCTGGCGGGTCGGCACCGACGTCCGCGCGCAGCACCCGGGACGACTGTTTCTCATCAACAAGGGCGCCGCGCCGGCGACGATCGAGGTCGCGACCCCCGGCACCTCCTCGGTCGCGCTGAACCGCATGACTCCGCATGACCCGACCGGCGGCGATCGCACGCTCGACGCGCCGCAGGTGCGCATCGACGGCCGCTCCGTCGCCGCCGACGGCAGCTGGCCCGGCTTCGCGGCGACGGCGGCCAAGCCGCAACGCGGGCGCCTGCAGGTCAGGCTGGGCGGCGGCGAGACGGTCGTCGTCACGCCGCGCTGAGCAGCGGCTGCCGGCAGGCGCCGGGACCAGGCAGGCACGCGTCCGCTAATGAGGAGCTGTGACGGTGTGGTCGTCGTCACGCTTCATGATCAGCCTCACGATCACGGCTGCGGCAATCACACCCGCGACCAAGCCTGCCACCGGTGGGCCGCCACCGGTCAGCGCTGCGAATCCGCCACCGATCAGGCTGGCAAGCAGGATGACGCCAACGATGGTGATGGCAATACGAAGGCTCACGTCAACTCCTTTCTGCGCGGCCATGCGCTGTAGCTCGGCGCCAGGGACGGACTAGAAAAACCCCGAGACGATGCCGCCGACGCAACCGCCGACTCCACCACTCACCCCACCGATCGCGCCACCCGCCAGTGCACCCGGGCCTGCAGTGGTCAGCGCGCCTGCAACGGCACCGGTTGCAGCACCGCCTGTTGCGCCGACGGCAGCACCCTCGGCACAGTCGCCGAGCGGATTGCCTCCGACGACGGTCTCAAGTTCCCAATCGCTCAGCACGATACTTGCGGAATGCTCCATGGCGATGATCCTCCGGTCTTCGGAGAGGCGTGGCGCACGAACAATTCCTGCAGCGGCCCGCCGGCCAACAGCACCTCGGCCGTCCCGCTTGCACGCACCGCTCCCGCAACGATCACGACGGGCGCGCCGCCGCCGACGCAGCGTGGAGTCGGCTCGATGCAGTGCGCTCTCACGCCAGGTCAGGCGCGCCGGCCCCGCGAGGTCATCGTCGCGCGCTCGTCGCTCAGATCGACCATCGCCGCCTCGTGGGGCGTCTCACGCCACCGGTTCGGGAACGCATGCCAGCCCTCGTCGTCGTCGACCGTCACCTGGCTGAGGCGGTTGGACGCGTCGGCGGTCATCGAGATCTGTGTACCCGCGTCGTCGAACCGACACGCCGATGGTCGCCGGGCACGGCTCGAGTCGTAAGACTTCCCGCGATGTCCAGTCCCCGCGACGCCGTCGATCCCGCCGACCTCGAGGTCTGCCTGCGGGTGCTCGCCGAGCTCGACGAGCTGCCCGTCGAGCACCCCGACGCGATCGCGATCAGGCGGGCGACCGCGGGCGTGTTCAAGCGCGTCAAGCTGCGCCGGCGCGCCGAGCGCCGGGCGGCGGCACTCGCCAACGACGCCGCCGTCACCGCCGCCACAGCGACCGGCGCACCGGGCCGGATCGACGACGAGACCGCGGGCCTGCCGCTGCGTCCGCGCACCGCCACGGCACGTGCGGGCACGCTCGTCCAGCCGCGCGCCTGCTACGTCTGCAAGCAGCGCTACGTCGACGTCGACGCCTTCTACCACCAGCTCTGTCCGGACTGTGCCGCGCGCAACCACGCCCGCCGCGACGCGAGGACGGATCTGCGCGGACGTCGCGCGCTGCTCACCGGCGGGCGCGCGAAGATCGGCATGTACATCGCGCTGCGGCTGCTGCGCGACGGCGCCGAGACGACGATCACGACGCGCTTTCCGCGTGACGCGGCGCGTCGCTTCGCGGCGATCGCCGACAGCGCGCAGTGGCTGGACCGGCTGCGGATCGTCGGCATCGACCTGCGCGACCCCGGCCAGGTCGTCGCGCTCGCCGACGAGATCGCCGCCGAAGGGCCGCTCGACATCCTCGTCAACAACGCCGCCCAGACGGTCCGCCGCTCGGCCGAGTCCTACGCCCTCCTCGCACAGGCCGAGGCCGCGCCGCTGCCGGCTGGGCCGCTGCCGCCGATCCGCACGTTCGGCCCGGACGGCGCGAGCAGCGGCCTGCCGGCGCCTGCCCGCGACGCGCCCGACGGCGACGAGGACGGCGAACGCGATCGCGTGGCGATGCGCCCGCACTGGACCCCGACCCCGGCCGCGCTGAGCGCGCTCGCGCTCCGCGCGGGCTCTGCCTCACCGGAGCGGATCGCCGCGCGCGAGGCGATCGACGCCGGCGGCCTCGTCCCCGACCTGGCGTCCTCCAACAGCTGGATCCAGCAGGTCGACGAGGTCGATCCCGTCGAGCTGCTCGAGGTCCAGCTGTGCAACCAGACCGCGCCGTTCATCCTCGTCGGCCGGCTGCGCCCGGCGCTCGCGGCGTCGACCGCGCGGCGCACGTACATCGTCAACGTGTCGGCGATCGAAGGTCAGTTCCAGCGCGGCTACAAGGGTCCCGGCCACCCGCACACGAACATGTCCAAGGCCGCGCTGAACATGCTCACCCGGACGAGCGCGCACGCGCTGCTGCGCGACGGCATCCTGATGACGAGCGTCGACACCGGCTGGATCACCGACGAGCGCCCGCACCCGACGCGCATGCGCCTCGCCGGCGAGGGCTTCCACGCGCCGCTGGACCTCGTCGACGGCGCGGCGCGCGTCTATGACCCGATCGTCCGCGGCGAGGCCGGCGAGGACCTCTACGGCTGCTTCCTGAAGGACTACGAGCTGGCGCCGTGGTGAACGCCGCGAGTGCGCCGCCGCGCCGTCCGAGCGGGTAGGTTCTCCGGCCGTGCCAGAGACCGCCCCACGGCGCGCGCGAGCGCCTGAGCTCGCGCGACGCGTCGCGGGTGCGCTGCGCCGGCGCCTGCGCCGACCCGGGCCGCCGCTGAGCTACGCCGCCGTCGCCGGTCCGATCCATGCCGACGACGACATGAAGCACTCCGAGGACTTCGACGGCTCGCACTACGCCCGCGTCGGCGAGTCGGCGCGGGCGGCGATCGACCGCGCGCTGCGCGACGCCGGTCGCAGCTTCGCCGACGTGCGGTCCTGCCTCGACATGCCGTGCGGCTACGGCCGCGTGCTGCGCCTGCTCGCCCGCGAGATCGAGCCCGAGCGGATCACCGCCTGTGACATCAACCGCCAGGCGATTCGCTTCTGCGCGCGCGAGTTCGGCGCCACGCCGCTGCGCTCGACGCCGAACCTCGACGGCACGCGCCTGGGCCGCTACGACCTGATCTGGTGCGGCTCGCTCGTGACGCATCTCGACGACGCGCGCGTCGAGCAGCTGCTGCGCGCGTTCGCCGGCGCGCTCGAGCCCGGCGGGCTCGCGATCGTGACGATCCACGCCGAGCCGCCCGCGTACGGCGAGTTCGCGCCGCTGCACGACGAGATCGCGCTCGCGCTGCGCGAGCGCGGCTCGTTTCACGTCGCCTACGACAGCGCGCTGTTCGACTACGGCCACGCGTGGCACACGACCGACCACATCCGCGCGGCGTTCGCCGCCGCGTCGCATGACGCGCTCGAGCTCGTCAGCCACCAGCCGCGCGGGTGGGACGACCACCAGGACGTGCTCGCCTTCCGGCGCGCCGCATGAGTGCGCGCCATCCGATCGGCTCGGCAGCCACCGGCGTCGCGCTCATGCTCGCCACGGCGATCGCCGCGCTGGCCACGATGACCACCGCGGCGCACGCCGCGGCGGCGGCGCGGCTCGCGTTGGACCCGTTCCCCGAGCCGTCGCTGGCGGCGATCCATGACGACCCACGCGACACTGCCGGCCCGCTGGACCTCACCGAGGTCGTCCTCGAGCAGCACGACGTGCGAATGGCCCTGCGGATCACGACCGCCGGCGCGTGGACGTCGACCGAGCTCACAGAGCTGCCCGGCCGCGCGCTGTGCGTCACGCTGCACCACGGCCAGCCGATCACCGGCAGCGGGCGGATCTGCGTCACGCGGCGATCCGGTCGCCCGGCGCTCGACTACGCGCCGCTGGCGCGCGACGGCTCCACGCAGCCGCGGCGACCGCTGGCCGCGAGGATCACGATGCCGCGGCCCGAGGTGCTGCAGGCGACGTTCCTGCCCGCCGCCGCCGGCATGTCCGTCGGCCCCTTCAGCTGGTCGGTGCACAGCGACTGGCGCGATCAGGCCGACTGCCGGACCCCGTGCAGCGACCGCCTGCCCGACCAGGGCGAGCTGACGGGGAGCCTCGCCCTGCTCGGCGGGCCGCCGTGCTTCGGCGCCGCCGCGCGCGATCCGCGGCGGCCGTGCGAGAACGTCGCCCTGCGCGGCACCGCGCAGCCACAGCCCGAGCGCGCGCGATACATCCTCGACTCGTACTGCAACGCCATCGAGCGCGTACAGCTGCTGACGATCTGCGAGTTCGGCGCCGAGGCGGGCCGCGCTGCTCGCTCGTTCGTGCTGATCGGCGACAGCCACGCCGCCAGCCTGAAGACCGCGCTGACCGTCGCGACGCTCGGCGAGCGCTGGCGCGGCTACTCGATCCTGCGCGCCGCCTGCCCCGCGACGCTCGCCCCGAAGGTGAACGTCGGCACGCGCCAGCGCTCGCGCGAATGCGTGCAGTGGAACCGCCAGGCGCTGCGCTGGCTCGCCAAGCGCTCGTCGATCGACACGGCGTTCCTCTCGGCGCACGTCCGGGCGAAGGTCGGACGCGTCGCGGGCAAGTCGATGTTCGCAAGCGTGCAGGCGGGCTATCGCGGCGAGATCCAGGCGCTGCTGCGCCGGGTGCGACGCGTCGTCGTGATCCGCGACACGCCCTCCTCGGCGCCCAACCACCTGCGCTGCGTCGCTCGCGCACTGAACGCCGGCCGCTCCCCCGGCCCGGCCTGCGCGCGGCCGCGCCGCGTCGCCGTGCGGCCCGACCCGCTCGTCGCGGCGGCACGATCGCTGCGCAGCCCGCGGGTCCAGGTCATCGACCTGACGCGGCACTTCTGCAGCGCCCGAGTCTGCTTTCCGGTCGTCGGCGGCGTCCTCGTCCATCGCGATGCGACCCATCTGACGCCCGCCTTCTCCGCGACGCTCGGCCCGTTCATCCTGCGCGCGCTCGAGCGCTGAGCTGAACTGCTGCCGGTCTGGCTACGCGCGCCAGACGATGTCGTCGAGCGCGCGCATGCTGAGCGTGACGCCGTCGCGCGCGGCGGTCTCGCCGCGGCGCCGCCAGTAGTCGAGCACCGGCTGCGGCGGCGGATCCGCGTAGTTGAGCTCGATCACGACCGCCCGTCCCTCGAGGCTCGGGTAGGTGGCGACCATCTGTCCCTCCAGCGCGTAGCGCAGGTAGGTCGAGAGCTTGCGCTTGAGGCGATTTCGCCCCGAGCCGTCGGCCGGCCAGGGACTCGACTGCACGATCGATAGCAGCGCGTTGCCGTCGGCGTCCTCGGCGATGACGTCGATCTTGTCGGGGTCCTCGATGCCCGGCATCCGTCGAGCGTACGCCACCTCCGCGCCGGCCGCACATGCGCGGGCGGGCGGGCGCTGTACGGTGACGCGGTGCCGCGCAAGGCGATCATCGGACTGTTGCTCGCCGCCGCGCTGGCAGCGGCCGCACGCGTGCACCGCCTGATCAAGCCCGTCCCCAGCTGAAACGGCGGCTCGCGCAGCGCCCGGCGCGGCGCGCCCGATCACCTGGACGGCCTGTCCTATCGCGCACGGCTGAGATTGGACCGCTGTCCAGTGGAGGTTCCCGGCGATCCGGAGAAACTGCCTGCATGGAGCCGCCGATCCCCGCCATCGCCGCTGTCGCCGCCCCGTTCGGACGCGATGTCGACGCGAGCCTGCAGCTGATCGAGCGCGCGATCGCACAGGCGACGGCGGAGGGCGCCAAGCTCGTCGTCTTCCCCGAGAGCGCGCTCGGCGGATACGTGCGCGAGCCGATGCCCGGCGAGTCCGGGCCCGATCTCCCGGTCGCGCTTGATCGCGACGGTCCTGAGATCGCCGCGTTGATCCGCATGGCCGGGGACACCGTCGTCTGCGTGGGCTACACCGAGGCCGGCTCGGAGGGCCGGCGCTACGCATCGGGGGTGTGCGTCGACGGCGACGGCGTGCTCGGCCATCACCGCAAGGTCCACCTGCCGCCCGGCGAGCGCTTCGCCTACACCGCCGGCGACGGCTTCGCGGCATTCGACACGCCGGTCGGCCGGATCGGCATGCTGATCTGCTACGACAAGCTCTTTCCCGAGGCATCCCGCGCGCTGGCGCTCGACGGCGCCGAGATCGTCGCCTCGATGGCGGCCTGGCCGGTCTGCCGCCAGCGCCCCGCGCGGCGCATCGCCCAGGATCGCCAGACGCGTCACTTCAACGTCACCGACACCGCCCGCGCCGTCGAGAACCAGGTCGTCTGGGTCTCCTCCAACCAGACCGGCACGCTGGGGCCGCTGCGCTTCCTGGGCAACGCGAAGGTCGTCGATCCCGACGGGGTCGTGCTCGCCCGCACCGGTGGCACGGCGGGCATGGCGATCGCCCGGATCGACGCCGCCGCGGCGGTGCGCGAGTCGCGCCTGGGGATCGATCACCTCGGAGACCGGCGCCCCGAGGCGTACGGATCTGCGCTCGCGCAGAGCGGCTACACGCCCGCTGCGGCGTCCGCCGCGCGGTAGACAGCGGACCGGACGGGTAAGGTGTTAAGAGATGTGCGGGATCGTCGCTGAGCACGGAACCACCGATCCCGCGGGACTGGAGCGCATGCTCGCGCGGCTCGAGCACCGCGGTCCGGACGACTCCGGCTCGGTCGGCGTCGGGCGCAGCTGGCTGGGTCATCGCCGGCTGTCGATCGTCGACGTCTCCGGCGGACGCCAGCCGCTCGTCAACGACGGCGAGGACGTCTGGCTCGTCGGCAACGGCGAGGTCTACAACCACGCCGAGGTCCGCGCCGGACTGGATCCCGACCATGCCTTCGCGACGGAGTCCGACAACGAGGTCGCGCTGCACCTGATCGAGGAGCGCGGGCCGATGGGCCTGGCCGAGCTCAACGGGATGTACGCCTTCGTGATGGCCGCCGCCGACGGGCGCTTCGTCGCCGCCCGCGACCCGGTCGGCATCAAGCCGCTGTACTGGGCGCAGCGCGGCGAGCGCACCCGCTTCGCCTCGGAGATGGCGGCCTTCGACGAGGCCTGGCAGCCATTCGTCGAGCCGTTTCCGCCCGGGTGCGCCTGGACGCCGCAGGACGGGCTGCTGCGCTTCGCGCGCGCCGTCCCCGACGGGCTGGAGTGGATGCCCGGGCCGACGACGCCGGGCGCGGCCGCCCCGCCCGACGTCCTGCGCGGAACGCGCGACGTGCTGATCGACGCCGTCGAGCGCCAGCTGATGGGCGACGTCCCGGTCGGCGTCTTCCTGTCCGGCGGGCTGGACTCGAGCCTCGTCGCGGCGATCGCGGCGAAGATCCTCGCCGAGCGCGGCGAGCGCCTGCAGACGTTCGCGGTCGGCACCGAGACCTCGCCGGACCTCACGGCAGCGCGCCAGGTCGCCGAGCACATCGGCAGCGACCACCGCGAGACGACCTACACCGCCGCCGACGCGCTGGCGGTCATGCCGATCGCGGTGCGCGCGATCGAGTCCTTCGACCCGGCGCTCGTGCGCAGCGCGGTGCCGAACTTCCTGCTGTCGGAGTTCACCGCCGAGCACGTCAAGGTCGTGCTGACCGGCGAGGGCGCCGACGAGCTGTTCGCCGGCTACGCCTACCTGCGCGACTTCACCGATCCCGAGACCCTGCACGCCGAGCTCGTGCGGACGGTCGGAAGCCTGCACAACCTCAACCTGCAGCGCTGCGATCGCGTGACGATGGCGCACGGCCTCGAGGCGCGCGTGCCGTTCCTGGACCGCGAGGTCATCGAGTGGGCGCTGCGCCTGCCGCCTGGCTTCAAGCTCGCCGGTCCCGGCCAGCCGGAGAAGCGGCTGCTGCGCGAGGCGTTTCACGGCTGGCTGCCCGAGGCGCTGCTGTGGCGCGACAAGGCCGAGTTCGGCGACGGCAGCGGAGCCAAGGACGTGCTGACGGCGGCGATCGAGGCCGAGATCACGGAGTCGGACTTCGCGCTCGAGCGCGGCCTCGTCGAGCCCCCGCTGCGCACCCGCGAGGAGCTCGCGTACTACCGGATCTTCCGTGAGCACCTCGCCGGCGTGCGGCCCGAGCTGACGCTCAGCCGCTTCGCGACCGCCTGACGACCCGCCCGCATCTCGACTCGTCGGCTGCCGCGCCGACCACGGATCAGGCCGGCGGCGCGGCCTGAGCGGCCTCGTCGGCCTGCACCGTGAAGCTCGTCAGCGTCAGCGCACCGAACGAGGTGATCAGCGCGACGTCGACCGCGTCGCGTCCGCAGCCGACGACGACGCGGCCGACGCGCCGGGTGTTGTTGCGCGCGTCGAACGTGTGCCAGCGCCCGTCGAGATAGGCCTCGAACCAGGCGGCGAAGTCCATTGCCTCCTCCGGCGGCGCGCAGTCGATGTCCGGGATGTAGCCGAAGACGTAGCGCGCCGGGATGTTCATCGCGCGGCAGAACGTGATCGCCAGGTGCGCGTAGTCGCGGCAGACGCCCTGGCCCGCGCGATAGGCGTCGGTGGCGGTCGTCCACGGGTTCGAGCCGCCAGGGGTGAACGCAAGGTGGTCGTGGACGTAGTCGACGATCGCCTGTACGCGCGACCAGCCGGGCGTCAGCGCGCCGAACAGCTGCCAGGCCTCGTGGCCGAGCTCGTCAGGCAGGCAGAAGCGGCTCGGCATCACGTAGTTCAGGACGTCGTCGGGCAGCGACGCGACGGGCGTCTCCGGCGTGTCGGGCTCGATCAGGTCCGACGCGCCCGTCAACCGCAGGTCGGCCCCGTAGGCGACGCGCCAGGTGCCGGCGTCGATCAGGAAGCGCTCGCAGCGGTTGCCGTAGCCGTCGAGGTAGCCGTGGTGGTCGATCTCGGTGTCCCACGCCTCGCGGTGCATCTGCACGCGCGGATCGGCGCGCGGGGCGACCTGCAGGACCGCCGACACCGGCTGCGCGACCTCGAGCTCGAACTCACAGCCGACGGTGAGCGCGCGTGCGTCGTCATCGGTCGCGATGCTCGTCGGTGCCATCCGAAATGAGTCTAGGTGTCCGCAGCGGTGCGGTCCGACCGGTTCTCACATGTCTGGACAACGGGCCAGCGCGGTGCTGGCGCAATTCGACAGCGTGTCCTGGCGTTCGCTACGGCGTCTGTCCCTGCTTGAGCGCCTCGACGTCTCTGACGACGGCGTCGATGCGACCCGAGAGCTCCTCGACGGCCTGCGTCGCGTCCCCCGGCGTGGGACGTTCGGCGAGGGTCTTGACGGACTCCTCGAGCGCCTCGATGCGATCCTGCGCGTCGTCGTCGGTGTCACCGCCCGAGCCGGAGCGAAGGTCCTGCACCTGGCGGCTGATGCGGTCGAGGCGATCGTCGAGCTCCGACACGCGCTCGGCGCTCGCCCCACCGGCGCCGGTCGTGCCCGAATCGTCGCCCGTCACGAGCCCGTAGATCGCGACGCCGAGCGCCGCGACGGCGATCACGCCGACGATCATCAGTCCGGTGCGCAGCGAATCGAGCGCCGCCTCGACGCGTGCGAGGACGGCGCTCGGCTCGGGGGCGGGCGGCACGGTGCGCTCCGGAACCCGCTGGCGGGGCGCGGGGCGCAGGGGCTCGGTCGGACCGTCTGGTGGCGGAATGCTCATACTGCCGCCATTCTGCCCGGCGGCGATCGTCGCCAACCGTGACGACGTCGCCGAGCAGCGGGTGTCCCGCGCTTGCGCGGTGGCGCGCCGCCGCTTGCTCGCGCATACTCGCCCCCGCATGGCTGAGCCACTCACATCCCAAGCGCCACGATCCCAGCGCGTCCTCGTGCTCGGCGAGGGACGCCTGATCGGCGTCGTACGCCGCGAGCTCGACCGCGTTGGCGCCGACGTCATCCACCTGCGCGCACCCAACGATCGCGAGATCCGCCGCGCGCTGACCGCCGACATCGATGCGGTCGTCGTCATCTCACGCGACGACCGCGTCTCGCTGCGGCTCGCGCTGATCGTCGAGGGCGTCCGCCCCGGCGTCCGGCTGATCGTGACGATCTACAACCTCGACCTCGGCGACCAGGTGCGCCGCGCGGTCCGCAACGTGCGCGTGATGTCGATGGCGGACGTCGTCGCGCCGTCGCTGGCCGGGCCCTGCCTGGCCGCTGAGCTGATCGCGGTCAGCCGGTCGGCCGCCGACGAGCCATGCGGCATCCAGGCGGGACGCGACGGGCCGATGCTGACGGAGCTCGACGTCGGCCGGGAGGGTCTCGTTGCCCGCGTCCGAGCGAACGCGACGGCGCTGCTGCACCCCTTCGAGCTGAGCGCGAAGACCCTCACGGCGGGCATGCTCGGGCTCGTCGCGATCCTGCTGATCGACACGATCGTGATCGGGCTGACGCTGAGCGAGCCGCCGATCGAGGCGATCTACCTGGCCGTCAGGACGCTCGTCACGGTCGGCCCGAACACCGCCATCGAGCACGGTCCCGACTGGCTCAAGCTGTTCACCGCCGCCACGATGCTGGCTGCGCTGGCCGCCACGGCCGTCTTCACCGCAGGCCTGATCAACCGTCTGCTCGGCCAGCGCCATGTCGCGATGTTCGGCCGGCGCGCGATGCCGCGGCGCAACCACGTCGTCGTCGTCGGCCTCGGCCAGGTCGGCCTGCGCCTGTGCCTGGCGCTGCGCGAGCTCGGCATCCCCGTGATCGCCGTCGAGCGCGATCGGCTCGCCGACAACGTCGCGCGCGCCAAGCGCTACGGGATCCCCGTCGTGATCGGCGCCGGCGGCAGCCGCGGCGTCCTGCGCCGGCTCTGCCTCGCGCGCGCCCGCGCGCTGGCGGCGGTCAGCTCCGACGAGATCGAGAACATCTCGACGGCGGTGGCCGCGCTGGCGCTGCGCGAGGACCTCCCGACCGTGCTGCGCGCCGGCACGGGCGATCTGATGGACGAGACGCGCGCGCTGTTTCGCATCGGCGTCGTGCGCGACGTCTACCTGATCGGCGGGACCGTGCTGGCCGCCGCTGCGCTCGGCTCACAGGCAAGCGAGGCGTTTCCGTACGACGACACGATCCAGATCATCGGCGCCGGCGGCGCGCTCGAGCCGTTCGCGGCGCACGTCGGTGCGTCCGAGACCGGCTGACGACCGCGACCCCGCGGCTGTCGGCCGGCGCGCCGAGCCGTCGGCGGGCGCGCGCGGCCCGCAGGACGGCGGGGCCGGGCATTCTCTGCATCGCCCGGCCGCTCCCCCGCCTCCCAGAGACCCCTAGAGCCGCTTCTGGGCCTTCTCGGCCGCGTCGCGCTCGGCGTCCATGTTGAGGTTGCTGAGATGCTCCTGCGCGCGCGCGATCGTGTCGCGGGCGTCGTCGGGCACCTCGGGCGCCTGCTCGGCAGCGACGCCGCTGGACTCGGCGGCCTGCTGGTCGACGGCATCGGCGAGCGCGACGTCTTCGTTCGCGGCAGCTTCGGTCTCGGTGGTCGGCTCGACGGCCTCGTCTGTCTGCGCGACCTGTTCGTCCGTCATGGTCTCGTCACTCCGTTCGTCGGTGTTCGGATGGCCCTACCCGCTCGCGGCTCGAAACACGTACGCGGAAGCGGCGTTGCGCCATCGCCGCGTAGCGTGTGGAGAGCTCGGTCGGTCCGGGAACGCCGCTGCTGCTCGCAGGTGGCGTGCTGATCGTCTTCGGCGCGCTGACGCGTGGCTAGCGGTCGTCGGCGCTCCGGCGGCACGACCGCCGAGCGCTACGCGGCGATCTTCCGGGTGCGCTTCTCGCGCGCGATCTCGCGCTCGGGCCGCTCGGGCCGCGGCATCCGGCGCGTGAGGTGCTTGCGCCACGCCCCGACGAGGCCGATCCGCCACATGTAGTAGCCGGTCTTGCCGGGGATCGCCGAGAAGTCCATCTTCACGAGGTGGCTCAGCGCGCGGCGCGAGAGGTACATCGTGCGCAGCATGTTGCCCAGGCGCGGATACAGGCGCTGCTCCTCGGTGCTCGCCTTGACGCGCTTGAGCAGCTGCTTCCACAGCCACTCGGGCGGGCGCCACAGCGTCAGCGTGTACAGCAGCAGGTTGTTCAGCCGCGGCGGGATCGACATGAACGTCGCCGAGATCTCCTCGATGTCGATCCCCTTCTCCTTCATCGCCTGCTCGAGCTCGGTGTTCGGGATCACCTTCAGGGAGTAGATGAACAGCGTGTACGGCCGCTGCATGTCATAGAGCAGCTGCAGCGTCTCCTTGATGTCCTCGCGCGTCTCGATCGGGTTGTCGGTGATGATGTCGTAGGCCGGCGGGATGTGGTACCTCGGTGAGAACGACGCGTTGACCTCGCCGGCGGCGAGGATCTTCTCCGGCGGCGACGGGCGCTTGTAGAACTCCAGCGTCTTGCGGCTGCCGCTCTGGATGCCCATCCGGACGCGGTTCATGCCGGCCCAGGTCAGCAGCTCGAACTTGTCGCGCTTGACGTAGTTGGGGATCACGCCGTAGACGGCGAACGGCAGGTCGAGCTCGGCCTTCCAGAGCTCGGCGAACTCCTCGATCTCGCGGTAGGGGATCGCCATGAAGCTGTCGTCGTGGAAGGAGACGTGGCTGAGGTGCGGGAAGCGCTCGCGCGCGGTCTTGACCTCGTCGACGATGTAGCGCGCGCTCGGGTGGCGGATGCGCTTGTACTTCGCGTCGTTGGAGATGAACTTCGTGTTGCCGCAGTACGTGCAGTGAAACGGGCAGCCGATCGACCACAGCGTCGTGTAGCTGAGGCCGTCGTTCTCGATGTAGTGCTGGGCGTTCATCGGCTGGAAGCCGACGCCGGCCTCGTAGATGACCTCGCCGTCGCCGTACTGCGGGAACGGCAGCGACTCCATCGCGTCGGTCGACATCAGCGGCAGGAAGTGGTTCTTGACGATCTCGCCGTCGGGCTGCTTGAACCAGAAGTTCTTCACGCCGGTCGGGTCGCGTCCCTCGATCAGCAGCTGGCGCAGCTCCTCGAACGCGAACTCGCCCTCCCCCGTGCAGATCGCGTCGACGTCGGCGAGGATCGCATCCTCGGGCTGGATGATCGGATGGATCCCGCCCCAGATGACGTAGGTCGAGGGGTCGAGCTCCTTGACGCGGGTGATCAGCCGGCGAGTCAGCTCCGAGTAGCCGGTCATCGACGAGAACCCGACGAGGTCGGCGTCGATCAGGCCGCGCGCGGCCAGATCGATGTCCTCGTCCTCGAGCGACCCGGCGCTGCCGAGCGTGCCGCGCAGCCCGTTGCGGATGCTGCGATACCGGTTCGTCGAGACGTAGCAGGACTCCGTGTCCTCGTTGATGCGCGCGGCGAACGCGGCCATCTTCCGAAAGCCGCACGACGTGATCCCGTCCTCGAGTGAGACGAGCTTGATGCGCACAGGCTGCCCCCATACCCCCTAGATGAAGCGCCATCGTACAGCCGCCGGCGACGCCGTCATAGGGCGGCGACGAAAGGCGCTCCTGCGCGCGGACGCGCCACGACGACCGCGCGGGGTACCGTGCGGCCGATGACGCACGGCGACACGATCGCGGACGGCCTCGTCGCGGGCGCCGTCGCGGCGGTGCTCAGCGGCGCGCCCTCGACCGTGCACGCGCTCGCGACCCGCCGCGATCCGCTGCAGGCGACGCTCGCCGCGGGCGCGCTGCTGCTGCCGGGCGAGCGCCGCCGGCTCGCGCTGCTGCTCGCCGCCGTGCCGGTCCACCTCGCGCTCTCACTCGGCTGGGCGCTGCTGCTCGCGGCGTTGCTGCCGCACCGGCGCGAGACCGTCCACGCCACGCTCGCGGGCCTTGCGATCGCCGCGCTGGACCTCGGCGTGGTCGGCCGGCGCCATGCACGCATCCGCGCGCTGACGCTGACGCCGCAGGTCCTCGACCACGTCGCCTACGGGGCCTGCGTCGGCGCCGTGCTCAGCGTGCGACGGCGCGGACGAGCGTCGCGTTGAGCGCGTCGAGCACGGGCGCGATCGGCGTGAAGCACATGCTCTGAAAGGGACCGACGACGAGTGTCGTGATCCCGATCGCGTGGACGGTGCCGTCGGTCCGCGGCGCCGTGTAGACCGGCCCCCCGCTGTCGCCCTGGCGAGCGGGGATCGACGTGCAGATCACGCGCGTGCCGGAGACCCTCGTCGCCGTCGAGTTGACGCGCCGTGCGCTGCTGCCGGCGAGGATCGCGCCGCACTGGTCGACGCCGCTCGTGCGGCCCGTGTAGCAGACGCGGCGGTTCGACGTCGGTCGTGCCGGTCCGACCACGAACCACGGCGGGCGCGCGACGCCGCGGTCCACGATCGGCGTCGACGGGCGGTTCGCACCTGCCGGCACCGGCACGACGAGCGCATCGAGCGGGCGGTTGCGGGCGACGTTGCGCTGCACGCGCCCGAGGACGATCCCCGCCAGTGGTGGGCGGCGCAGCGCGGCGTTGCGCCGATGCGTCGTGCCGTCCGTGCGCACCCCGCCGCAGTGCGCGGCGCTCAGGCCGCCGGTATGGCGCCCGAGCCTGATCAGGAAGGCCGACGTGCAGACGACCGAGTCCCGCGGCACGCGCGCGCCGCCGACGAGCCTGTTGCGCGAGAAGATCAGCTCGCGACCGGCGGCCCAGCCGTCGAGGTCGGGGGCGGCGCCGGCCCGGCGGATGCGCAGCGCGCTGAACCCGCGCGCCGCGACGAGGTCGTGGGCGCCGCGGTCGCTCGTCGGCGTCGCACGCAGCGCCGTCCAGCCGGCTGCGCCCAGCAGCGCGGGGGCTTGGTCGGGCGGCGCAGCCGTGACGGCGCTCGCGACCTCGCGCACCTCCTGGCAGCTGGCGGCGGTGACCGCGACGATCGCCGCCTCGCCGATCGCCCCGCATTCGGTGTAGCGGCTGTTCGCGTTCGCCGGCGCGGCGCTCAGCGCGAGCGCGACGATTGCTCCGAGCGTGGTCTTGACGATGGCATCCATGCACGACCGATGCTGCCAGACCGCGCGCGCAAGGGCGCTGGTCGACGAACGGTCAGGCGCCGGCTGTCGTCAGGCGTCCACGGCGACCGCGGGGCGCCGGGCGACGAGGCTGGCCACGCCGCGCGGCCCGTCCGGGCGCTCGACGACGCCCTCCTGGTGGGCGACGACCTGCAGGCGACCGAAGGCGCCGAGCAGCTCGCCGTCGCCGAGCAGGTAGTCCGGGTTGAAGCGCTTGCCGAGCTGCTCGACGTGCGCCTGCGCGAGCGTCTCGTAGAGCAGCAGCCCGCCGGGTGCGAGCGCGTCCTGCAGCGCGTCGAACAGGTCGCGCTGCAGGTAGTTGAACGTCACGATCACGTCATACGGCCCAGCCGGCAGCGGCTCGCGCTCGAGATCGACGACGCTCGCACGGACCGCGAGCCCGCGCTCGCCGGCGACGGCGCGCAGCTGCTCGATCGCGACATCGGAGACGTCGATCGCGTCGACCGTGTAGCCGAGCTGCGCGAGGTGCAGCGCGTTGCGGCCGTCGCCGCAGGCCACGTCGAGCGCCCGGCCCGCGCCCGTCAGCAGCCGCTCGTGCTCGACGAGCCATCGTGCGGGCGCGCCGGCGATGCGCGGCGGTCCGGCGGCCGCGTAGCGCTCGTTCCAGCGGTCGCGCGCATCCATCCGGCGGACGCTAGCGATTCATGTCTCGCCGCCGACCGGGTACGCCATCCGGACGCACACGACGACCGAGGAGCGATCGATATGGCCGAGCAAGACCCGAGGGACTACCGCGGCGGCGTGCACGAGCCGCAGGACGCCAAGGGCGGGCCCGACAGCTGGGCCGACAACGAGGGCATCGTGCCGCGCGAGATGGTCGACGAGCCCACGAAGGACCCCCGCGACCCGCAGGCGCTGCGCGACCCCGTCAAGGGCGCCGTCACCGACAGGGATCCCTCCGACAGCGCGATCGACCCCAGCGGCGGCGACGACGCCGACGCCGTGAAGGGCCAGACCGGCAGCACGGTCGACAGCGCCGACGAGCTGACCGAGGACAACGCGACGTCCAAGTGGGACGCCGCGAACGCGGCGCTCGGCAACACCGGCCGAGCGTAGCCCGGGCGTTCTCAGTTCAGCCGCGCGCGCAGGCTGCGCAGCTCCGCGCCCAGCGCCTCGGCGAGCTGCGGCTGCAGCGGCAGCTCGATCCGCAGCTCCGCCGCGCGAATCGCACGGCCGAGATCGCTGCGACGCGTAAACGAGCCGACGAGGTTGTTGAGCATCCGCAGCGTCGTCTCATGCGGCCCCCAGGGCCGCACCTCGGCGGCTGCCGGCGTCTCGATCCGCTCGCCTCCGGCGAACGGATCGAGCAGGACCGGCGGACTGGGCGCGGCGAAGCGGCCGACGACGTAGTGGCCTGACAGTCCGACGCCGTCCAGCGCGATCCCGGCGCGGCGGGCGGCCTCGACGTAGACCGCCGACACGGCGATCGGCAACCCGCTGCGGCGCTCGAGCACGAGATCGAGCATCGAGTGGCTCGGATGGTCGTACTCGTCGCGCGCTCCGATGAAGCCGTGGCGCTCGCCGAGCACGACGCGCAGCGCGTCGAGCTCGTCGTGCACGACGGCGGCGTCGCGCACCTCGTCGCCAAGCTCGTCGAGGCGCGCCAGCGCCTGCGCCTCGTCGACGTCGCGAAATTGCGCGGCGAGCGCGAGCGCAAGCTCGTCGAGCCGAGCGGCTGGGTCCGCGGCGAGCTCCTCGAACGGTGACACGCGACCATTGTCGCGCTTGTCATCATGCAGCTGTGCCAAAGCTGCGAATCGACGAAGCAGATGGCCTGACCGTCAACGACGTGCTGCACGCGAGGTTCTCCACGCTGCCGGCCGACGCGACGATCGGCGACGTGCGCGACTGGTTCGCCGCAAGCTCGAGCCGCCGCCAGGCGTTCCTCGGCGACGACGGGCGCTATGCGGGCTCGCTGACGCCTCAGGACATCGGCGGCGAGGACCTCGATCCCGGCCGGCCGGCCGCCGAGGTCGCCCACGACGGACCGACCGTCTCGCCCGACGCGCCCGCCAACACCGGCCGCGACCTCGCCCTGCTGACCGACGCGCGCCGCGTGCCGGTCGTCGACGGCGACGGGATCCTGCTCGGCGTCGTGGCCGTCACCGGCGACCTGCAGTCCTTCTGCGGGACCGACTCCGGCGGCTGAGGCGCGGCCTGCTCAGTTGAGCTCGCGCGTCTTGCGCGCCGCGACCGTCGCCGGGTGGTCATGGCCGAGCAGCCGCTCGCTCTCCTCGACGACGCGGCTCTGCAGCTCCGCGGCGGCCTCGGTGCGACCTGCCATCCGGTACGACGAGGCGAGCGCGACGCGCGCCTGCAGGGTGTCGACGTCGTCGGGACCGTTGATGCGCTCGCTCTCCTCGAGGATCCGCTCCTCCGCCGCGACCGCCTCGTCGACGAGGTCGGCGTTCCAGCAGGCGGACGCGAGGTTGGCGCGGGCATCCATCGTGTCGGGATCGTCGGGCTCGAGCACGCGCTCGCGGTCGGCGACGACCTGGCGCTGAAGCTCGACCGCCTGCTCCTTGCGACCAGCGGTCGAGTAGGAGAACGCGAGGTTCGCGCGCGCCGTCAGGGTCGCGAGGTGATCGGGGCCGAGCAGCCGCTCGGCGTCTGCGAGGACCGCCTCCTCGATCTCGATCGCCTCGTCGTTGCGGCCCGCCGTCCAGTAGGAGGAGGCGAGGTTCGCCCGTGACGTGAGCGTCTCTGGATGCTCCTCGCCGAGCACCCGCGCCGTGTCGGCCGCGAGCTCCTCCTCGATCTCGATCGCCTCGTCGGTACGCCCCATGTGCCACAGCGCCATCGCGATGTCGGCGCGAGCGCGCAGCGTGCCCGGATCGTCGGGGCCGCGCTGCTCGAGGCTCAGCTCGAGCACGCGCCGCAGCTGCGCGAGCGACTCCTCGGCTTCGTCCTCCTGCTTGCGCTTCTCCGCGGTCTTGGCGTCCTGCGGGTCGGGCAGCTCGGTGTCGCCGCCGCCGAAGATCGGCTGCTTGACCGTCCTGCCGGTGCGCTCGGAGGGGTCAGCCGCCTCAGCCGATGGCACCGGCTCCTCGACGGCGACGGACGCCTGCTCGACGGACTCGACCGCGGGCGCGGAGCCGGCGTCCGTCCCAGCGGGACGCTGCCTGCGAATCGTCCGGCTCTTGGTCTTCTTTCCTCGGGCCACGTCTGCTCCTCCTCGCGAGCGAAACCTCGTGAGGAAATCTAGCGACGGCCGGCGGGCACGCCCGGCCATGGCGCATCGACGTTCGCGCGGTCAGACGGCGAGGAGCTGCTTGCGCGCCTCGTCCTCGGCGGCGGCGAACTCGCAGCAGAGGTCCATCAGCGGGCCGGCGAGCGAGCGCAGGCGCGCGATGCGGTCGCGCTCCTCGGGGGCCTGGTAGCTGTCGACGTCGCGCTCGGCGACGTAGGCGCCCGCGATCTCGCACAGCAGCCGGGCCTGGTCGCGGGTGACGGTCAGCGTCGCGTCGGGTCCGGTCTCGCGGATCACGCCGAGCAGGTCGTCGAGCGTCATCAGCGCCCGCAGCTCGAGCACGGCGTCGGCGCTGTCGATGCCCTGGCGGCCGATCTGCTCGCGGCGAAGCGCGAGCGCGTCAGCGAGGGCGGCGTTGTCCTCGCGGTCGACGACGGCGTCGCAGAGAACGCCGGTGCCAGCGGGGGCGATGCGGTAGCTGCGATCCATGAATGCGCTCATACCCATATCTCCATCATCGGCATCGACCGGCCTCGGCGTTATGTACGAGTGGCCGTAATCGATCGGATGCCTTGCACCCATCGGGCCAGGTGCTCAGGAACCGACTCTCGCAGTCTCGCAGGCAGTGGCGATGTCGGCGACGAACGCGTCGACCTCCTCCGCCGACGTGTCCCAGGAGCACATCAGGCGCACCTCGCCGGCCTGCTCGTCCCACGTGTAGAAGCGCCAGTCGCGCTGCAGCCGCGTCGTCGCGTCGGAGGGCAGCGCCGCGAAGACGCCGTTGGCCTGCACGGGCTGCGTCAGGCGCACGCCGCCGATCGAGGACAGTCCGTCGGCCAGCCGCGCCGCCATCGCGTTGGCGTGCGCGGCATTGCGTCGCCAGAGGTCGCCGTCCAGCAGCGCGACGAACTGGGCGGCGAGGAAGCGCCCCTTCGACGCGAGCTGCAGCGTCTGCTTGCGCAGGTGCTTGAAGCCGTCGGCGTGCGCCGGGTCGCAGAAGACGACCGCCTCGCCGAGCAGCAGCCCGTTCTTCGTGCCGCCGAACGAGACGGCGTCGACGCCGACGTCGGTCGTGATCGCGCGCAACTCGACCTCGAGCGCGGCCGCGGCATTGGCCAGCCGAGCGCCGTCGACGTGCAGCAGCAGGCCGCGCTCGTGAGCGAAGTGGGCGAGCGCGCGCAGCTCGTAGGCGCTGTAGCGCGTGCCGAGCTCGGTGCTCTGCGTGACGCTCACGACGTGCGGCTGGACGGCGTGCTCGTCGCCGAGCCGGCCGAGCTGCCACTCGACGTGCTCGGGCGTGAGCTTGGCGTCGTGGGTCGGGACGGCCTGCAGCTTGACGCCCGCGATCCGCTCCGGCGCGCCGCCCTCGTCGACGTTGACGTGCGCCTGCGCGGCGCAGATCACCGACTCCCACGGTCGGCACAGCGCACGCAGGCACAGCACGTTCGCCGCGCTGCCGTTGAAGACGAGGTAGGAGACCGACTGCTCGCCGAAGTGCGCGCGCAGCAGCGCCTCCGCGCGGGCTGTCCAGGGATCGGCGCCGTAGGCGGCGGCGTGCCCCTCGTTGGCCTCGGCGATCGCGGCGAGCACGTCGGGATGGGCGCTCGCGTTGTTGTCGGAGGCAAAGCCCTTCATCGCTCCCAGCGTAGAGCGGCCGCGGCCGGGCTCGCGGCGGCTGACGGCCGACTCCTGGCGCCGGGCCGTCGTCAGCGCGGGCCGAGTGCGGGGCTCACGGCAGACCGAGCGCAGCATCGAGCTGCGCCGCGTCGACGCCCTCCACGCGCACGAGCTTGTCGCGGCCGTGGCCACCGCGCACGATCGTCACGCGCGACGGTGCGACGCCCGCGCGCTTGGCGATCAGCTTGCAGAGCGCGCGGTTGGCGCGCTCGTCGACCGGCGGCGCCGTGACGCGAACGAGCAGCACGCCGTCGCGGACGCCGGCCAGCTCCTCGCGGTGCGCGCGCGGCTGCAACCGCACCCGGACCTCTGCGCTCGGGGACGTCGCCACAGCGCGCAGGCTATCCGGGCCTGTCCGCGGGCCCGCTGGTGCGCACAGTCGCGCTCGTCCGCCTCACGAAACGAAGGGGTGTGGCGGATGAGCCTCGCTGGGCGAGGCTGCTGCGCCCCACCCCTCGCCACCGAGCGGTATCCCGCGTATCGCCGTGCCGCGTATCGCCGTGATCTGACGGGCAGCGCGCTGACCGCCGCGCCGATCGTCCATCCGTCCAATCGGCCCAAACGCCCTTGACGGCGCGTCCAGAGGCACCGAAGAGCGGGATGTGCGGATACCAAACATGCCTTCCAGCGGACGCGTCCGCTTCGGACCGCGCCGGTCATCTTCGGCCGTCGCCCTCGACATCGGCGCCGATGCCGTCGTAGCGCTGCCACCTGGCGGCGGCGGTGATCGTGCGCGCCAAGCGATCGTGCATCCCCTACCGGTCGGCCTCGTGGTCGACGGAGAGGTCGTCGACTCCGACGGGCTCGCCGAGGAGCTGCGAACGCTGTTCGCTGAGCACAGCATGCCGCGAGACGTTCGCGTCGGGCTTGCTCATCCACGCCTGATGGTGCGGCTCGTCGAGCTGCCCGCCTCGCTCGACGGCGGTGACCTCGACAGCGCGGTGCGCCATCTCGCGACCGACCTGCTGCCGGTGGGACTCGATCAGCTCGTCGTCGACTACCTGCGCATCGGCAAGGTGCCGGGCGGCAGCGGCGGACTGCAGCGGGTCCTGATGGCCGCGGCCCGCGTCGACGGGATCGAGCGCCTGATGCGCGCCCTCGAGGCCGCCGGGCTTCGCTCCCGGGGCATCGCGCTCTCGGGCCTGGCGACCGTCGCCGCGCTGCACCACGCACAGACGCCGGGCGAGGCGATCCTCTACGTGCAGGCCGGGGCGCTGACGAACGTCGTCATCACCGAGGACGGGCAGCCGCTGCTCGTGCGTGCCGCGTCGGCCGGCTCGGAGGCGATCGCCACCGGGCTCGCCGAGCGCGCCGGGATCAGCGTCGAGGCAGCCCGCGCGCACAGCTCCGCGATCGGCCTCGGCAGCGGAGCGCCGGGCGCCGACGAGCTCGAGACGAACGTTGCCCAGCAGGTCCGCGAGGGCCTGCGCCGCGTCGTCGCCGAGGTGCAGTCATCGCGCGGCGTCTACGCCGCCCGCGCCGACGCCTGCCCGATCGGCGGGGTCGTGCTGACCGGCGCGATGACCGCCTGGCCGGGCGTCGCCCAGGCGCTCGAGGACGACCTCGGCCTGCCGGTGATCGTCGCCGGCCGCGAGGGCTGGCCCGAGCTCGAAGGTCTCGGCGCCACGGCCGAGCGGCTCGACGTCGTCGTCGGCCTGTCGCGCGCAAGCGACGACCTGCGCCCCGACCTGCGCCCCGCCACCGCGCACCGTCGCCGCGTCGCGTCGGCGCCTCCGCCGCTCGTCGCGCAGGTCAGCTGCGCCGCGGTCGCGGTGCTCGCCGCGGCGGTCGTCTACCTCGTCGTGCTCTCCAACCAGGTCAGCTCGGGTCGCGAGGACCTCGGTCAGATCGCCGCCGAGCTCGTGACGAGCGAGCGCGCGGCGGCCGCGCTGAAGCCGTACGACGACTTCGCCAAGGCCACGACGAGGCGCCGCGAGGCCGTCGCCTCCGTCGCCAGCACCCGCTTCAAGTGGGATCGGACGCTGACCGAGCTCGCGCGCGTCTCCCCCAACGGCGTCTGGCTGACCTCGGTCAAGGCGACCCTCACGCCGACGACCCAGGTCGAAGGCGGCGTCGGCGGCGGGACCTCCGGGTTGCGCAGCGTGCTGTCCTCGCCGGCCGTCGAGCTCGTCGGCTGCGCGACACGTGAGCGCAGCGTTCCCGCCTACATCGACCGCCTGCATCGCATGACCGGCGTCACCGAGGTCGGCTTCAACCGCACCGAGCGAACCGCCAAGTCCGGCGCCGGCGCCGCGGCGGCCGGCTCGGGTGGCTGCAGCAGCGGCGACGCCAAGTCGGCGAGCTTCGAGCTCGTGACGTACTTCAAGGAGCAGTCGGCGCCACTGGCGGCCGGCGCGCAGACCACGACCACGCCGCCGGCGGCAGCGGGTGCGCCCGCCGTCGAGCCGGCGGCAGGCACCAACCCAGCGACGACCGCGCCGGCAGCCCAGACCGCCGCCGCAACGACCGGAGGCTCGCGATGAGCTCGACCGACAAGAGGACGATCGCGCTCATCGCGCTCGCCGGGATCGCGATCATGGTCGCGCTGTGGATGCTGGCGATCAGCCCCAAGCGCGAGGAGCGCACGCAGGTGCGCGACAACGTCGCCGCCCAGCAGGAGCGCCTGCAGAGCGCGCAGTCCGTGCTGGCCTCCTACCAGGCCTCGCGCAAGGAGTTCCCGGACAGGCTCTCCGAGCTGCGCCGGCTCGACAAGGCCGTGCCGGCACGTGCCGCGATCGCCGATCTGCTGCGCCAGCTGCAGCGGCGCGCCAACGTGCGCAACAGCGACCTGCGTCTCGTCGCGCTGAAGGCCGGCGGCACCGCGGCGCCGGCGGCGGACGCCGCCGCCGCCACCACGCCGCTTCCGCCGGGTGCCAGCGTCGGCCCCGACGGCCTCGCGGTGCTGCCGTTCACGTTCGAGTTCACCGGCGAGTACTTCGCCCTGCGCGACATCCTCGCGACAGTGCGCCGCTCGGTCAGCGTGCAGAAGGGCGGCGACGTCAAGGTCGCCGGACGCCTGCTGACGATCGACGGGCTGACGTTCACCCGCCCCGAGCCGGGCTCGTCGCAGACGAAGGCGACGCTCAACGCCACCGCCTACATCGCCCCTGACGGGGCCTCGTCACCACAGCCGCCGGCACCCGCCGCGGCCGCCCCGACCGCGGGAGGGTCATGATGCTCCGCAACCTGCTGGATGAGATCATCCGCCGGCGCCTGTGGCCGATCCCGGCCGTCGCCCTGCTCGTCCTCGTGATGGCCCCGCTGCTGTTCCTCAAGGGCTCGCCGGAGGGCTCGCCGGCGATCGACAACGTCGTCCCGGCGGCGGCCGAGGCCAAGCTCCCCGACCGCGCCGCGCGCCTGCTCGCCACGAGCGACGGCGCGACGGTCAAGGGCCGGGCGACCGGAGCGGCCTCCGACCCCTTCAGCCCGCCGGCGGCGGTCCGTGCCGCAGCAGCCGCGGCGGCGTCCGGCGGCGGGGGCGCGGCGACGCCCCCG
The DNA here is from genome assembly GCA_030690545.1 of Solirubrobacteraceae bacterium. GTDB lineage: Bacteria > Actinomycetota > Thermoleophilia > Solirubrobacterales > Solirubrobacteraceae > CADCVQ01. The sequence continues at coordinate 38,312 of JAUYGN010000038.1, forward strand.
GCGACGGGAGCCACGACGGGCAACGGCGCTGCGAGCAACGCCGCGCCCGCACAACCGGCCCCGGTCGTCGTCCAGAACGGCGATGGTCGGACACCACGGCCCAGCGGGTCGTCGCCGGGACGCTCGCCGGGCTCGACGCCCGCACGCACCTCCCCCGTCCCTGAGATCGCCGTCGACATCCGCTACGGCGCGGTCCAGAACAGCAAGGTCCGCCGCGCGATCCCGCGGATGCAGCCGTTCTACATCCACGGCAAGCTCGTCGCGGTCTTCGTGAAGTACTCGCCGAGCCGCAAGAAGGCGACCTTCGCCGTCGCTCCCGGCGTGCTCGTCACGGGTCCCGTCAAGTGCCGCCAGCAGGACGGCGTCTGCCGCTACGTCGACATCCCCGCCGGCTCGCACGTGCGGCTGACAACGCTGAGCTCGACCCGCAACATCGTCAGCCGGCGCCTGGACGTCGTGCGCACGAAGCGGAGCTCGTCTTCGAGCACGAGGGCGACCGCCGCCAGCACAGCAAGCGAGCGCGCCTGCCTGTTGCGCAAGCTGCAGGCCCAGAAGGCCGGCGACGCTCCGCTGGAGCGCGACGCCTGCGAGAAGTAGTCCACCCGCCTTCCGCGGGATAGTCCAGCTGTTCGGCCACCGCGCCGGCCCCGCTGTTGCGGGGCCGGCGCGCTGCTGTGAGCACGCCGCGATGCCTGGTGCGAACCCAGCCAGCTACGGCCAGTCGAGCTGCTCGGCGAGCTCAACTGGACCGAGCGCGATCAAGCCGCTCCGCCGAACGGGCTCGTACTCGCCGGAGCGCAGCCCAAGCCAGGTGACCGTTCGTTCGGTCGGATCGACGATCAGGATCTCGTCAACATCGTGGGCGGCGTAGAACTCAAGCTTCTGCCAGGTCTCGTCGCCAGGGGAGATCACCTCTACGACGATCGCGGCCGTCGAGAGCCACACCCCGCCTGCCCCCGGCCGGAGCAGCCCGCCGTCAGGCACGCGGAAGTCATGCTCGGACTCACCGAGGTTGAACTCGTGCATCGCGAGCAGCAGTCCGGCCGTGCGCGCCGGCGCGTCGAGCAGAAGCGTCAGCTGCGTGGCAACGCGCGCGTGCTCGAAGCTGGGACCGGGAACCATGTGGCGGACACCCTGCCACACCTCGTCCAAGCGATCGACGCCCGCCCGGCGACGGCGCTCGAGCAGCGCCTCAAGCTCCGGCGGAGGGGTGCCGAGCACCAGCGTGGGCATCCTCCAAGCGTATCGTCCCAGCACCCATCCGCAACGTGCGGCCGTGCAGCTCCTTGCGTCGCTCCCTTGCTGAGTCCGAAGCCGACGATGCCCGCACCTGCTCAACGGCTTCACGGGGCCGGGTCGCCGGACGGTCGCTGGCCACCTGAGTACGACACACGTCCACTTCCCCGCTTTTCGGGCTCATGGACCACGGGCGCGCCTGCCGATAGCCTCCCCGTGCAGCACGACCACCTCCAGCGCGGCGGCGAAGCCGGCTTCACGATCGTCGAGGTGATGGCCGCCATGCTGATCCTGATCGTCGGCGTGCTCGGCACGCTCACCCTGATCGAGGGCAGCATGGCCAGCACCAGCGCCACGACAGCACGCGAGCAGGGCACAAACCTCGCCCGTGACCTCGTCGAGCGCAGCCGGCAGGCCGCATATGAGGACATGACGATGGCGGCTGCTCCGACCACGTTGCGGGGCATGCTGCCGGCATCCGACAACGCCTCCGCGGTGACGGGGGCCCCTCCGACCTCCACCTTCGAGGTCACGCGCCGCAACGTCGTCTACAAGGTCACGGTCTTCGCCTGCTCGATCGACGATCCGACGGATGGTGCCGGCCAGGGCGATGCGACCTTCTGCGAGACCCCGACCGTCACGCCCACCCCAGGTGACCCGCCGCCCGGACCCGCTGCGTCGGTCAACGTGCTCGGCATCGCGGTCAATCTCGCAGGCAGCCTGCTGGACACCGTCTGCAACGCGGTCGGAACGAACACCCAGATCCTCAACACGCTCACCTCGCTCGTCAGCAACGTCGCGCCGATCAGCGTCTGTGCCTCCACCACAAGCGGCACCGTCGCCTTCGACGCACATCCGGACGACCTACGCCGCGTGCGTATCGACGTCAGCTGGACCCGCGGCGGTTCGGGCAGCGTCAGCCAGACCACCCTGCTCACCAACCCGCGTCAGACCTGATGGCAAAGATCGTCGATACTCACCGTCGCGAGGACGGCTTCACGCTCGTGGAGTTGCTTGTCGCGATCTCGATTTCGCTCGTCGTCCTGCTGGCGACGCTGAGCAGCCTCGACCTGTTCTCGTCCAATGCCGCACACCAGACGCGCGTCACCGACGCCAACGAGCAGGTACGGACGATGGTCGACCGAACGGTGCGCGACCTCCGCGGCGCATCGATGATCCTGAGGGCGGAAGCAAAGGACCTGGCGTACGCCGTCCCGGAAAGCGGCGGAGCACGCATCGAGCGACTCTGCGTGACTTCGGACGACCTCTACGGCTCCTCGCAGTTCACCACCACCACGCCGCTGACAGCGCCGACCGCAGCCTGCTCGAGCGGGACGAAGCTCGCAAACCTCAGGTCGACGACCAACACCGCGTTCACGTATGACGGTGCATCGACGTCACCGACGGCGGACACGCGGGCGCTCGTGCGAAACGTCGGCATCATCTTCAGCCTCGAAGCCAGCAGCGGCGGCAAGACCAGCAGCAGCACGCTGCAGGCGAGCGCCGCCCGGCGCGCTGCAGGCGCGCTCGCGGTCACCGATGACGATCTCGATGTGACCTGCGGCAGCACCGGCGCGCTCCTCAGCCTCAGCGCCGACATCCCAGCCGTCGGAGCGGTCACGGTGACGTACGCCAACGACGGCGGCATCGCGATCGGGACGCCTGTCACCGGCGGCGTGCTGATCCCGCCCGGGCTGACGCAGATCGTCGCCACGATCACGGACGCCCTCGGTGTGACGAACACGATTCGAAAGGACGTCGAATGCAACTGATCAAGCGGGCGCGCGTCGACGAGCGCGGCTCTGCGCTGATCACGGCACTGCTCGCAACCGCGATGATGCTGGCGCTCGGGCTCGCGCTGCTCTCGATCGTCGACACGCAGGCCAAGGAGTCCGCCTCAGAGCGCACACGCGACCGCGCCTTCAACCTCAGCGAGAGTGTCCTCACGAGCCAGGCATTCGTACTCGGACGCAACTGGCCAGCCTCCATCCCACCGGGCGATCCGGCCTGCAACGCGGCGGCTGCTGGCTTCGGCGACATCGTCGGGGCGGACACGACGCCGAGCGCCGCCACGGCACGCCTGCGGCCCAACCTCAACGCCAGCTACACGGACGCCGCCTACGAGGGCGCTACGTGGCAGGTCAACGTCTGTGACGACATCGACGGCTCGACCGTGTGGAGCGACAGCCTTCTGACCGGCAAGAACTACGACGCCAACGGCAACAACAAGGTCTGGGTCCGCGCGCAGTCCACCGTCGAGGGCAGGACCCGCGTCCTCGTCGGGCTCGTGCAGGTGCGCACGACGCCGGCGATCCCGTCGCGCTTCGGCCTGGTCAGCGGCAACCTCACCGACGACCTCGGATCGACGGTCAACAACATCACCGCCAACGCGCTCGGCGGGGTGCTCAGCGGCCTCTTGGGCTCGACGCCGACCGTGGCACCCGACCCGGCGGTCCCCGGTTCGGGCATCACCGGCGTGCGGTGCGGGCTGCTCGATCTCCAGGTTCTCGTGTCCACCTGCGTGACCGGCACCGTCGCCGCGCTTGGAGCGGTTCCGCTGGTGTCGACGCTCCTGGGCAACAAGTACGAGCAGTTCCCAACCGTGACGACGACGTCACCGGCGAACATCGGCCAGCTCCGACGTCAAGCTCAGGAGTCGCTCACGTACGCGCCGACCTCGCCGGGTGGCGCCAGCGCGGTCTGCGCGATTCCCCCGGCGGCCGGACCGTCAACCGTCGTGTTCATCGAGAAGGTCGGCACGGGCGATCAATCGTGCGTACTCAACGTCCCCCTTGGAGGCCTCTCCTACCGCGCGGTCGTGGTCGGCAGCGGACGCATCATCCTCCGCGGCGCACCGATCGCGGCCGGAGCGCCCGTCTCCACCACGTCCCGGACCTTCACGGGCGTCGTATACGCGCTCAACCTCCAGCGCCACCCGGTGGCGGATGGGGGTCTCGGCCTCGGAGACGCAGCCACGCCCGGCCGCGAGGTCATCCGCATCGAGAGCGGAGCCCACGTCAAGGGCGGCGTGTACGCGGACGGCAAGAGCGCCAAAGTCGGGATCGATCCGCCGAACCTGACGCTCAACACAAACAGCCTGGTCAACTCGCTTCTGTGCCCTGGCCTACTGTGCACCCTCGCGCCTACTCTAAACGGGCTGCTCGGTGTGCTTGGGGTCGACGGAACCGTCGACGCCCTGATCAATGGAACGTGCCTGTTGCGAGTCCTAGGCATCTGTACGCTGAGCTTGCCGGGCCTCGGGCTCGACACGGTCGTCGGTGGTCTCGTAAACCAGCTCAATCCGCAACGCGCCGTCTACGGCTCGGCGATCGTCACCCATAAGGACACAATCGAGACCCTCAAGGTCTACGGCGCCTCCGGCGTCGTCCCAGGCTCGTTCCGCGACATGCAGCCGCGGTAGCCACACGTTCTGGACAGCACGCTCTGGACGGGGTCATCGCCAGCCGACCCGTCGACGAACTGCGGGAGGCCAGCCTCGACGATGCGATGATGGCAACGTCGCCGACATCCCTACGTCGAGTTGGACTGTGACGCCCCATGTTCGCCGACGATGCTCGTTCGCCGGGTCAGCCAAAATCGGAGCGGCACGATCTCGGCTGCACGAGAGCATCTCGATCAGTGCTGCAGGTCGACGATCTCGACCGCCGCATGCACTCGGGCGGCGCGCGCGAGCGCGGCGTCCTTGGTCGCGAGCGGCTCGCCGAGGTGCTCCGCCAGCGCGACGAACAGCGCGTCGGCAGCGGTGAGGTTCTCGCGCAGCGCCCAGGCTCGGTCGCGCAGCGGGAGCGAGGAGAAGAGCATGAGCGGCACGTCGCCGAGATCCGTGACGGCACCGGCGGCGCGCTCCGCACTCAGCTCGTCGCGACCTGTCAGCCGCCGCAGGACGGCCAGCACCTCGAAGACGAGGAGGTCCGGCGCGGCGAGCTCCTCACCCAATGTGAGCGTTGCGTGCACACGATCCGCGACGCCGATCCCAAGCAGATAGTCGACGACCACGGAGGTGTCGACGACCGTCATTCGCCGTGGTCGCGGAGCGCCCGGACGGTCTGCTCCGTCAGCTCCGCGGGCCGGACGGTGCCGCGCGCCGCGATCCGCTGCGCCAGCTCGGTCGGCGTCGGACGGCTCGCAGTGCGGGTCAGCACCATGCGCACGTACTCGGACAGCGATACCCCCGATGCGGCCGCACGCGCCTTCAGGGCGCGATGGACCTCCTCTGGAACGTCGCGGACCTGGAGCAGCACGCCCATACGGTTTGCAATGTTATCATGCATATTGCATCAGGGCCTCGGCGTGACCGATCGCGCGACCAAGGCGCCCGCACTGGGCGGACGACTTGACAGCGCCGTCATCGTCAGTGCGACGAGCACCGGGCCGTGGCCCGGAAGCCCGCATCGCTCGCATCAGCTGCCACGCAAACCGGGAGAAGGAGAAACGTCGTCATGAGCACCGCGGACTCGAGCCGGACACACGAGCCGTGGCCGGCGCTGCGGGTCGAGGACTGGACGGACACGCGCGCGACGCTGCACATGTGGCTGCAGATCGTCGGCAAGCTGCGGCTGGCCGGGGCGCCGATGATCAACCACTGGTGGCAGACCACGCTCTACGTCACGCCGCGCGGCCTGACGACGGGCTCGATCCCCGACGGCACCCGCACGTACTCGATCGACCTGGACTTCCACGACCACGAGCTGCGCGTCGACGCCGACGACGGCGCTCGCGGGCGCGTCGCGCTGGAGCCCAAGTCGGTGGCGAGCTTCTACGCGGAGCTGATGGGCACGCTGCGCGAGCTGGGCATCGAGACGACGATCACCCCCACTCCCAACGAAGTGGAGCCCGCGATCCCGTTCGCGCAGGACGAGCAGCACGCGTCCTACGACGCCGATGCGGTGCACCTGTTCTGGCGTCAGCTCGTGCAGGCCGACCGCGTGCTGCAGCGGTTCCGCGGCCGCTACGCCGGCAAGGTCAGCCCGGTGCACTTCTTCTGGGGCGCGATCGACCTCGCCGTGACCCGCTTCTCGGGGCGCCACGCGCCGCGCCATCCCGGCGGCGCGCCGAACTGCGGCGACTGGGTGATGGTCGAGGGCTACTCGCACGAGCTGTCGAGCTGCGGCTTCTGGCCCGGCGGCGGCGAGGAGGGCGCGTTCTACGCCTACGCGTATCCGGAGCCCGACGGCTTCCAAGAGCACCCCGTCACGCCCGAGCAGGCGTTCTACAGCTCCGAGGCCGGCCAGTACCTGCTGCCCTACGAAGCCGTGCGGACCGCGGCCGATCCCGACGCGACGCTGCTGGGCTTCCTGCAGAGCACCTACGAGGCGGCCGCGGCGAACGCGGACTGGGATCGCGCGTCGCTGGAGTACGAGCCGGTCGACGGCGCGCGGCCCACCTGAGGCGACCAGCACGTCGCTCGTGAGCTACGCCGCCTCGCGCAGCGCCTCGATCTCGCGCAGGCCGGCCAGTCGCTCCAGCGCGCGCTCCTCGAGCTTGCGCGTCTCCGGCTGGGTGATGCCGAGCCGGCGGCTCGCCTCACGGATGCCGACCGGGCCATCGAGCCCGTCGACGCCGTAGCGCAGCGCCACGACCTTGCGCTCCTCGTCGGGCAGCTCGTCGAGCGCGCGGTGCAGGGCGTCGTCGCGCAGCGCGACCTCGACCTCCTCGGCGGGACCGGCGCGCTCGTCGCCGAGCACGTCGCTGAGCGCTGCGACGCCGTCCTCGCCGATCGGCCGGTCGAGGCTCGTGACCGTACGCGTCAGATCGGCCATCGCGACGACCTGCTCGAGCGGCAGCTCGGCCGCCACGGCGATCTCCTCGTCGGTCGGATCGCGCCCGAGCTTCGTCGACAGCGCACGGCGGGTGCGCTGGATCTTGCGCTCGCGCTGGGCGATGTTCGTCGGTACCCGGATCGTGCGCGCCTTGTTCTCGATCCCGCGCTGGACCGCCTGGCGAATCCAGTACGTCGCGTACGTCGAGAACTTGAACCCGCGGCGCCAGTCGAACTTCTCGGTCGCGCGGATCAGGCCGAAGATGCCCTCCTGGATGAGGTCCAGCAGCGGCAGCTCGTTCTGCGGATACTTCTTGGCGATCGAGACGACGAGCGCGAGGTTGGAGTTGATCATCCGCTCCTTCGCCGCCGCGTCGCCCTGCTCGATGCGCTTGGAGAGCTCGATCTCCTCCTCGGCCGTCAGCAGCGGGTGGCGACGGATCTCGTTGAGAAACAGTCCCAGCGCGTCCGTCGTCGCGACCGCCAGCCCGCCGTTGCCATAGGTCGTCGCGGGCACGTTGCTGCGCCCGCAGTCATCGGTGACGTCGATTCCGCGAGCCTCGAAGGCCTCGTGCAGCTCCGGCAGGTCGTCCTCGTCGATGTCCAGCCGGCGGGCGATCTGGTCGAGCTCGGAGAGGTTGACGCAGCCGGTCTCCTCGGCGATCTCGAGCAGGCGCGCGAGCGCGGCGGGCGGGTTGTCGAGATCGAGGTCCATGGTCGCTGTTCACTACCCCCTGGAGATCGGACGGGAACGAGCCTCCATGAGCGCTCTAGCGTGGCCGGTTCTGCTTGCGCTGCTGCCTGGCGGCCCTCGCCTTCGCCTTCGCGCGCTTGGCCTTCTGGCGCTCGCGCGCGCGCTCGGCGTTGGCAGCGCTGCGCGCGCTCACCGAGCCGGCGCCGACACCGTTGCTGCCGGCGCCACCGGCGGCCCGGCTGCCACCACCGCCGCCCGCGCCGCCCTTCTTCGCCTTCTTGCCCCACTTGCTGCCGACCGGCGCGACACGGTGCGCGTCGCGCACGATGAACCAGGCGATCGTGCCGAGCACGAGTCCGGCGCCGCCGATGATCATCCCGAGCTGGAGCATGCTCAGGCCGTCGTCGTCGTCGAAGTCGGTGCGCCCCGCTTGCTCGGGCGGCGGCTCGGTGAGCCCGGGCGGCACGCTCGGGCCGCCGACCTGGGCCTGCACGGGGCCCGCCGCGGCGGCGAGGACGAACGCGAGAACGACGAGCGTGGCGACGGCGCGAAGCATGAGTTGCCGAGGTTACGCGGAAATCGGTGGCGATACGTCAGCGCCGACATACACTCTGCGCCATGGCGAAGCAGCGGCAGGTCCGGATGGAGCAGAAGAGCGCGCTTGCGGCGATGACACAGCTCGAGGAGCGCTCTGACGACGAGCTTCTGAGCGAGACGAAATACCGGGCCGCGGCCCAGGCGATCCTCGGCTCGCGCGCGTCCGAGCGCTACGACGCGCAGGCCGCGCGCGAGCACTTCCGCAAGGCGATCGCGGCCGCGCGACCGCAGGAGCGCATGCAGCTGCGGCGCATGGCCGAGGCCTCGCTGGCGCTCGCCGAGCGCCGCCCCAACGACCTCAAGGCGGCCGTCGAGAAGCTCGGCCAGCAGGCGCCGTCCAAGCGCCAGCTGTTCGCGCTGCGACTGATGGGGCTGATCTCGCCGGCGCAGGGTTCCAGCAAGCTCGTGCGCCTGCGGGGCGTCCTGATGATCCTGACGATCGTGTTCGTCCTGCTGGCGCTCGGCTTCGGCGTCGCCAAGCTCGTCCTGCTGCCATTCGGCGGCGGCGGCACGTTCGCCTCGATCGGCATCGGCGTCCTGATCGTGATCGTCTCGCTCGCCGTCCTGGCGCTCGTCGGCAAACGCAAGCAGGCCGCGGCGCGCAAGAAAGCGCGGGCCGCGCGCGCGGGCTGATGTGCGGGCGCTACACGCTCGCGACGCCCGACCCCGGGCAGCTGCGCGCTCGCTTCCCGCTCGGCGAGTCCGTGCAGCTGCGCCGGCGCTTCAACGTCGCGCCGGGCGACGACGTCGCGGCGGTCGTGCAGCGCGACGCCGACCGCTCGCCCGAGGGTGAGCTGCTGCGCTGGGGACTCGTGCCGTTCTGGGCGACCGATCCCCGCGAGGTCGCCGCCAAGACGATCAACGCCCGTGCCGAGACGGTCGCCGAGCGACCGGCCTACCGCGACGCGTTCGAGCGCCGTCGCTGCCTGATCGTCGCCGACGGCTTCTTCGAGTGGTCCGGCGGCGTGCCGCACTGGATCACCCGCAGCGACGGCGCGCCGTTCGCGTTCGCCGGGCTGTGGTCATCGTGGCGCCCGCGGGGCGCACCGCGCGACGTCGAGCCGCTGCGCTCGTGCGCGATCGTCACGACCGCTGCGACCGGCCCGGTCCGCGAGCTGTACGACCGCATGCCGGTGATCCTCGCCTCCGACGAGGAGTCGGCCTGGATCGATCCCGCGACGCCGGCCGAGCACCTCCACGCGCTGCTGCGGCCCGCCGCCGCGCCACTCGTCCACCGCCCGGTCAGCCGCGCCGTCAACGACGCGCGCCACGACGCACCCGACTGCCTCGACCCGCCGGAGCAGGCGTCGCTCTTCTGATCGCGCCGCTCGCGCGGCGCCGAGCCGGCAGGTGTCCCGGCCGGCGCGTCCGAATCAGTTCGACGACGTGATCCGCACCGAGCTGATCACGACCGGGTCGCGCGGCATCTCGTTCGCCAGGTCGGTCTCCAGGCGAGCGATCCGGCGTACGACGTCCTGGCCGCCGACGACGCGACCGAGCACCGCGTACTCCGGGGGCAGCTGCGAGTCCTCGGCCGTGACGATGAAGAACTGGCTGCCCGACGTGCCCGCCGCCTCGGCCTGCGTCTTGGCCATCGCGACGTCGTAGCGGCGGTAGGTCGTGGTGCTCGACGGCGTCTCGACGACGGAGTAGCCGGGACTGCCGTTGCCGGTGCCGAGCGGGTCGCCGCCCTGGATCACGTAGTCGTTGCCGCCCGGCTTGGCGATCCGATGGAAGGTCAGCCCGTCGAAGAACGTGTTGCGCGCGAGGCCCGCGAACGACGACGTCGTCTTCGGGGCGTCGCGCACAGCCAGGCGAATCCGGATCGTGCCGCAGTTCGTGCGCATCACCGCGGTGTGGGTGCGCGACCGGTTCAGGCGCTTCTTGGAGAGCGTGCGATCGGGATTCGACGCCGGCTGCGGCGGCGCAACCGCCTTGCAGCCGTCCTTCGCGCTGCGCTCGACGACAGCGTCGGTCGTCGCCGTCGCTGCCGCTTCAGGTGCGGTGGCAGTCGTCGTCGCGGCGTCGCCGGGCGTGTCGTCCTTGCCGCAGGCGACGAGCGCCGGAACGGCCAGCAGGAGGATGACCAGGATGGTTGCGCGCTGCACGCCGGGGAGCCTAGTGATCGGGCGCCGGAGGCTCGCAGGTTGGCTCGCAACGGCCCCCGGCCGTCCCACAGGTCAGACTTCTGGCCGTGCCGCTGACCGCGCTGATCGCCAGCTACGACCACATCCTGCTCGATCTCGACGGCTGCGTCTGGGTCGGCGACGAGCCGACGCCCGGCGCGATCGACGCGATCGCCGCCCTGCGAGCCGCCGGCAAGGGCGTCGCGTTCGTCACCAACGACACGCAGCTCGTCGACGAGGAGTACGTGCGCAAGCTCTGGCGGCTGGGCTTCCAGGCGTCGCTGGAGGAGGTCGTCACGGCCGGCGGAGCGATGCAGTTCGTGCTCGCCGAGCGCTTTGCCGGCCATGCCGCGGTCGTGATCGGGTCGCCCGCGCTGCACCGCCATGTCGAGGGCGCGGGGCTGCGGATCGTCAACGACACGACGTTCGCCAGCCGCGCCGACGTCGTCGTCGTCGCCTTTCACCGCGGGTTCGACTACGACGAGCTGCGCCAGGCGACGCAGGCGGCGCTGCGCGGCGCGTTCCTCGTCGGCTCCAACCGCGACGCGACGTTCCCGACCGAGGATGGCCTGTGGCCGGGCTCGGGCGCCGTCATCGCCGCCCTCGAGACCGCCAGCGGGCGCACCGTCCAGACCGTCGGCAAGCCCGAGCCGACGCTCGTGCAGACCGCGCTCGATCGCCTCGGCCCGGGCCGGGCGCTCATGATCGGCGATCGCGTCGACGCCGACCTCGGCGCGGCGCACGCGGCCGGGATCGACGGCGCGATCGTGCTGACCGGAGCGTCGGACCGCGAGACGGCGCAGGCCGCGAGCAAGCCCAGCCCGGTCGCGATCGCCGAGCGCCTGCAGACGCTCGTCCTCGGCGCGTCGTGACGCTCGGCGCGAAGATCGCGGTCGCGCGCGCGGCGGGCGCGCTGTCGCGCCGCAGCGGCCGCGGCGCGACGAGCCTGCCGGGAAAGGTCCTGATGCGGCTCGCACCCGATGCGATCGGGCGCCTCGCCGCGCGCCTGCCGCACGGCAGCGCCGTCATCTCCGCGACGAACGGCAAGACGACGACGACGGCGATGGTCGCCGCGATCCTCGAGCACGGCGGCGAGCGGCTCGTCCACAACCGCGCCGGAGCGAACATGGCCGGCGGGATCGCGGCGACGCTGCTCGACGCCGCCCGCCGCCGCGGAGCGATCGACGGCGACACGGGGCTGTTCGAGGTCGACGAGTTCTGGCTCGACCGGTTGGTTCCGCAGCTGCGCCCGTGGGCGATCCTGCTCGGCAACCTGTTCCGCGACCAGCTCGATCGCTACGGCGAGCTCGAGACGATCGCCGACCGCTGGCGCGCCGCGATCGCCACGGTCGACGCGCTGCTCGTGCTCAACGCCGACGACCCGCTCGTCGCGGACCTCGGACTCGTGCCGCGCGATCCGGACTTCGGCGTGACCTACTTCGGCGTCGACGACGACGCCGTCGCGCTTCCGGGCCTCGCCCACGCATCGGACTCGACGCACTGCCGTCGCTGCGGAGCGCCGCTGACGTACGACGCCGTCTACCTCGGGCACCTCGGCCGCTACCGCTGCCCGAACGGCGACTCCGAGCGTCCCGCGCCGCACGTGCGCGCGACCGCGATCGCGCTCCGCGGCACGCGCGGTGCGCGCTTCGAGCTGCATGTCGGCGACGAGCAGGCGACGGTCGCGCTGCCGTTGCCGGGGCTCTACAACGTCTACAACGCGCTCGGTGCAGCGGCGCTGGCGAGCGCTCTCGGCGCCCCGCTGACCCAGATCGTCGCCGGCCTGGAGTCCACGCAGGCGGCGTTCGGCCGCGCCGAGACCGTGCGGATCGGCGGGCGCGAGCTGGCGATCCTGCTCGTCAAGAACCCCGCCGGCGCGAACGAGGTGCTGCGCACGCTGGCGCTCGACGACGGCGCCGTCGACGTGCTCGCCGTGCTGAACGACAAGATCGCCGACGGGCGCGACGTCTCGTGGGTCTGGGACGCCGACTTCGAGGTGATCGCCGGACGCGTGCGGCGGGTGACCTGCAGCGGCACGCGCGCGGCGGAGCTCGCGCTGCGCCTGAAGTACGCCGGCGTGGCACCCGAGCGGCTGCATGTCGTGCCCGAGCTCGAGGACGGCCTCGATGCCGCGCTGGCCGACGGCGAGGGTCGGCTCGTCGCGCTGCCGACCTACACCGCGATGCTCGCGCTGCGCGAGCTGCTCGTCGCGCGCGGCGCGGCGGCGGGGTCGTTCGGGTGAGCGTCGTGCCGATGCCCGAGCACGTCGTCTGGCACGACGTCGAGTGCGGGCGCTACGACGCCGACGTCGCGCTCTGGCGCGGGCTGGCGGCGGCGGCCGCGGACGTGCCGGGGACGCTGGGCCCGATCCTCGACGTCGGCGCGGGCACCGGGCGGATCACGCTCGACCTGGCGCGCCGCGGTCACGAGGTCGTCGCGCTCGACCACGACGCCGACCTGCTCGCCGAGCTGCGAGCGCGCGCCCGCGCCGAGGGCCTCGAGGTCGAGACGATCGTCGCCGACGCCGGCGAGCTCGCGCTGGGGCGGCGCGACTTCGCGCTCGTGATGGCGCCGATGCAGACCGTGCAGCTGCTTCGCCCGGCCGGCCGGCTCGGCTTCCTGCGCGGCGCGCGGGCGCATGTCGCCCCGGGCGGGCTCGTCGCGATCGCGCTCGTCGACGTGCTCGACACGTTCGACGACGAGCACGTCCTGCTGCCACTGCCCGACCAGCTCGTCGTCGACGGCGCGCTGTACTCCAGCCAGCCGGTCGCGCTGCGCGACCACGGCGCCACGGTCGCGATCGAGCGCATCCGCCAGGTCGTCACCGCCGACGGGAAGCGCAGCGCGAGCGACGACATCCTGCACCTCGATCGCGTCACGCTGCACGAGGTCGAGGCCGAGGGGCGCGCGGCCGGGCTCACCCCGCTGCCGGCGCGGATCGTCGACGCGACCGAGGAGCACGTCGGCACGAGCGTGGTGATGCTGCGTGGCTGAGCTCGAGCAGGGTCATGCACCGGAGCGCACGCTGCGCGTCTGCGCGCTGTACCCCGACCTCATGAACATCTACGCCGACCGCGGCAACCTGCTCATGCTCGAGCGGCGCTGCTCCTGGCGGGGGATCGGCTTCGAGGTCGCTGCCGCCGGGCTCGGCGAGGGCGTCGACCCCGATGCCCACGACCTCTTCTACCTCGGCGGCGGCCAGGACCGCGACCAGCGCCTCTGCGCGCTCGACCTCGTGCAGGCCAAGCGCGCCGCGCTGCACGCCGCCGCCGACCGCGGCGCGCTCGTGCTCGGCGTCTGCGGCGGCTACCAGCTGCTCGGCCACCGCTACGCGCTCGGCGACGAGGAGATCCCCGGCCTCGGCCTCGTCGACCTCGAGACGATCCGCTCCGACGGCCCGCGCCTGATCGGCAACGTCGCGATCGAGGTCGACCTCGACGGGGACGGCACGCTGCGCACGCTCGCCGGATTCGAGAACCACGCCGGGCGCACGCAGCTCGGTGCCGGCGAGCGACCGCTCGGCCGCGTCCTGAAGGGGCACGGCAACACCGGCTCCTCCGGCGCCGAGGGCATCCGCCGCGACGGCGTGATCGGGACCTACCTGCACGGACCGCTGCTGCCGAAGAACGCCTGGTTCGCCGACTGGCTGATCGCCCGCGCGCTCGGCCTGCGGCAGCTCGCGGCGCTCGACGACGCGTTCGAGGACGCCGCCCATGCCGAGGCGCGGCGCGCGGCGGGCGTCTGATCCGACCGCGGTCGAGCCCGTCGTGCACGCGACGGCGTCGCGCACGTGCAGGTCGTCGGGTGGATCGCACCGGGAGCGGTTGTGTGAGGCGGGCAACCGCCCGACACCTCGGTCGCGCTGCGGGTCGCGATTTGCATGAAACCCCCGGTTTGACGGTAGGATCGCCCCCGTGGGGGACTCGTCAGACCGTTCCACGGCCGAGCCGCTGGAGTTCCGCGAGGTGACCAAGCGGTATCCGGGTGCGGCCCAGGCCGCCGTCGACGGCCTCTCGCTCCAGGTTCCCGCAGGCGAGATCTGCGTCCTCGTCGGTCCCTCCGGATGCGGCAAGACGACCGCGATGCGGATGGTCAACCGGATGATCGAGATCACCTCGGGCGACATCCTGCTCGGCGACCGCAGCGTCCGCGACCGCAAGCCGGCCGACCTGCGCCGCGAGATCGGCTACGTCATCCAGCACGTCGGCCTGTTCCCGCACTGGACGATCGGCGAGAACATCGCCACCGTGCCCAGGCTGCAGGGCTGGGACAAGCGCCGCATCGACACGCGCGTCGACGAGCTGCTGGAGCTGATCGGCCTGCCCGCCGAGACCCGCTCGCGCTTTCCGAGCCAGCTGTCGGGCGGCCAGCGCCAGCGCGTCGGCGTCGCCCGCGCGCTGGCCTGCGACCCGCCCGTCATGCTGATGGACGAGCCGTTCGGCGCGATCGACCCGATCAACCGTGAGCGGTTGCAGAACGAGTTCCTGCGCCTGCAGGCCGAGCTGCGCAAGACGATCGTCTTCGTCACCCATGACATCGACGAGGCGATCAAGATGGGCGACCGCATCGCGATCCTGCAGGAGGGCGGCAAGCTCGCGCAGTACGCCCCGCCGGCCGAGCTGCTCATGTATCCGGCCAGCCGCTTCGTCGAGGACTTCGTCGGCTCCGACCGCGCGCTCAAGCGCCTCGCGCTGCAGCGCGTGCGCGACATCGACCTGTGGAAGGCCGCCGCGATCCGCGTCGGTACCCCGATCGCCGAGGCGCAGGCGATGATCGCCGATGCCGACGTCTCCTACGCGATGCTCGTCGACGAGGCCGGGCGCCCGAAGGGCTGGCTCAGCGACCGCGCACTGGCGGGTGAGCGGGTGACCGACGACCTGCGCTCCCCGGCGCATCCGATCGTCGATCTCGACGACGTCCTGCGCGACGCGCTCGCCGACCTGCTGTCCTCCGAGACGCGCTACGGCGCCGTCGTGGACGAGCGCGGAGCGCTGGCCGGGATCCTGTCGCTGGAGGTCATCCAGCAGTTCCTGCACGCGGCCCCGGCCGCCTCCGCGACGGGCGCCGACCTGCTGCGCGAATGATCGGCGTCCCGCTCGCGCAGCTGCAGATCCAGGAGCCGGGCGGGTCGGATGCCTGCGCGGCGGCCAACGGCTTCTGCCCCGGCTGGATCGTCGAGAACATCGACCGCTACTGGACGCCGCTGCTCGAGCACGTCTACCTCACCGTCGTCCCGGTCCTGATCGGCTTCGCGCTCTCGCTCGGGCTGGCGATCCTCGCCCACCGGCGCCGCTGGCTGACGGGACCGATCGTCGCGATCAGCGGGATCTTCTTCGCGATCCCGAGCGTCGCGGCCTTCTTCCTGCTGCAGCCGATCACCGGCCTGGGCTACACGACGGCGATCGTCGCGCTCGTCTCCTACACGCTGCTGATCCTCTTTCGCAACATCACCGACGGGCTGCGCAACGTGCCGGCGGAGACCCGTGACGCCGCGCTCGGGCAGGGGCTCACCGAGCGCCAGGTCCTCTACCGCGTCGAGCTGCCGATCGCCGTGCCGGAGATCATGGCCGGCCTGCGGATCGCGACCTCGACGACCGTCGGCCTGGCCGCGCTCGCCGTCTTCGCCGGCGCCGGCGGGCTGGGCAGCGAGATCCTCGTCGACAAGCGCTTCAAGTCCAACGTCGTCGTCGCGGGCGGCCTCGCGGTCCTGCTGGCGGCCGCCTTCGACCTGCTGATCCTCACGCTGCAGCGCTTCATGACCCCCTGGCGACGGGCGCGCGCATGAGCACCACGCTGGCGTTCCTCGGCGACTTCGGCGAGGCGATCAAGTTCATCTTCCAGGAGCGCGAGTCGGTCTCCGGCGGCGTGCAGATCGGCGGGATCCCCGAGCTCGCGGGCTTCGGCGCGACGCACATGATCGTCTCGATCGCGGCGCTCGCGATCGCGGCCGCGCTGGCGATCCCGCTGGCGCTGTGGCTGGGGCACATCGGGCGCGGCGACTTCGTCGCGACGGCGACCTCGAACGTCGGCCGCGCCGTGCCGTCGCTGGCCCTGCTGGCGTTCTTCATCTCGTTCGTCGGGCTGGGCTACACGAACGTCATCGCCGTCCTCGTCCTGCTGGCGATCCCGCCGCTGATCACGAACACCTACGTCGGCGTGCGCCAGGTCGACCGCGACACGGTCGACGCCGCCCGCGGTCAGGGCATGACCGACCTCGAGATCGTGCGCAAGATCGAGCTGCCGCTGGCGCTGCCGTCGATCTTCGGCGGCCTGCGGATCTCCGCGGTCAACGTCGTCGCGACCGCGACGATCGCGCCGCTGGCCAACGTGCAGACGCTCGGCGAGCCGATCATCACGCCGCAGACGTACGGGTTCGTCGGTCAGCTCGGGGCGGCGATCGTCGTCGCCGTGATCACGCTCGCCGTCGACTTCGCCTTCGCTCGCCTCCAGCGAGCGGTCACGCCCGAAGGCCTCAAGCTCGAAGAGCCGGCACGACGCCGGTGGTTCTCATTACCGACCAGAAGGAGACTCGAGTCCAGATGAACTCGAACTACCGCAGGATCCTCGCCCCGCTGGCCGCCATCTGCCTGATGTTCGGTCTCGCCGCCTGCGGCGACGACGACGACACGGACGCGGGCAGCAGCGGCTCCGGCGATAACGGCAAGCTCATCGCCAGCGACCCCGCCAACGGCTCCAAGGGCACGATCACGGTCGCCTCGAAGAACTTCACCGAGCAGTACATCCTCGGGGAGATCTACGCGCAGACGCTCGAAGCGCAGGGCTTCAACGTCCAGCGGCGCCTGAACCTCGGCTCCGAGCAGGTCGCCTACAAGGCGCTCACCGGCGGCAACGTCGACATGTACCCGGAGTACACCGGCACCGCGCTGACGTCGTTCTTCAAGGTGAAGATCGAGGATGTCCCGAAGGACGCCGACGAGGCCTACGAGCAGGCCAAGACCGAGTACGCCAAGCAGAACATCACGGCACTGAGCCGCACCCCGTTCCAGAACACGTACGTCGTCGCGTCGACGAAGGAGACGGCCGACAAGGCTGACAACCCGACGACGGTCTCCGAGCTGTTCTCCAACAACACGGACCTGTCGATCTCGGGCTTCCCGGAGTGCCGTCAGCGCGAGGACTGCCTGCTCGGCCTGCGCTCGGTCTACGACTTCAAGGGCGACTTCGTCTCCTCGGACGGCAAGTTCAGCGACCTCGACGGCGGCCAGTCGGACCTGACGCTCGCGTTCTCGACCGACCCGCAGCTCGCGCTGACCGACAAGTACGTCGCCTACGAGGACGACAAGAGCTTCTTCCCGCCCTACAACGTCACGCTCGGAATCCGCAACGCCACGATCGAGACGATCGGCCCCGAGGCCGTCGCGACGCTCGAGGCGGTTCAGGAGGGCATGACGGAGGAGGCGCTGCGCGAGCTCAACCGCCGCGTCGAGCTCGACAAGCAGGAGCCGCGGGCCGTCGCCGCGGCGTACCTGAAGGAGGAGGGCTTCGTCGAGTAGGACGAAGCGCGCGTCGTCGCTCAGACGCCGCTCGAGCCGAAGCCGCCCTCGCCGCGCACCGTCGCGGCGAGGGTCTCGGCCTCGGCGATCGGCGGCGTGGCGACCGCGACGATCACGAGTTGCGCGATGCGATCGCCGGCGGCGACCTCGAACGGCGCGTCGCGGTCGGTGTTGAGCAGCAGGACCTTGATCTCGCCGCGGTAGCCGGCGTCGATCAGCCCGGGCGCGTTGACGATCGCGATCCCGTGGCGCGCGGCGAGCCCCGAGCGCGGCACGACGAGGCCGGCGTGTCCGGCGGGCAGCTCGATCGCGATCCCCGTGCGAACCATCGCGCGCGCGCCGGGCGCGAGCGTGGCGGGCTGCAGCGCGTGCAGGTCATAGCCGGCGTCGTCGTCGTGCGCACGGACGGGCAGGCGCGCGCCGGGGTCGAGGCGCTGGACGCGCAGCGGGCTACGCACGGCCGGGCGCCGCGTTCCTACGCCGGGGTGCCGTTGACCGAGAAGCGCGCGAAGCGCTCGGCGAGCGTCGCCGGGACGCGCGCGCGCACGCGCACGCCCTCGGGCGTGTCGGTGCGCTCGAGGTCGCCGGCGGCATCGTGCAGCTCGGCCAGGCGCGCGCCCTCGGCGTAGGGCAGCAGCAGGTCGATCGCGCGCAGCGAGCGGCGGAACTCCTCCTCGATGCGCTCGCCGAGATCCTCGAGCCCCTCCCCCGTCGCGGCCGAGACGAGCATCCCGTCGGGATGGGCGAAGAGCAGCTCCAGGCGCCGTTCGGCGTCGATCGCGTCGCCCTTGTTGAGGACGAGCAGGCGCGGGCGGTCGCCGGCACCGACGGCTTCCAGCGTCTCGTCGACGGCGCGCAGCATCTCGGCCATCTCCTCCTCGGGCGCCGATGCGTCGACGACATGCAGGATCAGGTCCGCTTCGCGCGTCTCGTGCAGGGTCGCGCCGAACGCGTCGACGACCTGGTGGGGCAGCTTGCGGATGAAGCCGACGGTGTCCGTCAGCAGGTACGGGCGACCGTTCAGGCGCAGCTCGCGGGTCGTCGGGTCGAGCGTGTGGAAGAGGCGGTCGCGGACGCCGACCTCGGCGCCCGTCAAGCGGTTGAGCAGCGTCGACTTGCCGGCGTTCGTGTAGCCCGCCAGCGCGATCTGCGGCAGGTGCGCACGCTCGCGCTCGGCGCGCATCGTCGCGCGCGACGACGACACGCCGCGCAGCTTGCGGCGCAGCGCGGTGATCCGGTTGCGCGCCAGCCGCCGGTCGGTCTCGATCTGCGACTCGCCCGGTCCGCGGGCGCCGATGCCGGGCTGCGCGGCGCTCGCTCCGAGGCGCTCGAGATGCGTCCAGAGGCCGCGCATCCGCGCCATGTTGTACTCCAGCTGGGCGAGCTCGACCTGCAGCTTTCCCTCGGCGCTGTGGGCATGGCCGGCGAAGATGTCGAGGATCACCGACGTGCGGTCGACGACCGGCATCCCGAGCTCGGACTCGAGGTTGCGCTCCTGGCGCGGGCTGAGCTCGTCGTCGCAGGCGATCACGTTGGCGTCCGCCCGCTTGGCCGCCTCCTTGACCTCGAGCAGCTTGCCCGGGCCGAGGTACGTGTTCGGGTGCGGCTTCTCGCGGTGCTGGACGATCTGGCCGACGACCGCGACGCCCGCCGTGCGCAGCAGCTCGCGCAGCTCGGAGAGGTCGTCTCCGTCCTCCAGCGCGGCGATGCAGAACGCGCGCTGCTTGGCGCGTCCCTGACCCACCTCGTCGCCGCCGTGTCGCTCGCCGATCCGACCGTTTCGCGATTGCTGCATCGAGTTCAGTCTAGAGCCAGGTGCGGACCCTCGAGCGCCGGTTCGAACCCGCCGCCCAAGCGTCGCGGCCACGGCTCGGCGCCCGGCTGCGGCGGCTGGCGGCGCACCTCAGTCCGGCGTCGACCCGTTGCGCGACGTCTGCTCGTCGGCGTCGTCGAGATCGTGCAGCGCGAACGCGACCTCGCCCTCGTGGACCTGCGCGTCGAGCACCGTGGCCTCGAGGTACGGCGCCACCTGGGGCTCGAGGAAGACCTCGTCGGCGATCACCTCGTCACCGGGCTCGGGCGCTTCGACGAGCGCGAGCGACAGCGGGGTGCCGGCCTCGGTCGGCTCGCCGGCGGCGATGCGCACGCCGGCTGACTCCGGTGCATCCGAGCTCTCGACGAGCAGGCGGATGGCTTCTGAGGCGGTCGCTGAAACGGTGAGCACGAGTGCTCACCTCCTTTCCGAGGGTGTTCAGGTGCGGCTACCCGGCTGCGTGCTCCGAAAACGCTCGCGCAGCTCGCCGACGTCGCCGCCCGAGCGCAGCAGCTCGCGGGCGAGCTCGAGATCGTCGGGCCGGCCGACGGCCAGCGCGGCCGCGAGCCGCCCCTCGTGCGCGTAGAGGACGCTGAACGCGCCGGTCGCCGGGTCGCCGCCGACGATCTCCTCGTCCCAGCGCAGCGCCGGGCCGACGTACTCGAGCGTCGCCCAGTCGGCCAGGTCGGACCAGAAGTACGGGATCTCCGCGTACGGCTCGGTCGCGCCGAGCATCGCGCGCGCCGCGTGCCGGCCCTGCGCGGCGGCGACCTCCTCGTGCTCGATCCGCAGGCGGCGACCGTGCACGACGCTGTCGTACTCGCAGACGTCGCCGGCGGCAAAGACGGCCTCGGCGCTCGTGCGCAGCGTCCGGTCGCACAGCACGCCGCCGCTCTCGCCGAGCGCGAGCTCGGCCTTGCGGGCGAGCATGACGTCCGGGTTCGCCCCCACCCCCACGACGACGAGGTCGGCGTCGACGCGGCGCCCGTCGGCGCAGACGACAGCCGTGACGGGCGCGTCGTCCTCGCCGTCGCCGTCGAAGCGCGCCACGTCGGCCTGCGCGACGATCTCGATGCCGTGCTCGGTCAGCAGGTCATGCACGAAGCGGCCGACGACCGGGCCGAAGCCGCGCTCAAGCGGCAGCGCCTCCTGCATGACGAGCGTCACCTGCCTGCCGAGCAGCGACAGCGAGGCCGCGACCTCCGTGGCGATGTACGAGCCGCCGACGACGGCGACCCGCTCGACCCCGTCGAGCGCGCCGCGCAGCTTGTCGGCGTTGCCGAGCGCGCGCAGGTAGTGGATCCCGTCGCGCATGCCGCCGTCGACCTGCAGCCGGCGGATCCCGGCCCCGGTCGCCAGCAGCGCCTGGCCGAAGCCGACCTGCTCGCGGCCGAGCTTCGCGGTCCGCGCGGCGGCGTCGAGCGCCATCACCGGGGTGCGCGTGCGCAGCTGCACGTCGTGCTCGGCGTACCAGTCCTCGGAGTGGATCAGCGTCGACGCGCGAGCCTCGCTGCCCTGCAGGTAGCCCTTCGTCAGCGGCGGGCGATGGTATGGCGCGTCCATCTCGCGGGTCACGAGCAGGATCGAGCCGTCGTAGCCCTGCTCGCGCAGTTCGGCGGCGGCGTGCGCCGAGGCGATACCGCCGCCGATCAGCAGAATGTCTGTCGTCGCGTCGGTCATGGCGCGATCCTAGTTCGGCCGCTGTCGCGTTCCGGTCGGGATGCACGCCCTCGAGCCGTCCATGGCGGTGTTTCTGACACAGCTTTGCCACGCAATTGTTGCGATTCGCTGCTCTCTTGCGACCGGTTGATCCCTAGCGTTCCGGGAGCGGAGCGTGAAGCGGCGAGGTCGTCGCGAGCACCCGAGACGTGCGAGACCGGAGGTCGCCCCTCCGGTTGGGGTTCGAGTCCCCCGCGCTCCGCCGTCAAGCTGGGGGCGGCTGCCGATCCGGATCGGCCCGCCCGCCGGCTTGGTACCTTTCGAGCTGCTTCTCGGGTGCTTCACGCTCAACGTGGGGTCGCTCCCCGCCCGCCTTCACGGCCCGCCCTCGGCGGGCCGTCGCGGTTCTCGGGGCGCGTCCGCCGCATGTGAGTCGAGCTACTCGATCCCGAGCCGGTCGAGCAGGCCGTCGTCGCCGCGCCAGCCGCGCCGCACGCGGACGGCGAGATCGAGGTGAACGTGGGCGCCGAGCTGCGCCTCCAGCTCGCGTCGCGCGGCCGTGCCGATCGCCTTGATCATCTTGCCCTGCGCGCCGATCAGGATGCCCTTCTGCGACTCGGCCTCGACCCACGCCCGCGCCTGCACGCGGACAAGGTCCTCGCGCGAGGCGTCGATCTCCTCGACGACGACCTCGACGGCGTGCGGGACCTCCTGGAACGTGCGGCGCAGGATCTGCTCGCGGATCAGCTCGGCGAACAGGACGGCGTCGGTCTGGTCGGACGGATCGTCGACGTCGAACAGGAAGGGGCTTTCGGGCAGCAGCCCGACGAGATGCTCGACGAGCGCCTCGACGCCGGTCCCCTTGCGCGCCGACAGCGGGAAGATCTCGTCCGAGACTCCGAGCTGCGAGGCGGCCTGCAGCGCCGCGAGCGTGTGAGCCTCGTCGAGGCGGTCGATCTTGTTGACGACGATCGCGATCGGCACGTCGGCGCGGGCGAGCGCTCCCGCGATGAACCGGTCGCCCGGGCCGACGCCCTGCTCGCCGTTGAGCAGCAGGACGGCGACGTCGGCCTCGCCCATCTCGCGCTCGACGCGCGACTGCATGCGCTGGGTCAGCGCGTCGCGCGGACGCTGCACGCCGGGCAGGTCGACGAGCACGAGTTGCGCGTCGCCGCGCATCGCGATCCCGCGGATCGCGCGGCGCGTCGTCTGCGGCTTGTCGGAGACGATCGCGACCTTCTGCCCGACGATCGCGTTGACGAGCGTCGACTTGCCGACGTTCGGGCGCCCGGCCAGCGCGACGAAGCCGGCGCGCGTCGGCGCGCTCACGGGTCGTCGCTCGGCGTGACCCAGTACATGATCTCGCGCTGCACGGCGAGCATCTCGCCGTCGTCGGTCTCGTGGTCCATGCCGGTCAGGTGCAGCGCGCCGTGGACGATCGCCTCACGCAGGTTCGCGGTGTGCTCGGGGCAGATGACGATGTCGCCGAGCTCACGTGGCCCCGGCGACGGCTGCTCACCGTCGATCGGAAACGACAGCACGTCGGTCGGGCCGGCCTCGTCGCGATGGGCGGCGTTCAGCTCGGCGATCCGCTCGGCGGAGACGAACTCGACCGCGACGTGGCCGTCGTCGATGCCGGCCGACGCCAGCGCGAGGCCGAGCAGCCGCTCGATCTCCTCCAGCGGGACGCGGGAGGGTCCGAAGACGTCGATCTCCAGGCCGGGGCTCAAGGCGTCGCGCAGTGCATCGTGCGGGGCCGAGCCGGACCGACCACTACGCGCGCCGGCGGTCGGCCGGGCGCCGCTCGCCATCGGGCCTGCGGTCCGACGCGCGCAGGTCCGGCAGCCGGCTCTCGGCATGCTCGGCGTAGGCCTCGACGATCCGCTGCACGAGCCGGTGGCGGACGACGTCCTCGCCGCCGAAGCGCACGAACTCGATTCCCTCGATGTCCTTCAGGATGTCGCTGATGACGACGAGGCCGGAGCCCTCGTTCTTCGGCAGGTCGATCTGGGTGACGTCGCCGGTCACGACCATCTTCGAGTTGAAGCCCAGTCGCGTGAGGATCATCTTCATCTGCTCGGGCGTCGTGTTCTGCGCCTCGTCGAGGATGATGAAGCTGTCATTGAGGGTTCTACCCCGCATGAAGGCCAGCGGCGCGACCTCGATCTGCCCGCGTTCGAGGTAGGTCGAGACCTTCTCGGCGTCGAGCATGTCGTGCAGCGCGTCGAACAGCGGGCGCAGGTAGGGGTCGATCTTCGCCATCAGGTCGCCGGGCAGGAATCCGAGTCGCTCGCCGGCCTCGACGGCGGGCCGGGTGAGGATGATCCGGTTGACCTCGTGCCGGCTCAGGGCCGCGGCGGCGAGCGCGACGGCGAGGAACGTCTTGCCGGTGCCGGCCGGACCGATCCCGAACGTGATCGTGTTCTTGCGGATCGAGTCGACGTAGCGCTTCTGGTTGACGGTCTTCGGCGCGACCTGCTTGGAGCGGTGGCGCCAGACGACGTCCTCGAGGATCTCGGCGGGCGAGCGGTGCTGGTCCAGCGCGCCGGTGACGGCGGCGATCGTCCCCGGCGCGATGTCGTGGCCGGAGTCGATCAGCTCGACGAGCTCGCTGACGACGGTCGCGGCCGCATCGACGGCCTCCCGCTCGCCGTCGAGCGTGACGACGTTGCCGCGCAGGAAGAGGTCGCACTCGACATGGCCCTCGAGCGTGCGCAGGACGGCGTCGCCGCTGCCGGCAAGCTCGCTCGCGGCCTGGTTGGAGAGCTCGATCTGGCGCCGCATCAGCTCCCGAGCGCCCCTCGGACGAGCGCCGAGACGCGCTTGCCGTCGGCGCGGCCGTCGATCGCCGCCATCGCGGCCTTCATCACCTGGCCCATGTCCTTCGGCGACTGCGCTCCGGTCTCGGCGACGGCCGCGGCGACGATCGCGCGCAGCGCGTCATCGGTCAGCTCGGCCGGCAGGTAGGCCTCGATGATGCGGACCTCCGCCTCCTCGCCGTCAGCAAGCTCGTCGCGGCCGGCGTCGCGAAACGCCTTCGCGGACTCCAAGCGGCGCTTGCGTTCGCGGCGCAGCACGGCGAGCTCGTCGTCGCCGCCCTCCTTGGCCGCCTTCTGCAGCTCGCTGAGGACGAGCCGCAGCGCGCCGACGCGATCCTTCTCACCGGCGCGCATGGCGGCGGTGAGGTCCTGCTTGACGGCGTCGACCAGCGGCATCTGCCGCTTGAGGATACGCACCGCCCCGACGAACGCGGCGACGATCCCGCGGGACGGCGTCGCGCGCGTGGCGCTCAGCCCTCGCAGCGCGTGGCGATCGCCCGTAGCCGCCGCTGCGCGCGCGGGCGCTCCTCGACGATCTCGGAGGCGAGCCCGGGCTCGCCACGCAGCACGCGGCGGATCGCGCGCGTCGCGCAGCGCACGGCGCGCTCGTCGTAGCCGTTCTTGGCCATGTCGACGCGCATGCCACAGACGATCCCGATGTGCAGGCCGCGTACGAAGGCGCCGCGCACGTGGTCGTCGACGAGCGCGTCGTCGGAGACCGCCTTGTACTCGCGCAGCACGCAGCCCGTCTCGCGCTCGTCGAGCGCGTCCGGCGGGCGCTGCAGGTACGCGCCCTGGTAGCGGAAGAAGCGCGGACGGTCGAGGGTCGCGTCGAGCAGCGCGTGCAGCCGCCAGCGTCCCGCGACGCGGCGCAGCGCGATCGTCGCCTCGGTGAACGTCAGCTCGCCGCCGCGCGTCCGTACGTCGGCCGTCGCGCGCGTCCCGCGCACGGCGACGCGGCGAACCTCAACGGATCTCGCGCGCGCATACGAGCGCTCACCGCGGCACACGCGCAGCGCCCCCGCACGCGTCTCGCTGCCGGACTCCTGGCGCAGGTACGCGGTCGTCCGGCGCGTCTCGCAGACCGTCCTGCTGGGGCTCGCCAGCCCCTCCTCGACCGCGGTCTGCACGGAGCGCTCGTCGGTGCTGCGCTCGTCGGCGCCGCGCTCACCGCCGCCGCCGCACGCGCCGAGCGCCGACGCCACGAGCGCAAGCGTGACGGTGAATACGCGGCGCACGGCGTCGTTCAGGAGGCGCCGGCCTCGTCGTCGTGCTGCGCACCGAGCGAGCGCGGCTCGCCGAGCCGGCCCAGCTCGGCGGTGTCGCGGCCGAACAGCAGCCCGATGTTCCAGTCGACGAGCAGCCGCGCGCGCCGGCCCAGGCCCGGCATCATCGCGAGGTGGTAGGCGCGCGCGAGCATCCAGGCCGGCGTGCCGCTCCACGTCAGCGGACCCGTCGTGGCGACCGCCTTGCGCCGCCCCATGTCGACGAAGACGCCCTTCGTCTTGTAGGTGAAGCGCCGCGGCCGGCTGCCACCGCCGATCGCGTTGGCGACGTTGCGCCCGGCGACCCGGCCCTGGCGGATCGCGTGCTGGGCCGTCGGCGGACAGGGCTGGCCCTTGCGCGCCGGGTCGGGCACGGCGGCGCAGTCGCCGATCGCCCAGACGTTGTGCGAGCCCTCGACGCGCAGCTGGCTGTCGGCGACGATCCGGCCCTTGTCGCTCAGCGGCAGCCCGAGCTTGGCGACGACCGGGTGCGGCTTGACGCCGGCGGTCCAGACGAGCGTGCGCGTCGGCACGACCTCGCCGCTGGAGAGCGTCGCCGTCGTCGCCGTGACCGCGTCGAGCGTCGTCTTCGTGAGGATCTCGATGCCGCGGAAGCGCAGCTCGCGGACGGCGAAGTCGGCGAGCTTGGGACCGATCTCGGGCATCACGCGCTCGCTCGCCTCGACGAGGATCCAGCGCATGCCGGTCACCCGGCAGCGCGGGTAGAGGTCCATCACGTCGGCGGCGAAGTCCTGCAGCTCGGCGAGCCCCTCGAGCCCCGCGTAGCCGGCGCCGACGAAGACGTACGTCAGGTACTCGCGGCGCGCGTCGCCGTCCTCGAGCGTCTCGGCGATCTCCAGCGTGCGGATGACGTGGTTGCGCAGCGCGATCGCCTCGGGCAGCGACTTGAGCGCCATGCCGTGCTCGGCAAGGCCGGGGACCGGCAGCGTGCGGCTGACCGAGCCGACCGCGACGATCAGCTGGTCGTAGCGCAGCTCCTCCTCGCTGCCGTCCAGCGAGCGCACGCCGATGACGTTGCGCTCCGGCGCCGCCCCGGTGATCTTCGCCAGCCGCAGATGGACCGAGCGGTCGAGCTCCTCGCGCAGCGGCACGACGACGTGGCGCGGCTCCAGCGTGCCCGCCGCCGCGCCGGGCAGCAGCGGCGTGTAGAGCATGAAGTTGTCCTCGGTGACGAGGCGCACCCGTGCGCTCTGCGGCGGCAGCACGCGGGCCAGCGTGCGCGCCGCGTAGAACCCGCCGAAGCCGCCACCGGCGATGATCACGTTCCAGGCCATGAGCCCGGTCAGGGTATCCCGCTCAGCGTCGCGTGAAGCGGCGGGTGCCGTAGGCGATCTCGTCGTCGACCGCGGACTGGATCGGGTCGATCGAGATCGCGTCGGCACCCCGCCGAAAGAGCCGCCCTTCACGAGGACACGTGAGAGCGCCTCACGACGACAGCGTGAGCGCCGTCCACTCGTCCAGCTCGCCGCGTGCTCGTTCGCACAGGCCCTGCTCGGCGGCGAACGCCGCCGCGATCCCGTCGGCCTCCTCGCGCAGCAGCCCGCTGACGACGAGCACGCGCGGCGGCGGCCCCGCGAAGCCGCTGCGTGCGATCTGCTCCAGCAGCGGGCGCAGCAGGTTCGCCACGACCGTCGGCGCCGACGGCGACGGGCCACCGTGCAGCAGATCGCGCTCGGTGACGTCGATCCGCACGCCGTTGACCCGCGCGTTCTCGCGCGCCGCGAGGACGGCCTCGTGCTCGTGGTCAAAGCCGGCGACCGGATCCCAGCCGAGCTTCGCGGCGGCGATCGCCAGCACGCCCGAGCCACAGCCGAGGTCGACGAGCGGGCCGCTGCGGTCCTCGAGCGCGAGCAGCGCCTGTAGGCACAGCCGCGTCGTCGCGTGGGCGCCCGTGCCGAAGGCCTGGTTGGGGTCGATGACGATGTCGAGCAGATCATCGTCCTGCCCGGCGGCCGTCGATGTCGCGGGCGGCGATCCGGACGCGACCAGCGGCGACGACGACGGCAGCGGATCTATCCACGGCGGGCGCACGTGCAGGCGCCCGCCGATCGTCACCGGGCGATGAAACGCGCGCCAGCGCGTCGCCCAGTCGTCGGCGACCTGCGTCGTCGTGACCTCGACGAGCGCGGCGCCCGCGGCGGCCCGCAGGTCGGGCAGCGTGGGCAGCTCTCCCTGCGCGCCGTAGACGGCGTACTCGATCGTGTCGCCATGATCGATCTCCTCGACGCCCGCGGGCGCGAGCGCGAGCAGCTCCGCGAGGGCGATCTCGGCATCCGCTCGCGCGACGCGGATCGCGAGCCGGATCATCGCAAGCGACCGCGCCGCGGGCCGACGCGCGCGACGGTCGAGCGCTGACGCGCCGTCACCCCTGCAGGACGCGCTTGAGCTTGGCGAACATCGTCTCCTCGGACTTCGTGTTCGCCTCGGTCATCGTCTCGGCGAGACGCTTCATCAGCTCGCGCTGCTCGTCGTCGAGCTGGCGCGGGATGATCACGTTGACGATCACGCGCAGCTCGCCGCGGCGGCCGGGCCGGCGCAGCAGCGGCATGCCGCGCCCGCGCAGCTCGTAGGACTCGCCCGGCTGCGTTCCCGGCCGGATGTGGACGTCCTCGGTGCCCTCCAGCGTCGGGGCCTCGAGCTTGGCGCCGAGCGCGGCGACCGGCGCCGGCACGTCGAGCACGGTCACGAGGTCGTTGCCGTCGCGGATGAAGCGGTCGTGCGGCGCGACCGTGACATGGACGTACAGATCGCCCGACGGACCGCCCGCGTCACCGGCGTGGCCACGCCCCGTCAGGCGGATCCGCTGACCCTCGTCGATCCCGGCCGGGATGTCGACGCTGACGGCGTGCGTCAGCACCTCGCGACCGCGACCCTCGCAGCGCGTGCAGCGCTTCTCGGCGACCTTGCCGTCGCCGCCGCAGACGTCGCAGGAGACGGTCCGCGCGATCTGCCCGAAGGGAGTCCGACTGACGGCCTGCAGCACGCCGTTGCCGCCGCAGCGCTCGCAGGTCTTGATCGGCGTTCCGGGCTCGGCACCGTTGCCGCGGCAGCGCTCGCAGCGGTCGACGACCTCGTAGCGGACGTCCAGCGACGTGCCGCTGGCGGCCTGCTCGAGCGTGATCTCGGCGGAGACCTGGACGTCGCCGCCCGAGCGCGGGCCCATCGGCCCCCCGCCACCGCCGAACGCCCCGCCGCCGAAGAACGTCTCGAAGAGGTCGGAGATCGAGCCGAAGCCCTCGTAGTTCGGCGCCTGGCCGCCGCGCTTGAGGCCGTCGTGGCCGTAGCGGTCATAGACCTGCCGGCGCTCGGCGTCGGACAGGATCTCGTAGGCCTCGGCAGCCTCCTTGAACTTCTCCTCGGCGCGCGGGTCGTGGTTGTTGACGTCGGGATGCAGCTCGCGCGCGAGCCTGCGAAAGGCCTTCTTGACCTCGCCCTCGTCGGCGTCGCGCCCGACGCCGAGCACCTCGTAGCAGTCGCGCTTGCTCATGCGTCGTAGACGTCTTCCACGAAGCGCGACAGCTGCGCGGCGGCCTCGCGCACGACGCCGATCGTCGCGCCGTAGTCCATCGCCACCGGGCCGATCAGCGAGACCGTGCCGAGCGGCCGCAGCGGCAGGCCGTAGCTCGACGCGACCATCGCCAGCGAGCGCAGCGCGGGCGTCTCGTTCTCGGCGCCGATCCGCACGACGACGTCCTCGCGCGCGTCGAGCGCCCGGCGCAGCATCTCCAGCAGCATGACCCGCCCTTCCAGCATCGACATGAGCCCGTTGATCTGCGACAGGTCCTGAAAGCGATGCTCGTGCAGCAGGCGCGCCGCGCCGTCGACGTAGAGCGTGTCCTCGGCGGTCGCGGCAAGCTCGGTGAAGGCAGGCGCGAGGCTGTCGAGGAACGCGCGCTCGGTCGCCGACAGCGTCGGGTCGGCAAGTCGCGAATGCAGCTTGCGGGCACCGAGGCCGATGCCGATCAGCTGGTCGTTGAGAAACTCGGCGGCCCAGGTGACGAGGCCGCTGTCGACGGTCGCCGGGAACGTCAGCACGCGCTTGGAGACGCCGCCCGTCGAGGTGATGATCACGACCATCACGATCTGCGGCTGAAGCAGCAGGACCTCGATGTGGCGGATCGTCGCGGTGTCCAGCGGCGGCGCGGAGACGATCGCGAGCAGGTTCGTGATCTGCGACAGCGTCTCGGTCGTGGCGCGCATCGCCTCGTCGACCTCGCGGCGGGTGAGCGCGAGCTCGAGCGTCGCACGCGAACGATTCGCCGGCAGCAGGCGGTCGACGAAGTAGCGGTAGCCGGCATCGGTCGGCATGCGCCCGGCGGACGTGTGCGGATGCGCCAGCAGGCCGAACTCCTCGAGCTGGGCCAGCTCGTTGCGCACGGTCGAGGGCCCGGCCTGCAGATCGGGGTCGGCGGCGAGCGTGCGCGATGCGACGGGCTGGACGGTCGCCTGGTAGGCGAGCACGACCTTGCGCAGGATCAGCTCTTGACGGGGCGTGAGCATGCGCTCGATTGTACGAGCGGGGTTGGTCCGCGTCCCGGCCGGGAGCGTCAGGGAGGCACTGCCTGGGCCGGCAGCCAGCGGCGCCGTTGCAGAAAATCCCTGCTTCGACCACAGATCGACGTTCGGCGCAACCCGTAGGCGGTTGACGCGATCGGCCTCGCGAAGATATGTTCGCGGTTGCGAGGAAGACTGGTCTGTCTCTCATCCGCGGGGTTCACACCGAGAGATCCGACCCAGCGAGGACGCGCGGCCAACGACACCGCTCCGCCGTGGCGGCGACGCCGCCTGCGGTGAGTCAACAGCGAGGAGAACACGCATGACCGATTACGACCCGAGAACCGACACCGGCATTCCGACCGAGCCCGTCGGCTCCCTCCCACGGCCGGCCAAGCTGCAGGAGGCCTACGCCGAGTACGACGCCGGCAACATCTCCAAGGAGGACCTGGAGACCCAGCAGGACGCCGCCGTCAAGGACTCGATCGAGCGCGGCGAGGCGACCGGCGCGCCGATCATCTCCGACGGCGAGCAGCGCTGGTCGTCGTTCGCGACCTACCCGATCACCGACACGCTTGCCGGCACCGGCCTGGCCCCGAACCTCGGCCCGGGCGGCCAGTTCTTCGCGATCTTCGCCGACGGCCACGGACGCCAGCTGCCGAAGCTCACCGGCGGTCCGCTGAAGTACAACCACTACGCCGCGGACTCGCTCGCGAAGTCGCTGCCGTTCGCGACGAAGCCGCTCAAGCAGGCCGTCATCGCGCCGTCGATGCTGGCCCTGCTGTACCCGCTCAGCGACCCGGTGCCCGGCTACTCGCGCGAGGAGTTCGAGGAGGACATCGTCCAGGAGTGCACGACCGACATCCGCAAGGCCTTCGAGACCGGCGCCGCGCGCGTCTCGATCGACTTCACGGAGGGCCGCCTGGCCACGCGCGAGGATCCGCGCAACCCGTGGACGGGCGCGGGCCTGCTGCCACACTTCATCGATCTCAACAATCGCGTGCTGGCGAACTTCTCCGACGAGGAGCGCACGAAGATCGGCATCCACACGTGTCCGGGCGGCGACCGCGACTCGGTCCACTCGGCCGACGTTCCGTACAACAACCTCCTGCCGGAGATGTTCAAGATCAACGCCGGCTACTTCCTGATCCAGCTCGCCTCCGAGCGCGACAGGGACTCGGTCTACGAGTCGATCGGACAGCACAGCCGCGACGACCAGATGTGCTACATCGGCGTCACGGTGACGCAGTCGCCGCGTCCGGAGAGCGCGCAGGAGATCTGCGACCAGATCCTGCGGGCCGCGGACTTCATCCCGAAGGAGCGCCTCGGCACGACCGACGACTGCGGCTTCTCGCCGTTCTCGATCGACGAGAAGCCCAACCACGGCTCGCCGGACTACGCCCGCGAGATCGCGTTCCAGAAGATCGCCAACCGCGTCGAGGGCACGCGCCGCGCCGCGGAGAAGCTCGGCGTCGGCTAGCGACGTTGCGGCCCTCAGCGAGCCACCGATGACCCGAGCGGCCCGCTCCCCGGCGGGCCGTTCGCGTTCCCGGAACTGTTCCTACGCAGACTTGTGACACTCGCGGGTGGTTCCGTCACGCCCGCCGCGCCACGATTCGCTCATGGTGCGCTTTTCAACCGCTGACGGGTTGAAAAGCGCACCGCGAGCGGATGTCGCGGTCGCGCGCCTCGCCACCAATCAGAACAGCATCGTGTCGACGCGCCAACTCGCTGCCCGCGGGATCCTCAACAGCCGTGTCACGGTGCGCGTCCGGCGCGGACAGCTGCACCGGGTCCACCGCGGCGTCTACGCGATCGTGCCGCTCGGGCTGCTGACGCTGAAGGGTGAGCTGACGGCGGCAGCACTCGCCTGCGGCGACGGGGCGGTGCTCGGCGATCACAGCGCCGCCGCCTGGCATGGCATGTTCACGTGGGACGGTCGCCGTCCCGAGGTGATCGTCATGCACGGCGCGGGCCGCAAGCTCGCTGGCATCCGTACGCGCCGATCGACCACGCTTGACCATCGCCGCGACGTCTGGCGGCGCGACGGCATCCTCGTGACCTCCCCGGCGCGCACGCTGCTCGACCTGGCGGCCGTCCTGCCGCGCAAGGCATTGCGGCGGATGGCCCGCCAGGCGCTCGCCGAGGGCCGCGTCGGCATCCGCCAGCTGGCGGACGTCGTCGACCGCTCGCGCGGGCACCGTGGCGCGAAGGCGCTGCGCGCGATCGTCGCCGACGGCTACGTCCCGACCCGCAGCGAGCTCGAGGACCGGGCGCTCGACGCCCTCGCACGGGCCGGGATCGAGCGCCCCGACGTCAATCCGCCGCTCGTGCTCGACGATCGCCGCGTGCATCCCGACCTGCTCTGGCGACGGCTCGGTCTCGTCGTCGAGCTCGACGGTGCGCGCTGGCACTCGGATCCGCTCGCGCGCGATGATGACGCGGAGCGACAAGCCCTCTTGGAAGCGCACGGCTACCGCGTGCTGCGCGTGACCTGGAGCCAGCTCGTCAACAGCCCGCGGCAGACGATCGCCCGGGTCCGCGCGGCGCTCGAGGCGCAGGCACGGCTCCGCAGCCCCGCCGGGGCGCTACGGGCGTAGGTGGGCTTCGCCGGCGCGGATGATCCGCTTGCCGTCCTGCTCGCAGCCGCAGTCGACGACGGTGATCCCGTCGTCGCGCACGTCGCTCACCGTGCCCGTCACGGTGAGCTCGGACTCGGGCACGCCCATCCCGCGAAACTGGACGCTGAGACGCTTCAGGGAGTGCGGGCCACCGCCGGCGTCGGTGTGGGCGCGCGCGACCTGCGCCATCGTGTAGAGACCATGCAGGATCTTGCCCGGCAGGCCAACATCGCGGGCGAACTCCTCGTCGATGTGGATCGGATTGAAGTCGCCGGACGCGCCCGCGTAGCGGACGGTGAGGTACTTGTCGGGGATGACCCGCAGCGGCTCGATCTCGTCACCGACCTGCATCGTCACGCCGCCCGCACGATGTTCGTCCACAGTCCGGTGCTGACCGCCTCGTCACGCCCGTTGCGCGAGACGGTCTCGAAGAGGAAGAAGCCGTTGCCGGCACGCTCATAGACGTCCTTGACGCTGACGGTCGTCGTGATCTCGTCGCCGGCGACGACGAGTGGGCCCCACGCGAACTCCTGCCCGCCGTGCACCATGCGCGCGAAGTCGATCCCGATCTCCTCGTCGAACAGCACCGGCCAGACCGCCGCCAGGCTGTAGACGACCGCGAACATCGGCGGCGCGACGACGTCGTCATAGCCCGCCGCGCGCGCGGAGTCGACGTCGAAGTGCAGCGGGTTGGACTCGCCGACGACCTTCGCGTACTCGCGGATCTTCTCGCGCCCGACGGCGTACGTCGCGCCGGGGAACGTCTTGCCGATGACATCCGTGTTGACGGCCATGCGGTCGTCAGTTCTAGCAGGCAGAGCGTCCCCGTCCGGCGCGGGCCAGCCTTAGATGATGCTCGCGAAGGTGCCGCCGTCGGCCGACCACGCCGCGCCGGTCACCGTGGACGCCCGCTGCGAGCAGAGGAAGACGATCACCGACGCGATCTCCTCCGGCGAGGCGAAGCGACCGAGCGGGATCTTGCCGGCCTGCGCCGCGAGCGCCTCGTCGCGCGAGACGCCGCGCGACGACGCCGCCTGATCGGCGAGCCCGCCGGCGTCGGTCCACAGCGGCGACGTCACCGCGCCGGGCGCGACCGCGTTGACGAGCACGCCGTCGGCCGCGTAGCGGTCGGCGAAGACGCGCGACAGCGACAGCTGCGCGGCCTTCGTCACGGCGTAGGCGGGGTTCGTCAGCGACGGGCGCTTGCCCGCCGACGAGCAGACGTTGACGACCCGCCCGCCGCCGGCGGCGGCCATCAGCGGCGCGGCCTCGCGCATCAGCCGCATCGGACCCATCACGTGCAGCTCCCACTGCGCCTGCCAGTCCTCGTCGCTGAGCTGCTCGAGCGACCGCACGAAGCTCGTGCCGGCGTTGTTGACGAGCACGTCGACGGTGCCGAAGCGCTCGACGCAGGCGGCGACGATCGCCGGCGCGTCCTCGAGCTTCGTGACGTCGGCCGCGAACGTCTCATCGCCGCCGGAGCGCGCGACGGACAGCACCTGCGCACCCTCGGCGGCGAGCATCCGCGTCGTCGCGAGGCCGATCCCGCGCGTCGCGCCGGTGACGATGCAGGCCTTGCCCTGCAGCCCCAGGTCCACGGCGCTACCCGCGCGCCCGCTTGGCGTCGTAGAGGATCTCCAGGAAGCGCTCGGGGTCGCGCTCGTCGGCGCCGCCGACGCGCGGGCGCAGCGCGCCGTCGAGCTGGGCGGCGAGGCGCGCGCGGGCTCCGGG
>JAUYGN010000044.1 GCA_030690545.1 Solirubrobacteraceae bacterium
GCCCGGAGCGCCCACCCAGCCGCCCCGGCGAGCGGCTCGCAGCGACCGCGACGGACCCGACGGCGGACGCTGCAGGAGCACCGCCGGACGCAGGCGCCGGTCGGCGAGCATCCGGTCCAGCAGCGGCATCAGCGGCCAGTAGCTCACGAACACGGTGCTGCCGGGGCGCAGTCGGGACGGGAGACCGAGCTCGCGCACCACGGTGACCGCATGCTGGCGCGCCCCGCGCACCCGCGAGCCCCGCGGCGGGGAGGGACGATCGGCGGGCGGCGCATCGCGCCGCTCGACGACGTCGAGGCCGGTGGCGGCCGCCACGGCCGCGGCGAGAAGGCGGCTGCGACGGTCGTCTCCGGCGAGCGTCAGGACGTCGACGTCGAAGCGCTCGACGGCGCGCCGCAGCGCCTCGGCCCGGTAGACCAGCGTCGCGAGCGCCCATTCGATCTCGAGCTCCCACAACCACGACAGGCACAGCCCGTCGACCGTCAGCGCCTCGTCGACCAGCTCCCGGCAGCGCGCCAGCGTAGCCAGGCTCGCGTCATGGATCTGCAGGCACACCTCGGGGTCGAGCCCGTCGTGGGCGAGCACCCCGTCCGGCAGATCGATTCCATGGGCGGGATCCGGATCGAGGACCAGGTCGGACCCCGCGACGAGCCGGCGAGGATCGAGTCCGCGGGACGTGGCATGCACACGCATCGTCCTCGTCGGACGGCTCATGCGCGAGGCAACGTTCGCAGGCAGGTCAGATGGCTCATACTCGCTCGGCTCGCGCCTCGGCGGACTGGTGCCGACAGGGTAGAGCGCGGTGCGCCCGCGCGACCGGCCCAGCAGGTCTCACCGCCAACTCTTTACGCTTGCGCCGTTGCTCTTCCCGGCGGCCGTCTTTCTCCTCATCTTCCTGCCGGCGACAGTCGCCGTTTACTGGACTGTTCCAGCACGGATGCGGATCGCGGTCCTGCTCGTCGCCAGCTATGCCTTCTACCTCAGCTGGAACCCCGTCTACGGGCTGCTGCTCGCATCCAGCACCGTCGCCAACTACGCGATCGCACGCGCGATCCCGGACTCCCCACACCCCAAACGCCTGCTCACGCTGGGCATCGTCATCAACCTCAGCGTCCTCGCCTTCTTCAAGTACGCCGGCTTCCTGTCAAGCGCCGGCGCCGACCTGCTCGGCTGGCTCGGCGCCGACACCTCGGGCTTCGACGGCCTCGACATCCTCCTCCCACTCGCGATCAGCTTCTTCACCTTCGAGATGATCAGCGTCCTGATCGACACCTACCGCCGCGACGTCCGCGTCGACAACTTCCTCGTCTTCGCGACCTACAAGGCCTACTTCCCCAAGCTCGTCTCAGGACCGATCACCCGCTACCGCGAGCTCGCCCCACAGCTCCTGCGCCCAGCACCGCTGACCTTCGAGCGCTTCCAATCCGGCCTCGCGCTATTCACGCTCGGCCTCGCCACCAAAGTCGCACTCGCCGACAACCTCGCCGTCCCCGCCGACCGCGCCTTCGCCGACCCCAGCACCGCCAGCGCCCACGTCATGGCCGTCGGCCTCGGCGCCTTCGGCCTACAGATCCTCTTCGACTTCGCCGCCTACACCACGATGGCCCGCGGCGCCTCACGCATGCTCGGCCTCGAGCTCCCGCTGAACTTCCGCTACCCCTACGGCTCCGCCAGCCCATCAGAGTTCTGGCGACGCTGGCACATCACCCTCTCGCGCTGGCTACGCGACTACCTCTACATCCCACTCGGCGGCAACCGCAAGGGCAAGCTGCTGACCTACCGCAACCTCATCATCACGATGATCCTCGGCGGACTATGGCACGGCGCCGGCTGGCAATTCGCCGCCTGGGGCGCCCTACACGGCACCTTCCTCGCGCTGTCGCACGCCCTGCGCGGACGCATCACCAACCCCTCCCCCCTCCTACGCCTCGGCGGCGCACTGACCACCCTCAGCGCCGTCTACTTCGCCTGGATCTTCTTCCGCGCCGACTCGATCGGCGCCGCCCTCGACGCGATCAACACCCTCACCGCACTACCAACCGAATCGCCACGCACCCTCCTGCTCGCCCCACTCGCCGCCACCGCACTGATCCTCGCCAGCTGGACCATGCCACGCCTCGCCAACCACGCACGCCGACTCGCAGCACGCAACGCCCGCCTACGCCCAATCGCCATCGCCACCGTCACACTCGCCTGCTGGATCACCGCCATCACCCTCTCACGCTCCAGCCTCGCCCCCTTCGTCTACTTCGAATTTTGACCGGCCGCACACCACTCACCACCCTCGCGAGCCTGCCTTGAGCCACCCTCGGACACTGCTGCTCTGCGCCGGCTACATGGCGCTGCTGGTGATCGCCGCCGTGGCGGCCGACCGCGTCATCGCCAACCGGACGATCCCCAACCCCGGCACCTTCGTCCCGGCCTACCGCTCCTTCCAGGAGTTCTTCGCGGGCGAGAAGCTGCGCCAGGTCGACGAGGTCGGAGGCCTTCCGTCGGTCTTCATCGGCAACTCGCGGACGGTCTTCGGCGTCGACCCGCTGGTCTTCGACAGGTCCGCTCGCGCAGGCGGGGCGCGGATCGCGTCGTACAACCTCGCGATGCCCACCGTCGACCCGCGCTTCTGGCCGTTGTTCTTCGGGGACTACTACGCCGAGCGAGCGCCCGAGCGGGTGCTGTACGGGATCACGGCGCGCGACATGGACGCGCGCAACACGTCCGCCGAGGCCTACCAGGCCGCGTTCCTGGCGAGCCCCGGGTTCGCGAACCGCAACCGCTCGGGCATCTGGAAGCAGGCCGAGGAGGTGCTGGCGCAGATGTACACGCTGCGCGGGCGCGTGGAGGAGACGATCCGCTTCAACCGGCGCGACTTCTTCCGGCTCGCCGGTCAGCGCGACCGCCTGCGCCAGTACACGCTCGCCAACGCACGCGGCCACTCGGCGTTCCCGGCGCGCTACACGAAGCCCGAGAGCCTGCTGCTCCGCGAGCGCGAACGCTACGCCGGACGGGTGGACGGCAACCGGCTGCGGCCGGCAAGGGACAGGATCCACGCGCTCGAGCAGCTGCACCGCTGGGTGCGCGCGCACGGCGGCTGCCTGACCTTCTTCACCCTGCCCGTCTACTACGACCCCGAGCCGTGGGGCACGGAGGCGATGCGCCGCGACCTGGCCCGGCTCATGCGCAGGCTCGTGCGAGCGCTCCCGGGCACGGACTTCGTCGACGTCGGCGATCGGCTCCAGCGCAGCTACACGGTCAAGGAGTTCGGCGACCCCGACCACCTCAACGCGCGCGGCGCGGAGCGATTCTCCGCCGACCTCGCGAACGCACTGGCCCCCACGCTGGGGCGCGGCTGCGGCGGCCCGTGACGGACGACGCCGCAGGGCCGGCAGCGAGATCGCCGCTCGAGGGCGGACCCCCCGCGCAGCACGGCGAGCAAGAGGGCTCGCTCCCCGGACCGGCCGTGGCCGGGCTGGCCGGGACGCCGCCCGGACGGCAGCGCAGCGCGATCGACGACGCCTCGGTGATCACGGCCGCGGCCTACGCCGCTCAGGTCCTCACCTTCTTCGCCGGGCTGATCCAGAAGGGACTGCTGGGCCCCGTCGGGACGGGCTACTGGGCGCTGATGCAGTCCTTCTGGCAGATCTCGAAGGTCGTGTCGGCCGGCGCCTTCGACGGGACCGGCCGGCAGATCCCCCTCTACCGCGGTCGCAGGGACTACGCCGGGGCGGCGGCCGTCTCGGACACCGGGTTCTCGTTCTCGCTCGTCGCGATGGCGGTGCTCGGCCTCGTCGTCACGAGCTTCGCGCTCGCGTTCGGCTCCGATTGGGCGCCGGAGATCCGCTTGGGCCTCGTGCTGCTCGGCGTGACCGGTCCGCTGCGCTGGCTCGGGGACGCGCACGAGGTGCTGCTGCACGCCACCCGCCGGTTCCGGCCGGCGTCCGTGGCGACGGTGCTGCAGGCGGTCGTCGCGCTGACCGCGCAGACCGCGCTCGTCGTCGCGTTCGGCTTCTACGGCATGTTCGCCGGCGTCGTGCTGGCCACGCTCGTCTCGCTCGCGTACTACGCGCGGATCGGCGTGACGAGCCTGCGGCGCCCGGCCTTTCGCTTCCGCGTCGAGCGCTCGCGCCTGGGGGAGCTCGTCGCCTTCGGCCTGCCGATCATGGTCTTCGGCCAGCTCTGGCTGCTGTTCATGGGGATCGACGTGCTGATCATCGCCGGCTTCATCGACGTCGAGAGCCTCGGCTACTACGCGCTCGCGGTGTCGGTGACGAGCTACGTCATGCACCTGCCGCGCAGCGTCGGGCAGGCGCTCTTCCCGCGCATGGCCGAGCTCTTCGGCGCCACGGGCGACGTCAGCTCGCTGTCGCGCTACGTCGGCGAAGCGCAACGGCTGCTCGCCTACATGCTCGTCCCGGTGTTCGTCGCCGGCGCGTACTTCGCGATCCCGGTGCTGATCCGCCATGCGCTGCCGGAGTTCGAGCCGGCGATCGACGTCGTCCACATCATGGTCGCCGGGAGCTTCATCATGGCGCTCTGCAGCCTGCCGATCAAGGCAATGCTGACAGCGGGACGGCGGCGCGCGCTGATCGTGCTCGTCGCGCTCTGCCTGGGCGTCAACGCGAGCGCCAACTACGTCGCCGTGGCCGTGCTCGAGAAGGGAATCGAGGGCGCGGCGGTGGCGACGGTCGCCAGCTACCTGTTCGCCTTCCTCGTGACGAGCGGCTACGGGCTGACGATGATGATCGGCGCGCGCCGGGCGCTCGCCCACATCGGTGAGCTGCTGCTCGCGTTCGCCTACGTCTGCGGCGCCCTGTGGGCGATCGAGACGCTCGTCGGCGACGGCGCCGGCCCGCTGGTCGGCGACGCGGCGACGGCCGCCGCCAAGCTCGCGCTGTTCCTCGTCGCGCTGACGCCGTGGCTGATCGTCGCGCAGGTGCAGCTCGGCGGCCTCAGCCGGGTGGCTGCGGCGCTGCGCTCGGTGCTCGGCGCGCTGGCGCGCCGGCGCGGACGCTGACGCTGACGCCGGGCGTTCAAGCCTGCTCGGCGATGAAGCGCGAGAACGGGCCGATCGCGCGCAGCCGCTCGGGCTCGAGCTCCTCGAAGTCCACCTCGATCGCGAAGCGGGCCTCGACCGCGGCGATGATCTCCAGCATGCCCAGCGAGTCGATCAGGCCGGCATCGATCAGGTCGAGGTCGTCGGCGACGCCCTCCGATGCGCGACCGCTGTCGGCGAGCGCGGGCGCGAGCTCGTCGAGCACGACGGCACGGACGGCTTCGGCGGTGACGTTCATTCGTCCTCCAGGATCGCCGCCAGCGCGGCGCGGTCGGTCTTGCCGTTGGGGTTGAGCGGAAGCGCGTCGAGCGCATGGATCCGCCGCGGGACCATATGGGCGGGCAGGATCGCGCGCAGCCGGCCGCGCACGGCGGCCGGCTCGACGCCGGCGCCCGCGACGAACGCCTCGATCCCGTCGACGCCGACGTCGGTGCGCGGCCAGCCGAGCGCCGCGACCGCGTCGACGCCGGCCGCCTCGCGCAGCGCCGCCTCGACCTCGCCGAGCTCGATCCGCACGCCGCGCACCTTGACCTGGTCGTCGCGACGCCCGAGATAGGCGATCGGGGCCCCGCCCGGCGCGGGGCGGCGCACGACGTCGCCGGTGCGGTAGTGGACCTCGTCGCGGCCCGGCGGCACGACGTAGGCGAGCGCGGTGCGTTCCGGGTCGTCCCAGTAGCCGAGCGTCACCTGCGGCCCCCGCACGAGCAGCTCGCCGACCTCACCGGGCGCCACCTCGCGCAGCTCGGCGTCGACGATCACGACGCCGAGGTTGGGAAGCGGATGGCCGATCGGGACGATCCCGCGCTCGCACTCGGCCGGTGACGTGCTCGCGTCGAAGCGGTACAGCGTGCAGTCGACGGTCGCCTCGGTCGGGCCGTAGAGGTTCTCGACCGTCGAGCCGGGCGCCGCCGCGCCCCACGCCCG
The DNA here is from genome assembly GCA_030690545.1 of Solirubrobacteraceae bacterium. GTDB lineage: Bacteria > Actinomycetota > Thermoleophilia > Solirubrobacterales > Solirubrobacteraceae > CADCVQ01. Next base: position 5,975 of record JAUYGN010000044.1, read on the forward strand.
CGCGACCTCCAGCGGCAGCGGCTCGCCGGCGAACAGGCTCCAGCGCAGGTGGGGGTAGCTCCCCGGCTTCAGCGCTCCGAGCCGGCGCATGAAGATCGCCACCGAGGGCACCGAGAACCACACGGTCAACCGCGCCTCGCGCAGGTAGCGGCCCGGGTTGATCAGCGTCCTGGAGGACGGGCAGCAGACGCACGCGCCGCGCTCCCAGGCGACGAACATGTCGAAGACCGAGTTGTCGAACGTCAGGTCGTGCGTCTGCGAGAAGCGGTCGTGCTCGTCGATCGCGTAGCGCTCGACGAGCGTGTCGACGTAGTTGGGCACGTTGCGATGGGCGACCATCACTCCCTTCGGCTGCCCCGTGCTCCCGGAGGTGAACAGCAGGTAGGCGATCGCGTCGGGATCGGCGGCGACCGGCGCCCACGACGACGCCGGCTCGAGCTCGCGCGCCCCGACGACGCGCCGGCCCGGCAGGCGCTCGGCCAGCTCGGCGGCGCGCACGTCGTCGTGGTCGGGCGCGACGATCACCCGCGGGCCGTCGCCGCCCGCCCCGCCGAGGACGTCGGGCAGCTGCTCGGCCGACGCGTCGTCGACGACGAGCGCCGCGCAGCGCGAGCGCAGCAGCATCGTGCGCGTGCGCGCCGGCGGCAGCGTGCGGTTGAGCGGCACGTAGCCGTGGCCGTGCATGAGCACCCCGAGCAGGCCCGCGAACGCCGTCGCGCTGCGATGCGCGAAGACCGCCGTCAGCGCCGGGGCGTGTCCTCCGCCCGCCGCCTCGCGAGCGAGCGTCGCGGCGATCGCCTGCGCGCGCTCGCGCAGGCCGGCGTAGCTGTAGGTCTCGCCGGCGACCTCGAGCGCGGGGCGCTCCGGAAAGGCCTCGGCGCTGCGGAGGAACCCGCGCTGCAGGCTGCGTGGTCGCGTGCCGCGAGCGTTCGTCATCCGCCGTCGGCCGGCGAGTGCCAGGCGACGAGCGTCGTGGCGTTGCGCGGGTTGACGCCCATCAGCTCCGGTCGTACGGCATCGATCCGCAGGCGGCCCGCGCGCTCGGCGTCGCGCACGAGCGCGACGAGGTTCCGGTTGTAGCCGTGCTGCTCGGCGTACTCGCGCGAGCTGCCCTGCCGAGCGTGGCCGCCGACCTGCCAGCCGACCGGCTCGAAGTGCAGGCACGTCACGGTCTCGGCCAGATCGGCGATCGCGTCGATCACGGCCGGCGACAGCTCGGGCAGCTGCTCGATGCTGTGGCCGGTGAAGACGACGGCCTCGCGCGCGCGGCCGAGCGCGGCCAGGCTCGGAGCCTCGTAGTCGAACTCGAGCGAGCGGAAGCGCAGCTCGGGATCCAGGCCGGCGAGCCGCGCGGCCGTCTGGCGCCCGGCTTCGGTCAGCTCGGCGCCGACGTAGAGCGCGTCGCGCGGACCGCCCGCCAGCCACGTGCCGAGGATGTGCCAGCCCCAGCCGGAGCCGAGCTCGACGACGAGGTCGGTCTGCGGGGTGCAGGCGTCGAGCACCGCCTCGACGGCCATCGCCTGCAGCGCGCCGAAGGCGAGGCTGCGCGGCAGCGTCAGCGGCGCGCCCTCGAGGATGGCGTCGTGCGGCTCGAGGCCGTCGCCGGGATGGGCGTAGGCGCGCACGACGCGGGCATGGATGCGGGCCAGCCCCGCCGCGGTGCCCTCGGCTTCGATCTCGCGTTCGACGAGGCGCTGCACCGCGGGCCACTTCTGCTCGCCGTACTCGCGCTCGACGCGCTCTCGGGTTCGGGCCGTGGCGGTCACGCGTCGCAGCTTACCTGCGGGCTGGCGGCACACCGCGTACCGTACGCGCGCACATGATCGAGCTACCAGACTTCTCACGCAGCTGGGAGCACGAGAACGGCTTCTACCTCTCGTGCGACGTCTCGCGGATGAGCAAGCTGCTCGCGCACTACGAGCTGCTCAAGAGCGTCGCGGGATTGCCCGGCGCGATCGTCGAATGCGGCGTGTTCAAAGGCGCCTCGCTGGTGCGCTTTGCGATGTTCCGCGACCTGCTCGGCACCGCCGCGGCCAAGCCGATCATCGGGTTCGACACGTTCGGCGCCTTCCCGCCGACCGCGTTCGAGGCCGACCGCGAGGTCCGCGAGCGCTTCGTGGCGGGCGCCGGCGAGTCGAGCATCGGCATCGACCAGCTCCGGCAGGTCCTGAGCCACAAGGGGACCGACCGTCACGTCGAGCTGATCGCCGGAGACATCGTCGAGACCGTGCCCGAGTACGTCGCGCGTCATCCCGAGCTGCGGATCTCGCTGCTCAACCTGGATACCGACATCCACGAGCCGGCGGTCGTGATCCTCGAGCACCTGTATCCGCGGATCGTTCGCGGCGGCGTCCTGCTGCTCGACGACTACGGCACGTTTCCCGGCGAGACGGCGGCCGTCGACGAGTTCTTCGCCGGTCAGGACGTCACGATCGAGAAGCTGCCGCTCGCGATGACCCCCTGCTTCGTGCGCAAGCGCTAGCGCCGGATAGCGGCGGCAAGGCGTACGACGTCTGTCATCCTCCGGGCGCCGATGCAGCTCCGCCGCTCCGTCCGCCTTGCCGCCCTCGCGGCGTCCGTCGCCGTCGGGCTGTGCGGTGCGGCGACGCCGGGCCAGGCGCAGGCGCCGCGCTCGATGGCGGCGCTCGGCGATTCGCTGTCGGTCGGGCTGTACAGCGGTGCGCCGTGCCTGCCGGCGGCCCTCTGCCCGCAGAACTCGTGGTCGACCGGAACCAACGCCGCCGTCGACAGCCACGTGCTGCGCCTCGCGCGCCTCGGCGCGGCGCCGACGGCGCACAACTTCGCCGTGTCGGGGGTCAAGGTGATCGACCTCGGCAGCGCCAACAACCAGGCGCAGAAGGCGATCAACGCGGGCGTCGAGTACGTCACGATCATGATCGGCCTCAACGACTCCTGCCGCGAGACCGTGGCAGCGATGACGTCGGTCGCGACGTTCCGCGCGCAGTTCGCCGCCGGCCTGGGCAAGCTCGTCGCGGGACTGCCCGGCGCGCGGATCCTCGTCGCGAGCATCCCCGACGTGGAGCGTCTGCGCATGATCCTCAAGGACAGCCCGAGCGCGCGCGCGGAGTGGGCCGCCAAGCAGGTCTGCTCGGTCCTGCTCGAAGACCCGCTGTCGACCGCGCCAGCGGTCGTCGTGCGGCGCGCCGCGGCGCGCCAGCGCGCGATCGACTTCAACCGCCAGCTGGAGGAGGTCTGCGCGCAGTATCCGACCTGTCGCTACGACGACGGGGCGGTCTTCGGGTGGGCGTTCCAGCCGGCGCACTTCGGGACCTACGACTACTTCCACCTCTCGGCCGCCGGCCAGGCCGGCCTGGCGGCGCTCACCTACCCGCTCGCCTTCCCGTCGGCCTCGGCTCCGCCGCCGATCGTCACACCCCCGCCTGCGGTGGCCGACCCACCGCCCCCACCGGCCGCGCGCTTTCCCGCCAAGCTGAAGCTCAAGCGCGCCGCGATCGCCGGCGGCAGGCTCGATGCGCTGCTGGGCGTCAGCGGACGGGCGACCGGAGCGCTGCGCGTCGAGTACCACAGCGCCGCGACGACGCGGGTCTTCCGGGTCGCGCTCGGGCCGGCGCGCGAGGGCGAGAAGAACGTCAAGCTGCTGCGCGCGCTGAGCGGCGCCCAGCGACGCACCCCGACCGGGATCCTGACCGTGACCTACAGCGGCAACCAGCGGGTGCTCGGCGACCTGCTGCGCGCACGCGCCGCCAATCGCCGCAGCCTGCTCAGGCGCACGTCGCTGTCGCTTGCCGGCGCGCGGCTGCGGGTCGCCGGCACCGTCGCCCCCGCGGTCCGCGGAGTCGTGCGGCTGCGGGTCACCTACACCGACGCCAGCGGCGCGGGCGCGGAGTGGTCGCATGCGGCGAGGATCGCCGCCGGTCGCTGGCGCGCCGACCGCGCGCTGCCCGCTGCCGCGAGCACCGACCCCAACGCCTACCTGACGCTGCAGTTCACCGGCGACCTGGCCGCCCGCGGCGGACCGCACCGCGGCGAGCAGGACGGCAGAGGGCTGGGCAACCTGCCCGTCAGCTGAGGCGCGCAACGCTCTAGTCTTCCGCCGTTGCTCTTCCCGGCGGCCGTCTTTCTCCTCATCTTCCTGCCGGCGACCATCGCCGTTTACTGGACTGTTCCAGCACGGATGCGGATCGCGGTCCTGCTCGTCGCCAGCTACGCCTTCTATCTGAGCTGGAACCCGGTCTACGGGCTGCTGCTGGCGTTCAGCACCGTCGCCAACTACGCGATCGTGCGGGCGATCCCGGACTCGCCGCAGCCAAAGCGGCTGCTCGCACTGGGCATCGTCGTCAACCTCGGCGTGCTGGCGTTCTTCAAATACGCCGGGTTCCTGTCAGGTGCCGGCGCCGACCTGCTCGGCTGGCTGGGCGCGGACACGTCGGGCTTCGACGGCCTCGACATCCTGCTGCCGCTGGCGATCAGCTTCTTCACGTTCGAGATGATCAGCGTGCTGGTCGACACCTACCGGCGCGACGTCCGCGTCGGCGGCTTCCTCGTCTTCGCGACGTACAAGGCCTACTTCCCGAAGCTCGTCTCAGGGCCGATCACGCGCTATCGCGAGCTCGCGCCGCAACTCCTGCGCCCGGCGCCGCTGACCTTCGAGCGCTTCCAGTCCGGCCTGGCGCTGTTCACGCTGGGTCTCGCGACGAAGGTCGCGCTGGCCGACAACCTCGCCGTCCCCGCCGACCGCGCCTTCGCGGATCCCAGCGCCGTCAGCGCCCATGTGATGGCGGTCGGCCTGGGCGCCTTCGGCCTGCAGATCCTGTTCGACTTCGCGGCCTACACGACGATGGCGCGCGGCGCCTCGCGCATGCTCGGCCTCGAGCTGCCGCTGAACTTCCGCTACCCGTACGGATCGGCGAGCCCGTCGGAGTTCTGGCGGCGCTGGCACATCACGCTGTCGCGCTGGCTGCGCGACTACCTGTACATCCCGCTCGGCGGCAACCGCAAGGGCCGGCTGCTGACGTACCGCAACCTGATCATCACGATGGTGCTGGGCGGGCTGTGGCATGGTGCGGGCTGGCAGTTCGCCGCCTGGGGCGCGCTGCACGGCATGTTCCTGGCGCTGTCGCACGCGCTGCGCGGACGCTTCGCCGACCCCTCGCCGGTGCTGCGCTTCTGCGGCGCGTTGATCACGCTCAGCGCGGTCTACTTCGCCTGGATCTTCTTCCGCGCCGATTCGATCGGCGCCGCCCTCGACGCGATCGGCACGCTCGCCGCGCTGCCGTCCGAGTCGCCGCGCACGCTGCTGCTCGCCCCGCTCGCCGCCAGCGCGCTGATCCTCGCCAGCTGGGCGATGCCATGGCTCGCGGCGCGCGCGCGTGAGCTGGCGGCGCGCGACATCCGCCTGCGCCCGGTCGCCGTCGGCGGCATCACGCTGGCCTGCTGGCTGGTCGCGATCAGCCTCTCGCGCTCGAGCCTCGCCCCCTTCGTCTACTTCGAGTTTTGACCGGCCGCGCGCTGCTCACCTGCTTTGGCTACGTCGCGCTGCTGGCACTGCTGGCGGTCGGTGCCGACCGCCTGATCGCCTCGCGCGTCTTTCAGAGCCCGGGCGAGCTCGTCCCGGCCTACCGCGCCTTCCAGGAGCCGTCGGTCAGCGTCAAGCTGCACGACCTCGAGCAGGCCTCGGGGACCTTCGACACGCTCGTCCTCGGCAACTCACGGACGCTGTTCGGCGTCCGGCCCGACATCGTCGATCGCGTGCTGGCCGACCGCGGGATCGCGCAGCGGTCCTTCAACCTGGCGATGCCGACGGTCGACGTCCGCTTCTGGCCGCGGTTCATGCGCGACTACTACGACCGCCCCGCGCCCAAGCGCCTGCTGCTCGGCGTCATCCCCCGCGACCTGGACGCCCGCAACGTGCAGGCGGTGACCCAGATGAACGCGTTCTTCGCGAGCTCCGGCTTCGACAACCGCGACCGCAGCGCCGCGTGGCGCGGCGCGGAGGAGTGGCGATCGCGGATCTTCACGATGCACGGGCGCTTCAACGAGGTCCGCCGCGCGGGCATCGGCGGTCTGCTGCGCGGGGACGGCCTCGCGCCACCGCAGATCCGCGTCTCCGAGCGCGGATGGGGCCAGTTCGCGCCCGGCGTCGCGCCGAGCAAGCGCGAGCTCGCCGAGCAGGCGCGCCGGCTGGCTGTCCGCAGCGGCTCGCTGCGCCTCGCCGTCGGCGACGAGCAGATCGGCGCGCTGCGGCAGCTCGATCGCTGGATACGCGCGCGCGGTGGGTGCCTGACGCTGTTCACCGTTCCGGTGCTGTACGACCGCGAGCCGTGGGGCACGGTCGAGGTGCGGCGCGCGTTCGAGCGGACGATGCGCGCCTTCGTCCGGGCCAACCCGCGCGTGGGCTACCTCGATCTCGGCCCGCGGACCGAGGACGAGTACGGACTGGCGGACTTCGGCGACGGCGACCATCTCGACCCAAGCGGAGCGGGCCGGCTCTCGCGCCAGCTCGCCGACGCGCTCGCCGAGGATCCGCGTTGCTGAGCCGTCGAGGCGCGAGCGCGCCGCTGGCGCAGCAGCGGCGTGGCGATCGAGGCGGCAGCAGCGCCGTCAGTCGACCGCGTGATCGGCCGCGCGCAGCAGGTCGTGCTCACGCAGGCGGTCGGCGACCGCGCGCAGCTCCCAGATCGGGCGGTCGGTGGCCGTCGCGACCGCGAGCAGGTCGGCGCTCCCGTCGCAGCGGCTGAGCAGCTGCAGCATGTCCTGCAGCCCGCGCTGAGCGTGGGCGTCCTGCCCGCCGCCCGTCGTCGGGTACAGCCCGCGGCGGGACAGCTGCGGCTCGCCGTGCAGGACGGTGCCGGTCAGCGTCTCGTTCGCCTCGAGGGTCTCGACCACGCGCCAGTACGCCGCCAGGCTCTCCCCCAGCGCGTCCGCCGTGACGAAGCTCAGGTCGTCGAGCGACGTGTGGTACTCGGGGTTGGTGGCGTACATCGTGCGCATCAGCGAGCCGACCGGCAGATCGAAGCCCGGCGAGCAGAACTGACGCTCGTCGCTGCCGGCGGGGACGAAGTCCAGCACTCGTGCCACGGGTTGCGTGTGCGCCAGCACATGCTCGGCGGCGCGGTCGGCCAGCGAGCGTCCCCGGCGCGACCGCTTGTAGGTGAACGGCGCCGGATCGCCCGCGCAGGTGACGACGTAGCCGGCCACGAGCCGCTCGCGCAGCCGCTCGCCGAAGCGCGCCAGGTAGGCGAGCGATCCGATCGTCTCGGGCCCGAACACGAAGCGGTAGGTGTGCCGCGGCGGCTCGCCGCGCTCGCGCATCAGCCGCGCCAGCTGGGACACGAGGACCGGCCCCGACAGCTCGTTGTTGGCCATCGACGGATGGCAGCAGTACGTCCAGAAGAGCACCTCGCCCTCCCCGCTGCCCTCGACGACGAGCTCGCCGAGCTCGACCTCCCCCGGCTCGAGGTCGGCGTCGATCCGCACCTCGTACTCGCCCGGCGCCAGCGCGCGGCGCACCTCGTCGGCAAGGCAGAAGCCCCATTGCTCCTGGTAGTAGGAGGTGCGGTAGGGAATCGCGGTCGGCCGGTCGGGGAGGCTGTGCAGGTGACCCTGCAGCTCGTCGAGCGAAAGTCGGCGATGGACCGGGACGCTGTAGCTCACGACGTGCAGCGAGCTGTCGCTCAGCGCGACGACGACCGCGCCGTCCGGTCCCTTGACCCACGCGTCGCGGATCGTCCATTCACGCGGGATCTCCCAGTCGAGCACCCGTTCGCCCGTCGCGAAGCGATGGCGCCGCAGCGGCCCGCTGACGCCCTCCAGCGCGTCGAGCGTCGCGCGGTACGCGGGCCCGGTCAGGCTGCGCGGCAGCGGGAACAGCTCGGTCGCCAGCGCGTGCATCTCGGCGCCGAGCGCCGTGAAGTCCGGGGCGCCGGCGCTCACCGCGCCGGCTCCGGGGCGCGGCCGCGGTGCCCGCGGCGCAGGAGGAAGTCGGGCTCGTCGGCGAGCCGCTCGCGCGCCCGCGTGACGACGGCGGCCGCGTCGACGGCGCACAGCCGCGGCCCGCGCGGCAGGGTCTCCGCGCGCGCGTGCCCGTCCTGCAGCAGCGCGTCGCCGAGCGGCTCGAGATCCGTCTCGACGTCCTCGTCGAGCCGCCGCACGAAGTACCGCGCGGTGACCTCGCGCGCGATCGGACCGTCGCGCACCTCGCCGCGGAAGTCCTTCAGGTAGCGATAGGGCACGCCGGCGGACTGCTCGGCGTGGTGGACGAGCGTGCACGCCTCGAAGCCGACGCCGACGAACAGCAGCTTCGCGCGCACGTCGACGAGGTGGGCGAAGACGCTCAGCGGCCCGAAGCAGTCCTTGTCGGCGACCGCGTAGAGCTCCCGGGCCACCGCTGCGGGGAGGTCGCCGAGCACCGCGCAGGAGAAGATCGGGTCGGCCGTGCGGCGCACGCCCTCCTGGCGGCGGAAGTGCTCGGTCAGCAATCCGACGCGCGAGGGCGTCGCGCGGACGTCGAACGGCTCGCCCTCGCAGAAGCTGTAGCTGAACGCGGGCAGGATCAGCACGCCGCGCGCGACGCAGTCGCGCAATCCCCGCACCATCGTGTCGAGCTTCTCCGCCCGGGTGCGGCCCTCGAGGCGAAGGGCGTGCTGCATGCCGGCGTGAACGAACAGCGTGTCGTCGGCCTCGATGCCCAGGCGAGCTGCTGCGGCGGCGATGTCGGGCGCGGTGATCACCCGCTCAGCATGCCATCCTTGCACCGTGTCCGGCAGCTCCGCACCCGTCGTCGATCGCGCGCTGGCGGCGATCCTGCGGCGCCTCAGCGTCGACTCCTTCGAGCTCGCCGAGGACCACGACGCGGCGTACTTCCGCCACGGCATCGAGGACACCGCGCGCTACGTCGACCGCTTCGAGGGCACGCTCGACGTCCGCGGGCGCAGCGTCGTCGACGTCGGCTGCGGCTACGGCTCGTCGTGCTTCGCGCTCGTGCAGCGCGGCGCGACGCGCGTCGTCGGGATCGACGTCAGCCGCGACTTCATCGACTTCGCCGAGGCCGAGCTCGCGCGCAGCGCACCGGCGCTGCAGGCGGCGATCGAGTTTCGCCACGTCGAGCAGGAGGGCGCGCAGCTCGGCGAGCGCTTCGACGTCGCGATGTCGAAGGACAGCTTCGAGCACATCGCCGACCCTGAGGCGTACCTCGACGTCATGAAGCGCTACCTGCGCCCCGGCGGCGAGCTCGCGATCGGCTTCGGTCCGCTGTGGCGCTCTCCCTACGGCGCCCACCAGAAGTGGATGTCCAAGCTGCCCTGGGCGCACCTGCTGTTCCCCGAGCGCGTGCTGATGGACCGCTGGCAGCGCCTCGGCTATCCCGACGGCGCGCGCACCCACCTGGAGATCACGGGCGGGCTGAACCGGATGACGCTGCGGCGCTTTCGCTCGATCCTCGACGATCCCGAGCTCGAGCCGATCTTCCTGCGGACGAACCAGACTCACGAGCGCTCGGGCCGGATCCTCCGCGCGGCGGCGAAGCTGCCGGGCCTGCGCGAGCTCTGCACGTTCAACGTCTATGGCCTGTGGAGGTACCAGCCGGCCGCTGACGCCGTGACCTGATGATGAGCCGCATCGCGATCGGCGCCCCGACGACGCTCGGCGTCCAGATCGGCGGCGCGCTCGTGATCAGCATCCTCGGAGGCGCGCTGGTGGCCTTCGTGGGCGATCCCGTGCTGCTGCTCGCCGTCGTCGCCGCGGCCGGGCTGGTCGCCGCCGGGCTGCTGCGCCCGGCGCTGTTCCTCGCGCTCCTGCTGATCCTGCGCCCCGTGCTCGACGGGCCCGGTGGCAATGCCTTCTCCGATGCGCCGTCGGCCAACCCGGCGGGTCTGCTCGGCCTCGTCCTGATCGCGGTGCTGGTGATCCTGCTCGTGACCAAGCGGCGCTTCGCTCCGCCGCCCGCCACGCTCGCGTTCGTCGCGCTGCTGCTCGCGAGCGCGGTGGCGGCGTTCCTCGCGGTGCTGAGCGTCCGCAACATCGGCTTCACGCCGATCAGCGAGCTCATCCGGCTCAGCGCGATGGCCGCGATCTACGTGCTGGCGAGCCAGATGGTCACGGACCCCAAGCGCCTGCAGGGCATCTTCGTCGTCGTCGGCCTGAGCGCGATCGTGCCCGCGCTCGTCGGCGTCTACGAGCTGATCGAGGGACCCGAGCCGGTCGTCGGCTTCGACATCGGGCGGATCAACGGGACGTTCGTCGGGCCGCTGCCGTTCTCGGCGTTCATCGCCGTCTGCGCGCTGGTGCTGGCATCGCTGCCGCGCGCGGCGCTGAGCCCCTGGATCCGCTGGCCGACGCTCACGCTCCTGCTCGTCACGCTCGTCGCCTCCTACAGCCGCGAGGGGTGGATCCTGTTCCTCGTCGGCTTCGCGCTGCTGCGCTGGCGCACGCGCCCGCAGCTCGTGCTGGCGACGGTGATCGCCTGCGCGATCGTCGTGGCCGCCGTGCCCAACGTGCAGCATCGCGTGCTGCCGAGCGCGACGACGCAATCGGGAACCGCGGCCTACGACTCGCTGGACTGGCGCTTCGCCAACTGGCGTGGCCTGCTCGCCGAGTACGAGCGGCGCCCGCTGACCGGCTGGGGACTGAAGTCGACGCGTCACGTCAATCCGCGCGCACCGGTCAGCGGGCGCGCGTACGCCGCGGCCGGCGGCGGCTACGAGGCCCACAACCTCGGCGTCCGGGCGCTCGTCGAGGGAGGCCCGCTCCTGCTCGCCGCCTACCTCGTCCTGCTCGGCGCGATCATCCTCGCGCTGCGCCGGATCGCACGCGACCGGGCCTGGCCACAACGCGACCTCGCCCGCGTCGTGCTGTGCCTGTGGATCGCGCTGGCGATCATCGCGTTCGCGGCAAATGATCCGTTCGAGCAGACCGCCATGATGTACGCTGTGCTCGCGCTGACGGGGGCTGTCGCAGGAGCGTATCGGCACTGGCGCGAGACCGCATGACTCAGATCACTCAGGGACGCGCGCTGGATGACGTCACGCACGACGCGGGACACGAGCGCGCAACCATCGGTGCCCGTCGCGAGCTGGACTTCGGGCTGCGGCGCATGCTGGCCGCCGCGGACTGCGTGGCGCTGCTGGCGACGCTGGCGTTCGCGATGGTCGTCGTCGCCCACGACGGCGCGACACCCGAGCGGCTTGCGCTCGCCCTGCTCGCGTTGCCGCCGTGGCTGATGCTGCTCAAGCTCTACGGGCTCTACGAGCGCGACTCCAAGCGCGTCAGCCACTCGACGCTCGACGACATCCCGCACATCTTCCATGCGCTCCTGCTCGCCTCGCTCGGCCTGTGGCTGCTGTACAAGCTGGCCGCGCCCGACCAGCGGCTGATCCTCGGCGAGAGCGCGGTCTTCTTCGTCGCGGCGATGGTGACGGTCCCGCTCGCGCGCGCGGGAGCGCGCAGCCTGGCGGCTCGTTCCGCGCGCCCGGAGCGGGTGCTGATCCTCGGCGGCGGCCCGATGACGCGGGTGCTCGTGCGCAAGATTCGCGCCCACCGCGAGTACGCCCTGGACCCGATCGGCTACGTCGACGCGGCACCCGCGCGAGACGGCGAGCGCTTCGGATTGCCCTATCTGGGCACGATCGACGACCTCGACGACGTCTGCCGGACGACCGAGACCGAGCGGCTGCTCGCCGTCGCCGGGGCGATCGACCACGAGCGGCTCGCCGACGTCGTGCGCCAGATGCGCGTGCTGAAGGTTCGCGTCAGCCTCGTCCCCGACCTCGTCGACGTGCTCGGTCCATCGGTCGAGATCGACGACATCGAGGGGATCACGGTGCTCGGCATCAACCCGCCGGTGCTCAACCGCTCCTCGCGGATGCTCAAGCGCATCATGGACGTCAGCGTCGCCGCGGTCGTCCTGCTGCTCAGCGCGCCGGTGCTGATCGGCGCCGCGATCGCGGTCAAGCGCAGCTCGCCGGGCCCGCTGCTGTACTCGCAGGAGCGCATCGGACGCCGGGGCCGGCGCTTCCGGGTGCACAAGTTCCGCACGATGGTCGCGGACGCCGACAAGCTCGGCGCCGATCTCGCGACGGAGAGCCGGCACCCGGTCTGGCTGCTGCTCGACCACGACCCGCGCATCACCGCGGCCGGGCGCTTCCTGCGCCGCACGAGCATCGACGAGCTGCCGCAGCTGTGGAACGTGCTGCGCGGGGACATGAGCCTCGTCGGCCCGCGCCCGATGCCGCCCAGCGTCCACGAGCACATCACGGGTTGGGGGGCGCAGCGGCTGGACCTCACCCCCGGTCTGACCGGGCTCTGGCAGGTGCTCGGCAGGACGGCGATCCCCTTCGAGGAGATGGTCAAGCTCGACTACCTCTACGCCGCCAACTGGTCGCTGTGGTACGACGTCCGTCTGCTGATCCGCACCCTTCCCGCGGTCGTCCGCGGTCGCGGCGCGAACTAATGTCGTGAGTCAGAAGTTCGCAGCCGACGGTTGACGCCTGAGCCTTGGCATATCCTGCCATGACCGCCCGTCGGCGGCCAGCGAATGCTTGAGGATCAAAACACCCAGGAAGCGCCGCTCTACGCGTTCATGCAGACCCTCCGCAAGCGAGCGTGGGTCGTACTGCTCTGCGCGGTGCTCGTTCCCCTCGTCGCCTATGCGGTCACCTCACGCCAGGACAAGACCTACGAGGCGTCCGCCAAGCTGCTGCTGGGCAGCGACGCCGCCGTCGAGCAGGCGCTGCAGGGTGGCACCGCACCCGCAGTCGACCAGGGCGTCGCCGCGACGAGCCTCGACCTCGCCTCGCTGAACCGGATCGCCGTGCGCACCGCCAGCGCCCTCGGCGGCGTGACCCCCGACGAGATCAGCGGAGCCGTCGAGGTCATCCCGCGCGGCGACTCGAGCGTCGTCGACATCCTCGCTACGGGTGGACGACGCGAGCAGGTCGCGCCGATCGCCAACGCCTATGCGGACTCGTACATCGCCTTCCGCAGGGAGGACGCGCGCAGCGGGCTGCGGCGCGTCGAGGACGCGCTCAACAGCCAGATCTCGCGCGCGGTGCGGGCCGGTCGCGAGGGCCGCGCCAACGAGCTGCGCGAGAAGCGTGACGACCTGCGACTGCTGCAGACGGTGCAGTCCGGCGGAGCCGAGCTCGTCGAGCGCGCGGTGACCCCGCTCGGCGCCGCCAGCCCCAAGCCGCGGCGCGCCGCGATCATCGGCGCCGGCTTCGGGCTCATCCTGGGCATCGGCCTGGCCCTGCTCTTCGACGTGCTCAGCCGGCGCCTGACCGATCCCAAGGAGGCCGAGAGCCTCTTCGACAGCCCGCTGCTGGGGACGATTCCCAGCAGTCGGGCGGTACGCGACGCCAGCGCGAGCTCCCCTCCCCTGCCCGCCGTCGAACAGGCCGCCTTTCAGCGTGTGCGGACGAACATGCTCCACTACAACGACTACAACATCAGCTCGATCGCGGTCGTCTCCGCGCTGCCCGAGGAGGGCAAGAGCACCGTTGCGTGGAACATCGCGGTCGCCGGCGCCGAGGCTGGCGCGCGCGTCGTGCTCGTCGAGGGAGACCTGCGGCGACCGAGCTTCGTGCGCCGCATCGGAGTGCCCGACAGCGACGGCGTGACGGCGGTGCTACAGGGGGTGGCCCATCCCAAGGACGTGATCCGGCGCCTGTCGCTGAACGGCAACACGAACGGCAGCTCCGCGGCGCGCACGCTCGACGTCATTCCCGCGGGTGAGGCGCACGCCAACCCGACCTACCTGATCGAGTCCGAGCGCATGGAGCGCCTCGTGCTCGACCTCGAGGAGCGCTACGACCTCGTCGTGATCGACACCCCGCCGGCGCTCGTCGTCTCCGACAGCATGGCGCTCGTCGACCGCGTCAGCGGCGTCGTCGTCGTCAGCCGGATGGGACGCAACACGCGGGACGCCGCCGAGCAGCTGCGCCGCCACCTCGAGAACGCGCGCGCACCGGTGCTCGGCGTCGTGATCAACGGCGTCGGCCCGCTCGACGGCGTCGCCGGCTACGGATACGCCTACGAGCGGACCGCGAGCGGCCGCTGACCGACCCGCCGGTCGGACCTTGACTTCGCGGCTGGCATCCAGCAGCGTAGGCGCCCCGCATGACGAACTCCGCTCGATCTCAGGACTCGCCGATCAGGCTCGGGCTCGTCGGGCTCGGCTACTGGGGACCGAACCTGCTGCGCGTGCTCGCAGAGATGCCCGAGGTCGAGGTTCGCTACATCTGCGATCACGACGACGTGCAGTTGCAGCGCTACGCGCACCGTCATCCCCACGCGGGCGCGACGACCTCGTTCGACGACCTGCTCGCCGACGACGACGTCGACGCGATCGTAATCGCGACCCCGATCTTCACCCACGCCGAGCTGGCCTCGCGCAGCCTGGCCGCCGGAAAGCACACGTTCGTCGAGAAGCCGCTGGCAGCATCGAGCGCGGAGGCGGGCGAGCTGATCGGCACGGCAACCCGGAGCGGGCTCGTGCTGATGTGCGGGCACACGTTCCTCTACAGCCCACCGGTGCGTGCGGTCAAGGGACTGCTCGACCGCGGCGAGCTGGGCGACATCCACTTCATCTCCTCGAGCCGCGTCAACCTCGGCCTGCACCAGCGCGACGTGAGCGTCGTCTGGGATCTCGGTCCGCATGACTTCTCGATCCTGCTGTACTGGCTCGGCCAGGCACCGGTGTCGGTACGAGCGGTCGGGCGCGACTCGATCGTGCGCGGGATCCCCGACGTCGCGTTCATCGACCTGACCTTCCCCGGCGGCGTGCTCGCACACGTCGAGCTGAGCTGGCTCGCGCCGAGCAAGCTGCGGCGCACCGTCGTGGTGGGCAGCGAGCGGATGGTCGTCTACGAGGACGGCGGCATGGAGCCCCTGCGCGTATTCGACCACGGCGTCGTCTACCGCGATCCGCAGACCTTCGGCGAGTACCACCTGTCCTACCGGACCGGCGACATCGTCAGCCCCAAGCTCGACAACGCCGAGCCGATCGCGCTCGAGCTGATCGACTTCCTGTCGCTGATTCGCAGCGGCGATGCTCGCCCCGGCCAGGCCGAGCTGGCCCGCGACGTCATCGACCTGATCGAGGCAACGGAGACATCGATGCGCGAGGACGGCGTTCAGATCGCCGTCAGCGACATCAGGGCAATGGCCGACGGGGGCTGAGCGGACGGAACGGAGCGCCCCCGCCCGGGCGCAGCTGCCAGCCGAGCTCACGGCACTGCGCGCAGGCAGCAGACTCTCCCTCGAGGTCCCAGCCCGCGCCCTGCAAGTCGTCGCGCTCGCCCTCGTCGGGAACGCGGCCGCAGACCGAGCAGGCCCCCTGCCATCCGCGGGCACGGGCACGGGCGACGCGGCCGCGCAGCTTTCCACCGCGCCCCGACGGCCGTTCGCGCGGCTCGGCCTTGGCCGCGGCCCGCGGTACGGCGATCGGCGGCGGAGGAGGCAGCGACCGTTCACGCTCGCGCGGCTCTTCGGAGCGCGATCCGAGCTCGGATGCGGGCGGCCGACGCTCGTCGTAGCCGTCGTGCGCGACCGGCGGGTCCTCGTCGGCCGCCGCGGAGCGCGCCGGCTCCACGCCGTGGGCGTCGCGCTCCGCATCGGGAGGGCCGGCGGGATCGGCCAGCAGCTCGTCGACCGTCCTGCGCACCTCGTCGCGGGTCTCGGCCAGCGCCTGCCGCGCGGTCGACAGCGCCTGCCCCAGCTCGTCGAGCCGGCGGCGCTGCTCGGCGAGCTCGCCACCCTGCTGGGCGATCAGCTGCTGAGCGACGGCCGCGGACTCGCGATGCTCGGCGAGCCTGCCCTCGAGCTCGTCGCGTAGCTGCTCGCCCTGCTCGCGGGCGCTCGACAGCTCGCGCTCGAGCTCGCTGATCGCCGCCGCTGCGGCTGCGTCGTCGCCGGGCAGGCCGGTCGTGTCGCTGGGCGATCCCGCGGCGGCGGATGAATCCAGGCCGAACGGTGCCGGCGCAGCTCCGGGCGGCGCCGGCGACCGTCGCTCGTCGCTCGCCTGTGCAGCGCTGGGCGGCGGAGCGCCGCTCGGTGCGGCCGCGGCGCCGCGCGCGTAGATCGTGATGACGTCGTCGGCGGCCACCGTGCGTAGCGATGGCTCGAGCGCGAGCCCGACCGCTGCCAGCCGCGCCTCGATCGCCTCGAAGGCGCCGTCGCCCGGGGCGGCGTAGCCGAAATCTCGCAGCAGCCGGCCGACCTTCAGCTTGGCCGGTCTGTTGCGACGGTCGACGGTCCGGCGCCAGCGCTGCTCGGGGGCCGCATCGCCCGGATTCATCGCCGTGCCCCGCGCGCCCGGTCGGCGTCGGCCGCGAGCGTGTCGGCCGGCGTCGGATAGTCGTAGGCGTACTCGGGATCGGGTCGCCAGCGATTGGCGACGACGCCGATCGGGCGTGCGCCGACGAGCACGAGCTGCTGGCTGAGCTCGGTGGCCGCGACGCGCGTCGTCTTGCCCAGCGAGCTGACGACGAGCACCCCGCTGACCCAGCCGGCGAGCGCGAGCCCATCCGAGACGCTCGCCATCGCCGGGCTGTCGATGATGACCGTGTCGAAGCGCTCCTCGAGCTCGCCCAGCAGCCAGCGCATCCGCTCGCTCTGCAAGAGCTCGGCGGGGTTCGGCGGCAGCGCTCCGCTGGGCAGTTCGTAGAGGACGCGCGGCGCCATCGAGACCGGCTCCAGCGCCGCCGGGACCTCGTTGAGCGCCTCGTCGAGATCGAATCCGGCGAGGACGAGCGCGAGGCCCTCCGGGCGGGCGCCGCGAACCCCGTGCGAGAGATCGCCCTTGCGCAGATCCGCGTCGACGAGGCAGACGCGGTCGCCCATCGCGGCCATCACGACGGCCAGCACGCGCGCGACCGTCGACTTGCCCTCACCGGTCAGCGGGCTGGCGACGAGGATCGAGCCGTGCGGCCGCCCGGCCGGGAAGTAGCGCAGGTTCGCGCGCAGCGTCCGGAACGCCTCGACCTCGCGCCCGAAGCCGGAGGCGGCGGCACGCTCGGCGTCGGCGTAGGTCGCGCCCGCGCCGCCCGACAGCGACGAGCTGCGCGGCACGCGTGCGATGACGGGCATGCCGTAGATCTCCTCGAGCTCGTCGACGCGACGGACGCGGCGGTCCAGCCGCTCCAGCAGCCAGGCGACGAGCACGCCGGCCAGCAGAGCCAGTCCGGCGCCGATCACGACGTTGCGCGCCACGTTGCGCGGCTGCGCCGACCCGGGCTGCGGCGCCGGCCCGACGATCGAGCGCGCGGCGCCGGCCTGCGCGCGGGCGCCGCTGACCTGGCCGACCTGCCGGCTGAGCTCGGTGAGGGTCGCCACGCGGCCGGGATCGACCTGACGGCGCAGGCGCTCGAGCTGCTGGAGGACCAGATCGGCGCGCCGCACGGCGGCGTCCTGGCTGACGCCGACGTAGGCACGCGCGTAGGCGTTGGCGACCGACGCCGCGCTCGCCGACGTTCCCGCCTCCGCCTCGATCTCGATCAGGTTGTCCCCGCGGGTGCCGACTCGCACGCGGTCGCCGAGCCCGCTGACCGTGAAGCCGCGCTGACGCAGATCGTCCTCGGCACGCCCGCGGACCGCCGGTAGGCGAGCGATTGCCGCCTCGGCCTGCAGGCTCGCGCTGTCGGCGCGCAGCGCCGGTCCGCCGAGCGCCGGCGCCACGAGCACCGTCGCGGTCGACTCGTAGCGCTGCTCGGACGCGAGCGCGAGCGCGAGCGCCCCACAGACGCCCGCGATCATCGCGGCCGCGATCACCCAACGGCGATGCCTGACGGCGTGGCGCAGTTGCGCGAGGGCACCGCGCGAGGGCGCGCGATCGGCCGGTGCCCGGCCCGGCCAAGCATCCTGAGGGACGGAGTCGGCAGCGGCGTCCTGTTCCGTCAGCGAGCTCATGACTTGGCGCGCGAGTCTATCTCTCCCGATGCCGGATCCGAGCGTCTGAACGCTGCCACCCAGGCGGTAGGCTGCCCCGCAATGCGGGTCCGGGCGAGGCGGTAGATGCGACAGAGCGTATCGGAGGGTCGGCACGTCGGCGCGTACCGGATCATCCGGTCCGTGGGGCCGGCCGTCGGCGGCACGCTGTTCGAAGCCGAGGACCTCGAACGCAAGCGTCTGGCGCTCCTGCGCGTGATCGCACCGCAGCTCGCGGCAAGCGCCGGGTTCCGCGCGCGCTTCATGCACGAGCAGAAGCTGGCCGCCGCCTTCTACCACCCGCACGTCCTGACGATCTTCGATGCCGGTGAGGCCGACGGGACGCTGTACGTGGCGACGCGACTCGTCGCGGGCAGATGGCTGGACGCGCTGCTCGCCGCCGGGGGCGCGCTGCAGTACGCGCGCGCGACCGAGCTCGTCGTGCAGCTCGCCGGCGCCCTCGACGAGGCCCACTCGCGCGGCCTCGTGCACCGCGGCCTGCGCCCGTCGAGCATCGTCGTCGCGAGCGAGCCGGCCGAGCATGCCTACCTCACCGACTTCGGCCTGACCGACGACACGTCGCAGTACGGCGGCCTCTCGCGCGCGCCGGCGGGGATGGCCCCGCCCGGCGCCGACTACGCCGCGCCCGAGCAGATCGCCGGTCGGCCCGTCGACGCGCGCACCGACGTCTACGCGCTCGGCTGCCTGGCGTTCAGGCTCGTGACCGGAGCGGTGCCCTACGAGGCCGACGACGAGCGCGACACGCTCGCGGCGCACCTCGGCGCCGCGCCCCCGTCGGCGGTCGCGCTGGCCCCGAGCGTCCCGCACTTCTTCGATCGCGTGATCGCGCGGGCGATGGCGAAGGATCCCGCCGATCGCTTCGCCTCCGCCGGCGAGCTGGCCGCTGCGCTCCCGTCCAAGCCGCGCGTGCTCTCGCGCTGGCGATCGATGATCGAGGCGGGCACGATGGAGACCGGTGCCTTGGATGCAGCAGCCGAGGCCGTTCCAGCCGCGCCGGGGACGGCAGGACGGGCGCCGGGCGCACCCGCCGCCGCCACGCCGCCGGTCGGTCCCGACTCATACGTGCTTCCCGAGCCGGGCGAGGACGTCCGATCCGATCCCTACGACGCGCCCGAGCCGGGCGAGGACTTCGAGCCCGACCCCGACGACGCGCCCGAACCCGGTGAGGACTTCGGGCTCGAGCCCGACGACTCGCTGCCACCGACGACTCGCGCGGACGTCCGCCGCGAGACGATCGGGTCCGCGACAGCCGAGCCCTCCCTGCCGCCCGCCGCTGACGAGCGTCGGCGAACGCGCCGGGCCCCGAGGCGCTGGTCGCGCCGCGAGCCGCTGGTCCTGGCGCTGATCGGGCTCTGCGTGGCCGGCGTCCTCGTCGTCGCCGGCGTGCTCACCGACGGCGGCGCCGACCCACCGTCAGCCGCCGACCCGCGCCCGCCGCTGGCGAGCGTCGCCGGTCGCGCCGGCGACGATCAGGATGCGGGCGACCAACCGGCCGCGATCTCGCCGACCTTGCCGGAACCCGCCGCGGACGAGCGGCTCAGCGTGAGCCCGTGGCCCCCGAACAGGCGCGCCTACACAGCGGTCGTCTACACCTCGCCGGGTGATCGCGCGGAGGCACTGCGGCGTGCTCGCCGGGCGGCAGCGCTTGGCTATCGCAGCGGGGTGCTGCGCTCCGACGACTTCTCGAACCTCGAGCTCGGGCTGTGGGTGACGTTCGCCGGTGTCTACGACGGCCCCGAGCGTGCGGAGCGCGCCGTCGCGCGCCTGCGCAGCGCCGGGATCGCTCGAGCGCCGTACGTACGACTCGTCGACGGTGGCTCCGGCTCGTGACGGGCTCGTCAGCGACCGTTCGGGACGGCGGCGTCCCCATCCGACCGATCGGCTCCGATCGCCCCCACGACGCCCGTCAGCCGCTCGTCGATCGCCTGCAATCGTCGTCTCGCCTCGGCTCGCCGCTCGCGCTCGGACGCGACCGCGCGTCGTTCGGCGTCCGCTGCCTGGCGCTGCGCTTCGAGCGACTGCGCCAGCTCCTGCTCGAGCAGCGCCCGCGCCTGTTCGGCGTGCTCGGCCTGCGCGCTCGTCTCGGCGAGCGCCTGCTCGGATTCGGCGAGTCGGCGTAGGGCATCGGCAGCCTGCTGCTCGTGCTCGGCGACAAGCCGCATGTGCGCCTCGGCGATCTCCCGCTCCCGCTCAGCCTGCTCGCCGGCGAGCAGCTCCGAGCGGCGATCGTGCTCCGCCTCGCGCTGACTGAGCTCCTCGCCGAGCGCCGCGATCATCTGCTCGGCCTCCGTAGTGCGCCGTGCAGCCTGCTCGCGTTCGGCAGTCAGCTCCGTCGACGCCTGGGCGAGCTCCTGCGCCGCACGTCCCTGCGCATCGGCCAGCTCGCGGGCAGCTTCCTCGCTGACCCGCGTGAGCTCGCTCGCAGCTTCCTCGCTGACCCGCGTGAGCTCGCTCGCCGCTTCGTCGCGCGCCCGCGCCGCCTCGACGACCTCGTCACGCGCCCGCGCCACCTCGGCGGCCGCTGCGTCACGCGCCCGCGCCGTCTCGGCGGCGGCCTCGTCACGCACCTGCGCCACCTCGGCGGCGGCTTCGTCACGCGCGATGGCCGCCGCGCGCTCGATCTCCGCGACGCGTGATTCGAACGCGTCACGCGCCGTGACGTTCGCGAGCTCCAGTTCCTCCGCGCGCTGCTCTGCTTGCAGCCGGGCGGCCATCAGCTCCTGCGCTGCCTCGCTTGCCAGCAGCTTCGCGTGCTCGAGCTCCTCGCTGAGCTCGGCGACCTGCGCCGCAGCCTCTTCGCCTGCGCGCTCGCGTTCCTGACGCTCGGTCGCCAGCGCCTCGTCCGACTCCCTACGCGCCTGCTCGAGCTGATCGCCGGCCCGCTCGATCTCGCGGGCCGCATGCTCGCGCGCCTGCTCGGCCGCGAGCTGCAGCTCGGCGATCTGCCGCTCGAGCTCCTCCCGCATCCGTAGTCCGGCATCCTCGACGTCCGCCACGCGTGCGTCCGCCTCGTCGCGCACCCGCAGCAGCGCCCGTTCGACGTCGCTCGTGCGCTGCCGCGCGCGCTCGAGCTCGTCGCCGAGCTCGGCGGCCTGCGCGGAGGCCTCCCGCTCGACGCGCTCGCGCTCGCCACGCTGCTGCGCAACCTCCTCCGACAAGCGCGCACGGACCTCCTCGAGCTGCTGTGCAGCGCGCTCGCCCTCCTGTGCGACAGCCTCTTCGTGTCGCGCGACCTGCGCCGCGGCCTCCTCGCGGGCCTGCGCGGCAGCCCGCTCCATCTCGCTCAGACGTCGCTGCAGCTTCTGCTCGGCGCTCTGCAGCGCGCGTTCGGCTTCGCTTGCGCGCGCGTCGGACTGCTCGAGCTCGGCGGCGAGCTGGGCCACGCGATCGTGGAGCTCGCCCTCGGTCCGCTCGTGGTCGCTGCGCATCGCCGCCAGCTCCTGCGCCGACTGCTGACGCGACGCCTCGAGCTCCGCGACATGCCGATCGCGCTGCTCGGCGACGGCGGCGGTCTCGGCTTCGAGCACCGCGACGAGCTGCTGCCCGGCGTCGCGCGACGCCTCGAGCTCCTCCTCGAGCTCGCCGACGCGCTCGCTCGCCTGCCCGAGCGCTCGCGTGGCCTCCGCGAGACGCTCGTCGAGCTCTACCTGCCCCTGCACCGCCCGGTCGCGTTGGGCCTCGAGCTCGTCGATCCGCTCAGAGCCCGCCGAGACCACCTCGCCGACGGCGCGCTCGGCCTCCGCGAAGCGCTCCTCGAGCTGCGCCGCCTGCTCGGCGTGCTCGATCTCGAGCTCGGTGACGTTGCGCCGAGCCTCCTCGCGCTCCTCGCGGACCTCCTCGAGCGCGCGCTCGAGCCCCTCGATGCGAACTCCGGCGGCCACGAGCTGCTCGCTCGCCTGGTCGCCCTCGGCCTCGGCCCTCGCCAGGCGCTCCTCGAGCGCTGCGGCGCGCTTGACCTCGCGCGCCTGCGCCTCGACCTCCTCGTCGACGCGTCGCGAGAGCTCGGCGACCTGCTCGCGCTCGCGGTCGCGCTCGGCCCGCAGCTTCTCCATCTTGCGCGCGACGCGCGGCTTCTCCTCCCGCGCGGCGTGCTCGTCGCGCTCGCGCGCCTCCTCGAGCTCCTGCTGAGCACGTGCGAGCTTGCGGCCAAGCTCGGCGATTCGGTTCTCTGCGTGCAGGAACTCCCGGTCGTGCGCGTCGCGCGCCCGGCGCTGGGATTCGACGCTGCTCTTGAGCTGCGCGAGCAGCTCCATGCGCATGCCGTCGACGCGGTCCTTCTCGACGAGCGCGTCGAGCAGGAGGCCGCGCACCTCGGTGATCCGGCGTTCCGCGTCGGCGAGCAGGCGCTCGTCGCTCTGGCGGGAGGCGCTGCCCGAGCGTGCGTCGGACTCCGCGTGCTCGGGCGGCGAGCCCTCCTGCCGGGGGTGCGACGGGAAGGCGGCCTGCGTGCCGTGCGAGTAGATCGTGATGACCTCGTCGGCGGCAGCGAAGCGCAGCGACGGTTCGACGAACAGCCCGACAGCCGCCAAGCGCGTCTCGATCGCCTCGCCGACGCCCGGCTGCAGCTCGGAGTATCCGAAGTCTCGAAGCAGCCGTCCGAGCTTCAGCTTCGCGGGTCGTTCACGCCGGTCGACGGTCCGCCGCCAGCGCGACTCGGCTCCCAGATCGCCGACGGCGCTGGGATCCCTCGTCATTCGCGTCTCCCCGTGCTGCCAGGCGTACCAGCGGCGGGCACTGGCCGCAGCCGGCTAGCCGAGGCGCTGCGAGATCCGACGCGCTCCGAAGCCGACACCGATCAGCAGCGCTCCAGCGCCACCGAGCAGGCCGATCGCCAGGCCGGTCGAGGGCAGCGCGGCCCGCGGAGCCTTGGCAGCAGCGACTGCCGGGGCGGGCGTGGCGGGCGTGGCGTCCGCACCGGGCGTGCCCGGGGCGCCTGGGGCACCCGGATCGCCTGGGGCACCGGGAGCGCCGGGAGCGCCCGGAGGACCCGGAGGTCCTGGCTGAACGATGACGACCGACGGCCCGGTAGGACCACCGTAGGCACGGATCGAGGACGTGTTGGCCAGGGCCGGAGCAGATGCGAGCAGCACGGCTGCCGCCGTGCAGATCGACGTACGAAGGACGATCCGAAACATGTGTGGACGCATAGGTGAGCTCATCGAGTTGGAATCATGGCGGTTGGACCGGACGCACGCAAGGCTGACGAGGTGATTTCGTCTCGGCGAGGGTATGAACTGCCCCTTCGCGACGGGACATCTGTCACCTGCTCGCTGCCGACGTGACGCACGGTCGCGCCTATCATCACACACCGCACCCGTCCGCCGTCGGCAGGCGGCCGCAGACGCGCGCGAGCAGCGCTGCGCGGACCGCCGCGGGCGACGGGCGCTCGCCGCGACGGACCTGTGCGATCGCCTCGATCGTCGTCGGCTCGAGCGGGTTCAGGCGACGCGCGCGCTCCAGCCGGGCCAGCGCGGCGGCGCGCCTGCCGATCAGCGCCTGCTCGATGCCGAGCATCTGCTGGGCGTACCAGTGCTCTGGCGTGCGCTCGACGGCACGCGCGAACGCGGCGCGCGCCCGGCTCCGCTCCCCGCGGCGGCTGGCGATCGTGCCCGCCAGCACGCTGGCCTCGTCGGAGAACGGGTTGAGCTCGCCGGCGCGCTCGAGCGCCTCGTAGGCGCGCTCGAGGTCCGTCGTCCATGTTCGCGCGGCGAAATCGACATGCTCGGCGGCCAGCCACGGTCGGATCGTCACGGCCGCAGTCGCGACGAGCGCGACGGCGGTGACGGCGGCGACGGCGATCCTGAAGCGGCGTCCCGACGAGCGGCGATCCGGCAGCGTCGTGGGATCGGCGACCCCCTGCGCGAGGCCGGCGGCCATGCCGAGCCAGGCGAATGCCGGCGCGGCGACGGCGGGCATCGCCCAGAGCCAGTCGCCCGCGGCGTGCGCGACCCAGTAGCCGAAGCTGACGAGCGCCACCCCGGCGACGCCGCGATGCAGGCTGTTCGCGCCGCGCCGGCCGCGGGCTCCCCCGGCGACGGCCGCGACGAGGAAGCCGATCAGCAGCAGCGATCCGACGAGGCCCGTCTGGCTGGCGACCTCGACCGGAAAGCTGTGCGCATCGCGAGGCTCGTCACCCGGGCTGTCTCGCAGGCGCGCGTACGCGATCGCGAAGTTCCCCGAGCCCATGCCCGTCAGGGGGCGCCGCCCGAGCTCGTCGATCGCCACGCTCCAGAACTGCGAGCGGGCCGTCCGCAGGCCGTCCCCGAAATGCGTCGTACCGCCACCCGCCGTCGCACCGGCGGTGAACTCGTCGAGGCCGCGCTGGACGAAGCCGAATGGATTGCCTGCCACGGCGAATGCGGCTGCGCCGGAGCTCAGCGCAAGCGCGATGCCGACGACCGCGATGCCGCGACGCGAGACGCGCGGCGCTCGCCAGCTCGCCACCCGCGCGAGCGGCAGCCTCGGCAGCGACAGCCGCGCGTGCGTGTCGATCACGGCGACCAGCGTGCCGATCGCGAACAGCACCGCCGTCGACGCGAGGATCGCCGACAGCGCCTCCTCCAGCGCGGCTCCAACGAGGTCGTTGTCGATCTGGGCGACCGCGAAGACGTCGAGCAGGGGACCTGCCGACCACCAGGTGACGGCGGCGATCGGCACGACCGCGAGCAGCGTCCGGACCCGTCCCTCGACGAGCGCGAGATAGAGCGCCAGGGCGACCGCGCAGGCCGCGAGCGAGCCGCGACTCTGGGCGAGCAGCGCGAGTTGCACGAGCGCGCCGGCGCCGGCGAGCGTGATCCCGCGCAGCGGCCAGGGCACGTCGCGGCGCGCGGTCAGCCAGATCAACGGCCACAGCGCGCCCAGGAAGAGCGCGGCCGTCCCGTTCGGATAGCCGGTCGGGTCGGCCAGCCGCCCGCGGACGAACGACGAGGCCGGGATCGCGGCGTCGACGGTCTGCGCGACGACGACGATCCCGATCACCGCGATCGCGATCCCGTAGAGGCCGAGCACGGCCGCCGCCGCCCGCGCGCGCCAGGGCCAGAGCGCGAACACGGCGAAGGCGGCGAAGCACAGCAGCGTGCGCCCGGTGCCCTCCCACGCGGCGCCGCGCGAGTCGGCCCACAGCACCGAGGCAGCGCTCCAGGCGACGAAGGCCCCCAGCAGCGCGAGCGCCGCCACCGTGGCTCGCGGCAGCGACCGCAGGCCGGCGCCGCGGCCCAGCACGATCGCCGCCAGCAGCAGCACGAGGCCCAGCGTCGCCGGGTAGAAGCTGATCTCGCGCGTGCCTCCGTCGGCGAGCGCGAGCGCGGCGAACACCGCCACGACGATCACGCCGGGGACGGCGAGCGTCACCTCGTAGCCCGCCCCGCTGCGCGACAGCCAGGCCGACGCACGGTAGCTCGCGGCGCTCCAGCGCATCGGACGGTAGGAGCGGCGCAGTCGGCCTCGCCGGTACCTCAGTGGGCGCAAGGGCGAACCGTAGCGCGCCCCGCGCGCGCCCGGCGTGTCGCCTCAGAGCAGGTCGTACGCACGCAGCAGCGCCGTCTCGGAGTGCTCCCAGGTCAGCCCGCGGGCGCGCTCGAGGGCGCGCCCGCCGAGCTGCGCGCGACGCGCGCCGTCGCCGGCCAGCGCGGCGATCGCCGCCGCCATCGCGGTCGGTCGCGAATCGCGCACGAGCACGCCCGCATCGCCGATCGTGCGCTGCGTCTCGAGCAGGTCGCCGGCGACGACCGGCTTGCCGGCCGCCATGTACTCGGCGATCTTGACCATCGTCGAGCGCGTGTTCAGCGCGGTCGCGCGGGCCGGGTCGACGCAGATGTCGGCGGCGCGAACGTGCCCGGCGACCTGCGCCGGGTCGACCCAGCCGGCGAAGCTCGCGTGGTCGCCGACGCCGTGGCGGCGCAGGCCTGCCTCGAGCGCCGCGCGAGCGTCGCCGTCGCCGACGACGTCCAGCCGCGCGCCGGCGAGCCCGTGCTCGCCGACGAGCAGGCCGAGGATCTCGGCGAGCGCCTCGACGCCGTCCTGCGTCGACAGCGCGCCGACGTACACGAGGCGCGGGTCGTCGAGCGCGCCGGGGCGCGTCGCGGGCGCGTCGACGAGCGTCGCCGCCGGTGGTCCGTTGCGCACGACGTGCACCGCGGCCGGGTCCTTTCGCCCGCGCTCGCGCGCGATCTGCGCGTGCGACTCGTTGGCCGCCAGCACGACGTTCGCGACGGCGAACGTCGCCCGCTCGCCGGCGCGCGCGAGGCGCACGAGCGCCCGTGCCCCCAGCTTCTCGGCGACGAGCTCCGGGAAGAGGTCGTGGTGGTCGAAGACGACACGGCGCCCGGCCAGCCGCGCGAGCGCGCCGGCGGCGAACAGCACGTCGGGCGGATTGTGCAGGTGCACGACGTCGGCGCCGCGCGCCAGCGCCCGCAGCGCGGCGCCGTGCAGGACGAGCGCGGCGACGAGGTACTCGAGCACGAACGACGCGCCGCCCGATCCCTGCGGCAGGCGGAAGCGGCGCACCTTGACGCCCGTCACCGTCTCGCGGCGCGCCTGCCCGCGCTCGCGCGGCGCGACGACGCGGACGCGGTGCCCGGCGGCGACGAGCGACTCGGCCTCCTGGCGCACCCGCACGTCGGTGGGGTAGGCGTTGTTCTCCAGCAGCATGACGATCCGCAGCGAGCGCGAAGCGGGCGCTACAGTCGTGCGCCCGGCGCGCCTCGCCGCCGTCGTCCCCGCTCCGCACGCCGACTCACTCATGTCGCTCAACGTCCTGTTCGTCACGAATCTGTGGCCCGACGAGGCCCGGCCCTGGCATGGGCCGTTCGTCCGGCGCCAGGCCGATTCTCTCGTAGAGGCCGGCGTCGCACTCGACGCGCTCGTGATCCGCGGCTGGGACGACCGCAGCGCCTACCCGAAGGCAGCGCGCCGGATCGCCCGCCTGAACCGAGCCTGCCGCTACGACGTCGTCCACGCCCACTACGGCCACGCCGCGATCGTCGCGCGGCTGCAGCTGCGCGCGCCGCTCGTCGTCACGTACTGGGGCAGCGACCTGCTCGGCAAGCGCGCGCCGTCCGGCGCGGTGGCACCGCACAGCCGCCTGGAGGCGGCGACCTTCCGCCAACTCGCCCGCATCACCGCCGCGACGATCACGCAGTCGCTGGAGATGGAGCAGGCCCTGCCCGCGAGCGCGCAGCGGCGCAACCACGTGCTGCCGGCCGGGATCGAGCTCGAGCGCTTCCGCCCACTCGACCGCGACGAGGCGCGCGCGCGGCTCGGCTGGGAGGCGGACGAGCGCGTCGTGCTGTTCGCGGCCAACCCCGAGCTGCCGGTGAAGAACCACCCGCTCGCCGTCGCCGCCGTGGAGCGCCTGCGCGCGCACGTTCCCGACGCCCGCCTGGAGGTCGCCTGGGGCCGCCCGCCCGACGAGATGCCGCTGCTCATGAACGCCGCCGATGCGCTGCTGCTGCCATCGCGCTCGGAGGGCTCGCCGAACGTCGTCAAGGAGGCGCTCGCCGCCGAGCTGCCGGTCGTCGCCACCCGCGTCGGAGACGTCGAGCAGCTGCTGGCCGGGCTGCCCGGCTGTCATGCCTGCCCGTCCGACGCCGACGCGCTCGCGCACGGCCTGCGGGACGCGCTCGCGCACGGGCGCGTCCCCGAGGGGCGCCTGGCGATGGCGCCGCTTGACATCGGCGCGGTGGCGCAGCGCACGATCGCGATCTACGAGGACGTGATCCGGGCCGCGCGCCTGCGCAGGCGACGACGTGCCGGCGCCAGCCACTCGCCCCAGCGCGACGGATCCTGAAGGAACGCGACGAGTCCGTACGGCGCCGCCCTCGCGGCAGCCTTGACGGCGTGCAGCGGCCGGCGCTCGGCGACGGCGCGGCGCAGCACCGCGCGCTCGCGCAGCGCGCGGTAGTGGCGCATGCGCGCGCGCACGACGCGCCGCTGTCCGGCCGTCAGCGCGCCGCGCCGCAGCGCGCGGCCGTAGGTCGCAAGCGCCCCCTCGGACATCCCCGCGGCGTCGGACGAGAGGTTCGCGTCGTGCAGGCGGTAGACGGCGAGCGGCTCGCGCGTCGTGACGACCTCGTGGCCGGCCTCGAGCATCCGCAGCCAGAGGTCGTAGTCGTCGTAGCCCGGGCAGGCGGTCGAGAAGCCGCCGACCTCGTCGTAGGCGGCGCGGGTGAACAGCGCGCGGGCACAGATGCAGTTGCGCTCGATCATCTCGTCCAGGCCGACCTCGTCGATCGCACCCAGACGCGCCGCGTAGGTCTCGGCGGCGATCCCCGCGGGCGTCTCGACGAGCGCGTCGCAGGCGACGATCGCCGGCCGCCCGCCCGCGGCGCGAGCGCCGTCGAGCAGCTCGACGCAGCGAGCGAGGTAGTTCTCGCGCCAGCGATCGTCGTGGTCGAGCAGGGCGACGAGCTCTCCTCGCGATGCGGCGATCGCCGCGTTGCGCGCGCCGGCGACGCCGGCGTTGCACCGCAGCGCGACGACGCGCATCCGCGGCTCGCGGCGAGCGAACGCCTGTGCGCGAGCGAGCGTGTCGTCGGTCGAGGCGTCGTCGACGAGCACCGCTTCCCAGTCGTCGAAGGTCTGCGCGACGATCGACTCCAGCGTCTCGTCCAGGCGAGCGCCCGAGTCGTGCATCGGCACGACGACGGTGACGCGCGGCGATCGCGGCATGGCGTCCATGGTAGGCCGGCCGCCGGCGCTCATGCGGGCCAGCGGTCACGCTCGCCGAGCATCCAGCGCGCTTCGCGCGCGACCGCGTCGGCGAAGCCCGGATCGGCGGCGAAGCCGAGCAGCCGTCGCGCGGCGCCGGCGTCGACGACGAGCCTTGACGGCGCGCGCCCGCTCTCGACGCTGCTCGCCGCCGGCTCGGCGCCGAGCGCGCCGGCGACCGTCTCGAGGATCGCCCGCGTCGAGCGGCCGACGCCCGATCCGAGGTTCAGCAGCGGCGGCGGGTCGACCCGCTCGTCGGTCGCGTTGACGATCGCGGCGGCGACCTCGGCGACGCCGACGTAGTCGCGCACGTCGGCGCCGTCGCCGTGCAGCGTCGCGGGCCGGGCGTCGGCCAGCGCCCGCACGAACGCGGGAATCGCGCGCGGCCCGAGCTCACCCGGGCCGAAGACCGTCGCGATCCGCAGGCAGCAGGCGTCGGGCGCGGCGAGCACGAGCGACTCGGCGGCGAGCTTGGCCTCCGCGTACGGCGTGGCCGGGCGCGCCGGGACCGACTCGTCGACGGGATCGTCGTGCCACGGGCCGTAGACGTCGGCGGAGCTCGCGAACACGATCCGCGCGCCGGCCGCCGCCGCGACGCGCGCGACGCGACCGGCGGCCGCCACGTTGACGGCGCGCTCGTGCGCGCCGCGGTCGGCGCCGGCGGGCGGCGGCTCGTAGCCGAGATGCACGAGGGCGGTCGCGCCGGGCAGCACGCGCGCGAGGACGTCCAGCTGCGCGGGCTCCCACCAGCGGCCGCCGGGGACCGCCTCGAGCGCCAGGCGCTCGCCGGGCAGATCGGCCAGCCGCCACGGCTGCTTGACGCACAGCCCGACGACATGCGCTCCGGCATGCAGCGCGAGCCGCACGACCCAGCTGCCGATGAAGCCGTCGGCGCCGAGCACGACGAGCGTCCGTCCGCCGGCACCCGCCAGCCAGTCGGGCGGCGTGCCCACTACCAATTGCGTACGGCGGCGCGCTCGGTCGGTGCGTCGCCGGCAGCGTCCTCGGCGCGCAGCCACGCGACGTAGCGCTCGAGGCCCTCGCGAATGCCGACCTGCGCCTCGAACCCGAGCAGCTGGCGGGCCCGCGAGGGATCGGCGAGGTGGTGCATGACGTCGCCCGGCCGCTCGTCGTCGTACTCGGCGCGCAGGCCGTTGGCCGCGAGCAGGTCGAGCAGGTGCTCGCTCAGCTGCGCGACGCTGACGCCCTCGCCGCGGGCGATGTTGATCGCCTGGCCGACGATCGCGTCGCTGGCCGCGGCGCCGACGATCCCGACCGCGGTCTCCTCGACCCAGGTGAAGTCGCGCGTCTGCGAGCCGTCGCCGAAGATCACCGGCGGCAGGCCGGCGAGGATGCGTGCTGCGAACTTCGGGATCACCTCGGCGCTGTTGCCGCTGGAATGCTCGCGCGGCCCGTAGGAGTTGAAGGGGCGCACGACCGTCGCCTCGATGTCGTAGCGGCGCATGCATGCCTGCGCGTACAGCTCGCCCGCGGCCTTCGCGGCGCCGTAGACGGTCGTCGGCAGCAGCGGATGGTCCTCGGCCATCGGAAAGGTGACCGCCGATCCGTAGGCCTCCGAGGAGGACACGTAGACGAACCGCCCGACCCCCTGGCGCACGGCCGCCAAACAGGCCGTCAGCGTGCCCGTCGCGTTGCGCTCGTGAGAGTCCATCGGCTCGGCGAGCGACGCCCGCAGGTTGCCGCAGGCCATGTGCAGGACGAGCGACGCACCGGCAAGCTCGGCGTCGAGCAGGTCGGCGTTGCGCACATCGCCGACGACGAGGCGTGCGCCCTGCGCCTCTGCGGCTGCCAAGTTGCGCCGAGTTCCCGTGCTGAGATCGTCGATCACGACGACATCGGCACCGACCGCGAGCAGGCGCTCGACGACGTGGCTGCCGATGAAGCCGGCACCCCCGGTGACCACGACACGCTCATCTCGCAGCTGCACCAGACGTACGCTATCGACTCGATAGACCACTTAGGCGGCTTTCGTGCGCAGTGTCACACTTGGGCCACGCCGAGGAGCGCCGCGCTGCTGCGCTCCCGCGTCACGTTGGACGAACGTTGGACGCCGCCGCCGGTAGCTGACCGGCCCGGAGGCGGCCGCATTGCAACGGCAGCTCGCCTGTGCCAGGGTGATCCGATGGGCCGTGGCGCGCGATGCACACTATTCCTGGTTCTGCTCGCATCGCTGGCCACCGC
Source organism: Solirubrobacteraceae bacterium (assembly GCA_030690545.1). Lineage (GTDB taxonomy): Bacteria > Actinomycetota > Thermoleophilia > Solirubrobacterales > Solirubrobacteraceae > CADCVQ01. Next base: position 36,803 of record JAUYGN010000044.1, read on the forward strand.
CGGCTCGGCACGGGCGGCGCTGCCTACGTCGGTGGCGGCGTTGGGCGACTCCTACACGGTCGCGCTGTTCAGCGGCACGCCGTGCGCGGCGGCGGCGGTCTGCCCGGCGAACTCGTGGGCGACGGGAGGCACGCCCGCCGTCGACAGCCACGCTCTGCGGCTCGGCCGTCTCGGGGCGCCGCCGGCAGTGCACAACTTCGCGGTCTCGGGGCGCAAGGTGGCGGATCTCAACAGCGGCAACAACCAGGCGCAGCGCGCGATCAACGCGGGGGCTCAATACGTCACGATCATGCTCGGCCTCAACGACTCGTGCCGCGAGAGCGAGGCAGCGATGACGACGGTCGCGGCGTTCCGCGCACAGTTCGAGGCCGGGCTGAGCAAGCTCGTCGCGGGGTTGCCCGGCGCCCGGATCTTCGTCACGAGCATCCCCGACGCCGAACGCCTGCGCATGATCCTCAAGGACGACGCGAACGCGCGCTCGGCGTGGGCCAGCCAGCAGGTCTGCTCGGTCGTACTGGACGATCCGCTCTCCAACGCGGCGGCGGTCGTCGAGCGACGCCAGCGTGCACGCCAGCGCGTCATCGACTTCAACCGGCAGCTGGAGGAGGTCTGCGCGCAGTACCCGACGTGTCGCTATGACGGCGGTGCGGTCTTCGGGTGGGCATTCGAGCCAGCCGATTTCGTGACTCGCGATTACTTCCATCTCTCGACGCAAGGCCAAGCCAGCCTCGCCACCGTGACCTGGGCGGCGACCCATGACTTCGGCTCGCCGCCTCCGCCTCCGCCGTCGCCACCGCCGGAGGCCGGCGCGTCGTACTCCGAGCGCGTGATGACACACCCGTCACTGCAGTCCTACTGGCGACTCGGCGAGAGCTCCGGCACGACCGCGCGGGACCTCAAGGGCGGGCGCGACGGCACCTACGCCGGCG
>JAUYGN010000045.1 GCA_030690545.1 Solirubrobacteraceae bacterium
CGCCGGCGCGGCCTGACCGCCGGGAGGCGGTGCGCCGACGCTGGCGTACAGCGCGGCCGTCGCCGCCGCCTGCTGCTGGGCGGCGGTCGTCGAGGGCGACAGCGGCTGGGCCACGACGCGTCGCTGCGCGTCGGCCTGCGCGCGCTGCTCGATCTCCCCGGAGCGCTCGGGCGCGCTTCCGGCCCACTCGCGCAGGCGCTTGACCTCGCGCGCCTGGGCGAAGTAGAGCAGCGCGAGGACGCCCAGGCCGATGATCGACGCCAGGCCGGCGAACGAGCCGACCTGCTCGACGAGGCCGGAAACGGTCGTAGCGGCGATCGGCGCGCTCACGATGGCGCGCCGTCGTCGATCATCGGTCGTGGTTGGGCAGAGATCACAGCAGCCTCCGGCTCGGACGCCGAGATCCTAGTCGGCCCGGCATTGGGGATCGCCGACAGCTCGGACACCTTCGCGGCAAGACCGGCCGCGTCGCCCTCCAGCACGAGCAGGCCGATCTGGTCGAACATCTCGTCGACGACCTTCGGCGGCCGCGCGGTGCGCTCGGCCCGCAGGATCTTCTCGGCCGGCGTCGGCTGCGGGCGCTCGTAGGGGTTGAACAGCTCCTCGTGCAGCTTCTCGCCGGGCCGCCGGCCGACGATCTCGATCGCGATGTCGCGGTCGGGCCTCAGCCCCGACAGCTCGATCATCGTGCGCGCGAGCTCGATGATCCGCACCGGCTCGCCCATCTCCAGCACGTAGATCTCCCCGCCGTCCGCGCCCTTGCCCAGGCCGCCCGCGCGGATGATCAGCTGGACGGCCTCGGGGATCGTCATGAAGTAGCGCGTCATCCGCTCGTCCGTCACCGTCAGCGGACCGCCGAGCGCGATCTGGCGACGGAAGATCGGCACGACCGAGCCCGACGAGCCGAGCACGTTGCCGAAGCGCACCGCGCAGTAGCGCGTGCCGGCGAAGCGGTCCTGCTCGGCCTCCAGCGCGAACTCGGCCAGCGCCTTGGAGGCGCCCATCACCGTCGCCGGGTCGACCGCCTTGTCGGTCGACACGAGGACGAACGTCTTGACCTTCGTCTGGCCGGCGATGCGCGCCATCAGGCGCGTCGCGATCGCGTTGTTGCGGACCGCCTCGACGGGGTTGGACTCCATCAGCCCGACGTGCTTGTAGGCGGCGGCGTGGAAGACGACGGTCGGACGGTAGAGGTCGAAGACCTCGCGCATCCGCTCCTCCTCCTTGCAGTCGGCGAGCACGACGTCGAGCGTCGACGGATGCACGTGGCGGTCGTCCTCGAGCTCGCGCTGGATCTGGAAGAGGTTGTCCTCGGCGTGGTCGAGCAGGACCAGCCGGCGCGGCACGACGCGCGCGATCTGGCGCGAGAGCTCCTTGCCGATCGAGCCGCCCGCGCCGGTCACGAGGACGACCTCCGAGCTGAGGTAGGCGCCGACGCGATCGAGCTCCATCCGCACCGGCTCGCGGCCCAGGATGTCCTCGATCTGCACCTCGCGCACCTGGCGCACGGCGGGGGCGCCGCTCTGCAGCAGCTCGAAGACGGTCGGCAGCGTGCGGACCGGGATGCCGCGCTCGCGACAGCAGCGCACGACGTTCGCGCGCAGGACGCCGGGCGCCGAGGGGATCGCGATCGTGACCTCGTCGGGCTCGACCTCGTCGAGGATCCGGCCGAGATCCTTCGTCGTGCCGAGCACGCGCACTCCGTCGATCCGCAGCCGCCGCTTGAGCGGGTCGTCGTCGACGAAGCCGACCGGCTTGAGGCGCAGCTCGGGGTTGCGCAGGATCTCGCGCAGGACGAGCCGGCCGCCGTCGCCCGCGCCGACGATCAGCAGCCCGCGCGCGTCCTTGCGCGCGCGAAATCCGCGCAGCGGGCGCTCGTAGATCGTGCGCGCGGCGAAGCGCACCCCGCCGACGAAGGCGAGCATCAGCAGCAGGTGCAGCGCGAGCACGCCCGACGGCGTCGTGACCGCCGTCTCGAAGCCGTCGACCGAGCGCGTCACGGGCTTCGTCGTCGCGACGAACAGCAGCAGGGCGAGCGCGGCGACGACGACGGCCTGGACGACCGAGCTGTAGTCGCGCTGCGTGACGTAGCGCCACCACTTCCCGTACAGGCCGAAGACCGCGAAGATCGCCACCGAGCCGACGACGACGGGAATGAACGTCGCGTCGAAGAGCTCGTCGTAGCGCGCCGGGACCCCGGCCGGGCCGTCGAAGCGCAGCCGGTAGGCGAGCCAGTACGCGAGCGCGACCAGTGCCCCGTCGACCGCGACCTGGGGCAGCGAATGGCGGTGGAGGGGGAGGGCCGCCGAACGAATCCGTCGGCGCATCATGCTCGATTGTAGGGCGCGCGGCGGAAGCGAGCGTTGCAGCAGCGGCGCAGCCGCGCACGGCGGATCATCGCGCCGTCGCGCAGCGTCCCGCCAGGTCGGTCGTCAGCAGGATCCGCCCCAGCGCCACCCAGGCCGCGCCGTAGTACGTCGGCGCCGCGCGATCCTGCGCGGCGGCCGCGGTCAGCAGCCGTTCGGCGTCGGCGTCGTGCCCTGCGGCGCGCGCCGCGCCGGCCGCGCCGACGAGCGCGACGGCATGGCGGACCGCGCGGGGCTCCGGCGTGCCGTCGAGGCGGCGCGGCAGCCGTGCCTCGTCGGCGCCCGACAGCAGCGGCCAGAGGCGCGCGGCGAGGTCGCGCGACGCGCGGTCGCAGGCGCCGGCCATGCGGATCGGCACGCGCACGGCATCGAACCCGTAGCGGTGCGCGGCGTCGCGGCCGTCGGGCGTCCC
>JAUYGN010000047.1 GCA_030690545.1 Solirubrobacteraceae bacterium
GGCCGGCGCGCGCGAGCTGCTGCGCACGGCGCGCGGTCATCGCCGGCCGATCCTCGGGGCGGTCGCGCTGACGCTGCTGGGCACCGCGCTCGGGATGGCGCAGCCGCTCGTCATCCGCGACGTGCTGGCCGGCGGCACGGACGGCTCGGCCGGCGTCGTCGCCTGGACGAGCATCGGCCTGCTCGTCGCCCTGTTCGTCGGTCAGGCGCTGTTCAAGACGGTCGCCCGCTACGTGCTCGTGCGAACGGGCGAGCGGATCGTGCTGCGCATCCGCACCGACCTGACGGCACACATCCTGCGGCTGCCGATCGCCGTCCATGACCGCAGCCGCGTCGGCGACCTCATCTCGCGGGTCGGCGCCGACAGCGCGGCGCTGCGCGACGCCGGCGCGCTCGGCGTCAGCCATCTGCTGACCGGCGCGCTCGGGCTCGTCGGCACGATCGGGCTGATGATCTGGCTGGACGCGTTCCTGTTCGTCCTCGTGATGGCCGTGATGACGCTCGGCGCCGCGATCATGACGACCGCCCTGCGCGGCATCCGCGTCACCTCGCTGCAGACCCAGCGCGCCCTCGGGGCGATGGCGTCGGCGCTCGAGCGCCCGCTGGCGGCGATCCGCACGGTCCGCGTCAGCGGCGCAGAGCCGGTCGAGGATCGGCGGATCGGCGAGCACGCGACGGACGCCTACCGTGCCGGCGTGCGGGCGGCGCGCTACGAGGCGATCACCGGACCGAGCGCCGAGCTTGCCGTCAACGGCGCCTTCCTCGTGGTCGTGCTCGTCGGCGGCCTGCGCGTCGCCGACGGCTCGAGCACGATGCCCGACCTCGTCGCGTTCCTGCTCTACATGACGTACCTGACGACGCCGATCGGCTATCTCAGCCAGGCCGCGAGCCTGATCCAGCGCGGCGCCGGGGCGCTGCAGCGGATCAACGAGATCATGCGCCTGCAGCGCGAGAGCGACGCCGAGCGCACGCCGCCCGAGTCGTCGCGCTCGGACCCGGTCGCCGCGGCGACGACGTCGAACGGGGGAGGGCGACCGCCCGCGCTCGCGTTTCGCGACGTCGGCTTCGAGTACGTCGCCGGCCGGCCGGTCCTGCACGACGTCAGCTTCGACGTCCCGGCGCCCGGCTACGTGGCGCTCGTCGGGCGGTCGGGCGCCGGCAAGTCGACGATCTTCGCGCTCGCGGCGCGCTTCTACGATCCCGGTCGGGGGCGGATCCTGGCGGGCGGGCGCGATCTGCGTGCGGTCAGCCGGGGCGAGCATCGCGCGACGATCGGGCTCGTCGCGCAGGACGCGCCGGCGCTCAGCGGCACCGTGCGCGAGAACCTGACCTACGGCGCGACCGGCGTCGGCGACGCGCGGCTGCGTGAGGCGATCGAGCGCGCCGATCTCGGCGACGTGCTCGCGCGGCTGCCGGGCGGCCTCGACAGCGAGGTCGGCGAGCACGGGGCGCGGCTGTCGGGCGGCGAGCGCCAGCGGCTGGCGATCGCGCGGGAGCTGCTGAAGGATCCGAAGCTGCTGCTGCTCGACGAGCCGACGTCGCAGCTGGACGCCGTCAGCGAGGACGCGCTGCGCCGCACGCTGCGGACCGTCGCCGAGCACTCCGCGCTGCTCGTCATCGCGCATCGCTTCTCGACGGTCCGCGACGCTCGCGAGATCATCGTGCTCGACGGTGGCCGCGTCGTCGCCGTCGGCACCCACGACGAGCTCTGGGACGCGAGCGAGTACTACCGCGAGCTGGCCGCCGACTCGCTGGAGCGCGTCGCCTGATCGGTGCCCGCTCGTCGCGGCGGCTCGGGTTGGGGCGGCTCCGGCTTGGCTCGCCGCGCGCTGACGAGCAGCAGCAGCCTGACGATCAGCACGCCGAGGAGCGCCATCGCGACGATCGCGACGATCTCGCCCGGATCGCCGCTCGGCGCATGCAGCGCCCGGCTGTCGTCGCTCCACGGCCAGAGCGCCCGCAGCGATCCGATCATCAGCCCGAGCATCGCGGCGACGGTGATGTCGCGGTGGTTGGCGAGCAGGTTCGTGAGCACGCGGGCGAACAGCGCGAGTCCCGTCACGGCTCCCGCGCCGAACACGGCGACGTAGGCGAGGTCGCGGTCGTTGACGGCATTCAGCGTCGGCTCGTAGAGCCCCAGCGCCAGCAGCACGTAGGACCCCGATGCGCCCGGCAGCGCCAGCGCGCAGATGGCGATCGCCGCTGCACCGAAGATCGCCGGCTTGGACACGTCGCTGACCTCGCGCTCGGGAAACCCGGTGACGACGAAGGCGACGATCGCGGCCAGCGCGATGATCGCCCAGTGCCACGGGCGTCGCTCGCGCGCCATCCGCCACGGCACGACGAGCGACCCGAGGATCAGGCCGAAGAACAGCGCGGTCGATCCTCTCGGGTAGCTGTCGATCAGCGGCGGGATGATCGCCGCGCCGATCAGCACCGCGACCGCCATCCCGGCGACGAGCGGCAGCAGGAGCGACCACTCGAGGCCGGCCAGGAGCGCGCGTGCGCGCTTGCCGTCCTTGCGCACGAGGGCGACGCCGGCGCTGACGATGTCCCCGAGCGCGCTCAGCAGGCGCTCGTAGATGCCCAGGACGAGCGCGACGGTGCCCCCGGAGATGCCGGGAACCACCTCCGCGCAACCGATGACGGCGCCGCGGAGGGCGTTGAAAGCTCGCGTTCGCATCGGCGGAAGGGTAGGGACGCGAGGACGAGAGCAGCTCGCGCGTCCGGCAGCCGGGCACATGCAGCGGTCGACGAGCGACCCGCCGGGCTTGGATACGATCGCCCGACACAGGCGAAGGCAAGGAGCACAGGCATGGCGAAATCGGGGCGCGCAGCGCGCGCGCGGCGTCCGCAGAGCGGCGCACCGGCGTCTCGCCCGGCGCAGGCGAAGGCAAAGGGCGCAGGCAAGGCCACCACGTCCGCGATCCAGCGGCTGTGGCCGACCCCGATCGGGCTGCACCGCTACGGCGGCGCCGACCGGCTGCACCCCGAGCTGCTCGAGGTGTTCGCGCAGCTGCGCACGGCGCAGCAGCGTCAGCGGGGAGAGAAGCCCGGCCCATTCTTCGCCAGCGACGACGATCTGACCGAGCGCGTCAAGCTCGACGGGTTCAAGGACTTCCTGCGGTTCATCGTGCAGAGCCTCGGCGAGACGGTGAAGAAGGCCAACGGCGAGGCCTGGGCCGGCCGCGAGCTCGACCTGCGGGTCGGCTTTCAGGGGATGTGGTTTCAGTGCAGCCGCGACGGGACCTACCACGACATCCACACGCACGGCAACTGCTCGTGGTCGGCCGCCTACATCGTCCAGATCGACGAGCCGGAGCAGCGCGTGTCGCATCCGGTCTACGGCGCGGCGAACGGCGTGACCCGGCTCTACGGCCCGCATTTCGCCACCCTGGGCGGGGCATTCGTCGACGTCGGCAACGCGTACCTGCAGCCGCCGCACCTCGACATCGAGCCGATCCCCGGGCGGCTGCTGCTGTTTCCGTCGTGGCTCGCGCACAAGGCGATGCCCTACGACGGCGAGAAGGAGCGCGTCATCATCTCGTTCAACGCCAGCATCCACGCCTCGGAGGGCGACCAGCTGCACGGCTACAGCGCGCAGTGACCCGCTGCGTCTGAATCGTTCGCAGCGGTGGCGATGAGCGTCCGGCCGCTGGCGCGGTCGCGGTCGGTTCGCGCGCTGATCGCGATCGGCCTGGTCGCCGGGCACCTGGCGAGCGCCGCGCTCGCCTTCTGGTCGCTGTCCTGGATCGTCGCGCCACTGGCGTCCGTCGCTGTCGTCGTCGTGCTGCTGGCCGCGTGCGTCGCCGCGCAGGTGATCGTCGCGGGACGCTGGTCGCGTGGGGCAGCGGTCGGCGTTCAGGCCGGCGCCGTCCTCGTCCTGTGCGCGTCCTACGTTGCCGTCGCGGGTCTCGCGATCACGAGCGCGGTGGGCGCGCTCGTGTCGCAGCCGGCGTTTGCGACGCCGGGCAGCGACGCCGGCAGAGGGGTTCTCGTCGCCGTGATCGCCGCGACGGCGCTCGCAGCGATGATCGTCGCGATCCCGATGCCCGGCCGGCGGATGGCCGCCAGGGTCTCCGCGATCGTGGCGATCGCCGTCGCCGCCGGGATCGGGGTCGGTGGCGCCGTCGCAGTGGGCGTCAGCGGCGACGCCTGCGAGCGATTCGCGTTCGATCAGCAGCGCTGGCGGGCGGCGCTCGATCGCCCTGACGCGCCAGGGCGCACGTCGGAGGCCGAGCGGCTGGCCCGTGCGATCGATCGCTGCGGCACCGTCGACGGCGCCGGTCGCACGACGGTCCGGCGGCTGCTCGGCGACCCCTCGCGAGACACGGGCACGACTTGGACGTGGTCGCTGGGCATGACCAACGACGCGCTCGGCCCCGGCGACGGGCAGGACCTCCACGTCGAGTTCGACCGCGGCGGTCGGGCACGCAGCGTCTACCTGACGTACTCCTGACCGATGGTGCGATCGGTCTCGCGGCGTCGTGACCGCGACGCGGGCAGCATGTGGGCGTGGGGGTGTGGCGGATCGCCCTCGCGCAGCGAGGCTGATCCGCCACACCCCTTGCTGACGGCCATCGCGCCGGCGCAACGGAACCGATGAGTTTCGTTCGCTCGCGCTGTCTTCAGGGCATGAGCAATCTCAACCCAACCAAGACAGCGCTTTCGAACATCGGCGTCGCGATGTTCACCGTCGCCGACCAGGACGAGGCCCTCGCCTTCTATACCGAGAAGCTCGGCTTCGAGGTACGCGCAGATGCGCGCTTCGGAGACGACGACGAGATGCGCTGGCTGGAGGTCGCCCCGCCCGGCTCGGGGACCCGGCTGGCGCTCAACCCGCCGATGGGCGGCGAGCCCGGCGGCAGCTCGATCGGCGTGGAGACGGCGGACGTCGCAGGCGAGCACGCTCGCCTGCGCGCGATCGGCGGCATCGACGTCGATCCGGAGCTGATGCGCACCCCCGGTGCCCCGCTCATGTTCATGCTGCGCGACCCGGACGGCAACGACATCGTCGTCGTGGAGGAGCCCCAAGCCACATAGCGTGCCCGGCGCCGTGCACGTTGGGCCGGCCGCGCGGGTTTACGCGGGTTGCGCGGCCGGCGCGCACGTGACGCCCTGCGATGAGCTTCGTCGAAGTGTCCGCCGGGCGCAACGTTCACGCGCGGGCGCCGTTGCATGCACATGACCTTCAAGCGCATCGCCCTCAGCAGTGCCGCCGCCGCTATCGCTCTCGCCATTCCCGCTGCTGCGGGTTCCGTCGCGTCCGCGCAGAACCCGACCCCGACCCCGAGGCTGCTCGCTGACGCGCTCAACCTCGGCAGCGGACCGACGGTGATCTTCCGCGAGGAGTCCTCGCAATCCGATCGACCCACCCCGCGTGTGAAGCAGATGGACATCGGCCGCCCCGCGCGGATGTCGGTACGCGCCCCGCCGAGCGGTCGCAGCCTCGGCACCCTGAGCTATGAGATCGGGCCACGAACTCAGCCGGCGCGCGAGATCCAGCGGGAGGTCACCCTGCGCCGCCGCGTCGCGCTGGGCAACGGGCGCTACTCACTGGCCAACAGCCGCGGCGCGCGCGTGGTCATCTCCACGCGCTCCCAGAGCACGTTCGTGCAGATCAACCTGCCGACGCAGGCCCGCTCCGTCACGCTGCGCCTGCGCGGCGACGGCGCGCGGCTGCTCACGTTGCGCGGCGGCTGCACGGGCCAGCGCTTCACGGCTCGATTCGTCACTCCGGACAACGAGGTCCACCGCTCCAGTAGCACCGTCTCGACACGGCGCACCCCCGTCTACTGCTGACACCGCGCTCCCGTCCGGCCGATCGGCCCGCGCGCGATCTCGATCGTCGCGCAGGCCCAGCACCGCCGCTGCGCGATCGGGTTGCACGCGAGCGCGGGCCCGAAGGAGACCGTGGCCGGATCGGCCACGTCCGCGGCCGATCCAGCTGGGCGTCAGCGTCGCCCGTTGACGTACAGACGCAGCGTGCTGGCGGACGGGCACGTGCCGGAGCGCACGCGCATCGTCCCGCGGATGATCCGCCGCGAGCCCTGCGCGTACGCGCGAGCGTTGAGCGTCAGCTTGCCGGTGCCGATCGTCCGCGGCCCGTCTTCGCTGTGGCGGCTGATTCGCCCGGTGAGCGTCGTCCTGATCTGTCCGTTCACGCGAGCGCGCGTGAGCGCTCTGCTGCCGTTCCCGCGGTCGGCGATCGTGTAGACGTCGGAGTCGTTGACCGGCTTGCGGCCGCGGCATGTGTAGTTGACGGTGAATCCGTTCACCGACCGAGTCGCAGCGGCGTACTGCAGCTCGACCGGCAGCTTGAGGCTCGTCCCCTTGAGCGCCGTCACGCCGGCCGGCAGCGCGACGGCGGCACTCGCGGCGACGAGTGCCGCGAGTGCCGCGGTCGCGGCTGCGAGACGTAGCTGGCGCGACGGTCTGCGGGCTGCGCGGCGGACTCGGGCAAACATGATCAGCATCGGTGTTCCTCCTTCGGGTCGGTCGACGGCTACGTCTGTTCCAACCGGCAACCTCAGCGGAAAGTTACGTCGCGGCCGGACATCGCTGGGCAGTTGCCCTCTGGGCGGCGGCCGTCCCGATCGCCGCATTCCTCGCGCAGGCCAACTACGGCGCGTTGCTCGATCACCCTGAAAGGGTGCTCGTGTTGCTGGTGCTCCTGATGCTGCTCGTCGCATTGCTCGGCGGGGGTTACCGCCTGTGGACGCGGAGTAGATCGCCGTAGGTCCGATCCGGACCTGCTCGGCGCGAGCGCCCCCGGTCCGGCTCGATGCATCAGAACGTGCTCGCCGGGGGCCAGCCCGGGTTGGCGGTCTCGTCCTCGCCGACCACGTCGGTCGCCAGTGCGCTCGGGATGTCGAGCTGGGGCACGACCACCTCGACGACGAAGTTGCGACCGGGCGTGCCGCGGATCTCCGTCAGGACCGCTGCGAGCTCGGCGGCGTTGGACACCGTCCGGCCGACGCCGCCCCACCCCTCCGCCAGCGCGACGAAGTTCCACGGCGGCAGCTCGTTGTACACGTACGGCGCGTTCTGCAGCGGATGGTCCGGGTAGTCGACCGGGGGCGTGCGGAAGGGGTTGGGATTGACGATCGACTGCTCGATCCCGTACAGGCCATTGGAGATCACGAACACGACGGTGTCGTGGCCGTACGCGTGGTGGTCGGACACCGCCTGGCAGGTCTCGTGGAACGCGCCGTCGCCGACGACGACGACCGCCCGACGATCGGGGTTGGCGCACTTGACGCCGGTGGCTGCGGCGACCGAGTAGCCGATCGCCAACCACGACGCTTGGGCGACGAACCCGTTGCGCGCGCCGATGTGCAGGCTCTGCGCGCTGATCAGCGGAAAGCCGGCGTCGGACACGACGATGTCCCGCTCGGTGAGCCATCCGTCGAGCTGCGCGAAGAGCGAGTCGTAGGTGATCTCGTCGCTGTCGCGCGGCGCCGCCGCGGCTGGCGGCGTGGCCACGACGTGGTCGGGCACGTGCAGCCGCTGCAGCTCGGCCGCGTCGTGGTCGTCGCCGCTCGTGACCCGTCGGAACGCCGCGGCCAGTCCGGACATGAACGACGCGAGTCCGACCAGCGGGAAGAACAGCGCGCCGACGGTCACGCCGTCGTTCGTCGCGAGCACGGTGCCCGGTCCGCGGATGTTCTGGCTGCCGGTGTTCTTGCTCGTCGTCCACGCACCGAGGCCGAGGAGCACCCCGTCGTCGCCGACCAGGTCGTCGATCTCGCCGGTGGTCAGCGTGACGCAGCCCGCGAACAACGGGTGATCCTCGGAGATGACCGACTTGCCCGATGCCGTCGTCACGAACCGGATCCGGTCGTCGGCGCTCTCGTGGCGCTCGTTGGCCGCCGCGAGCAGATCCAGGAAGTCCTCCTGGAGCCCGAAGCGCTGGAGCTCGACGCCGGCCCACAGGACGGTTCGCGGACGCCGCCGGAGCAGGCTCACCGTCGCCTCGACCGCCGCGTCGACGTCGCTCGACGTGACGATCGCGTTCGCCCCCGACGACAACGTCCCGCGCGGGGCCGGACAGGTCGCCCGCCACACGTCCTCGGTGACCTCGAGGTAGCCGGGGCGATGCTCCGTCAGCATCGCGGTGAGCACCGAGTCGATCTGGAACGGCGCCTGCGTCGCGTTGGTCACGCGCTCGGCCGCCGTCGTGACGGGCCGGAACACCTCGATGTCGACGAGCTCGTTGCCGGTCGTGTGGGAGTAGATCAGCCCGGCGTTGGCCTCGACGCACGCCTCCTTGTTGGTCGGCGCCCCGTTGACGAGCAGGACCGGCACCTGCTCGGCGTATGACCCGGCGATCGTGTTGAGGAGGCTGAACGCCCCGACGCTGTAGGTGACGTACAGCACGCCGATCCCCCGGTAGCGGGCATACGCGTCGGCCGCGTAGCCCGCGCAGATCTCGTTGGGGTTGCCCGAGATCGTGATCGGGGAGTCGGCGTCGACGAGAATCGTGTCGAGCAGTGCGGCGGTGTAGTTGCCCGCGACCCCGAACATGCGGTCGACGCCGAGCTGCTCGAGCCGCGTCTTCAGGTACGTCGCGACGGTGACGTCGCCCGTGGTCGTTGCATCGGTTGACATCGCGAGCCCTAGTCCTGCCCGACCAGCGCGGCGCGATCGGTCAGCAGGACGTCGAAGCGCTCGTGAACCGTCGGGAGCTCCCGCGCGGTGTCGAGCCTTGGGCCGGCCGAGTCCGGGTCGAAGTCCGGGTCGATGTACTTGCGGATCTGCTCGGTCGATCGCTTGGAGTAGGCCTCGGACACGGCCTGGTTGGCCGTGACCCCGTGCTCGCGCTCGTAGACCGCGCTGATCGGCTCGAGGCCGAACTGCTCGCAGGCGAGCACGAGGTCGGCCGACCGCAGGGCGCCCTCGACCCAGCCCTGGTAGTCGGAGAACGCCTCGCCGCAGGTGAAGAGGTTCGGCATCGGCTGGGTCATCGCCTTGATCACCTCACGGTCGTCGGCATGCAGGCCCCACTGGTGGACGCCGTAGCCGACCTGCTGCTCAGGGGGCGAGCCGAACACGGTCGAGCCAATCCAGATCCGCGCGCTCGTCATCACCGGTGCGGGCACCGCGCCGGTGTCGAACAGCTTGCCGAACAGCTCGGTGGCGGCGGAGACGACCGCGGTGGAGGCCGGATAGATCGTCTGCGGGGGCTGTGAGTAGCGCTCCTGCAGCGGCGACGTGAACTTCTCCTCCATGTCCTGCAGCGACCGCCAGAAGTTGATGTTGAGGTAGTCGCAGTAGATCGTCAGCGCCGCCGGCCTGTCGTACTTGGCGCGCTGGTACTCCTTCAGGTTCTCCGCCCCGACCGGTGACGGCTCCTGGTCGTGCTCGACGAGCCATTCCTGATACTCGGCCGCGGCCGCGAGCTCGTCGTTGATCGCGTAGAACGGGTACACCGAGCCCAGCGGCAGATCGGAGAAGTTCGGTCCGAAGGAGACGGCCGGAACGCCGGGGAGCGTTCCCCACCAGGCCTTGTCGTAGTACAGGTTGATCTTCAGCAGCGGCTGGTCGGTCGTCGTCTGGAGGTTGTTCCAGAGCCGATGGGCGGCGTCCGGCGGCAGCTCGTTGACGAGGTTGGAGCCGACGTAGAGCTTCTCGAGCGCCAGGCGGGGCAGGGCGAGCACGACCTTGTCGGCCGTGATCTGGTCGGTGACGCCGTCGCGGGTGTAGATCAGCTCGTACCGGTCGTCGGCACGTGTGAGGCGGTCGACGCGCGTCTCGAGATGGATCCGATCCTTGCCGACCCGATCGACGAGCGCGTTCGGCAACGTGCTGAAGCCGTTGGAGAGCGTCTTGAACCCGGGGTTCGTCGGGAAGTCCTCGAGCAGCTGGAACGCTTCGCCCGCGTTCATCTCCGACAGGAAGGTGCCGTTGAAGCCGAGCACCCGGTAGAGCATGGTGATCGCCTCGTTGGAGTACTGCATCGCATCGAAGAGGCTCCACAGGGTCCAGTCCTTCAGCGCGACGCCGTTCCAGTTGCAGTCCAGGCGGAAGATCTGCCAGTACTCCGGCGTCCGCCCCTGCGCCTTCTCGATCGTTGCCAGACGAGCCGCGACGTCGGGGTTCTTCTCGAGGATCAGGTTGAAGACGTCGTCGATCATCGAGCTGGGGTTCTTGTGCTGCTCTTCCGGCTTGAGGTGGTAGAGCTCGCTCCAGATCGCGTAGTCGTTCTCCGTCGCCTGGGCGTTGTTGAAGGCACGGTCGCGATAGAGCAGGCGGTTGTTGCCGCCGCTGTTCATCGGAAACGGGACGATCTGGTCCTCGATGCCGAGGATCGCCAGCAGCGCCATCAGGTCGTCCATCAGATCGAACGTGAAGCGCATGCCGCCCTCTTCCTCCTTCACGTCCTCGTGATCGGGGAAGTGGACGACGTCGGAGTCCAGGCGCCCGCCAGTGCGGTTGTTCTTGTCGACGATGACGATGCTCGGCGGGTTCTCCTGCTGCAGGAGTCGCCACGCGACGTAGAGGCCGGACATGCCCGCACCCACGATGACAAGATCGGCATGCTGCGGTATGCCCGACGACACCCCTGCGCCTCGTGCTGCCTCCAGTGCCTGCCGTGTGTAATGCGCCATGACGCGTTCCTCCTCCAGATGAGGCTGCGTGAAGACCGAGCACCCTGCGTTCGGGCATGCCGATCACGGTCGTGACGACTCCACTGTCGTCGCCGTTGCCCACCCTAACTACCACCACAATCTGGTAAGAGAAGAGATTGTTACGCCGTGTGGCTCACCCCAGGACAGCTGCCCGCGGCATCCCTCGCTCGTCGCGATCAGCTCGTAGCTCACCCGTTGACGAAGAGGCGCGGCGAGCGGGTGACCGTGGCGCGGCGCGGCGCGGCGTTGCGTCTGCGCCGACGGCGCTACGGTGCGCCGAGCGCATGAGCTTGATCGACGCGATTCCCACCGACCCCAGCGCCGACGCGCTCCACGACGCGTTCACGGGATGGGCGGCGCAGCAGGGCCTGAGCCTGTACCCGCACCAGGAGGAGGCCGCGCTCGAGCTCTTCTGCGCCAGCAACGTCGTGCTCGCGACACCGACGGGCTCGGGCAAGTCGCTGGTCGCGGTCGCCGCGCACTTCGCGGCGCTCGCCGATCGCCGCGTCACGTTCTACACGGCGCCGATCAAGGCACTCGTCTCGGAGAAGTTCTTCGTGCTGTGCACGATCTTCGGAGCGGAGAACGTCGGGATGCTGACCGGGGACGCATCGGTCAATGCCGACGCGCCGATCGTCTGCTGCACGGCGGAGGTGCTGGCGAACATCGCGCTGCGCGAGGGCGCCGGCGCGGACATCGGCCAGGTCGTGATGGACGAGTTTCACTACTACGCGGACGGTCAGCGCGGCTGGGCATGGCAGGTGCCGCTGCTGACGCTGCCCGATACGCAGTTCCTGCTCATGTCGGCCACGCTCGGCGACATCAGCAGGATCGCCGACGACCTGACCCGGAGGACGGGTCGCGAGACGGTGCTGATCGACGACGCGCAGCGACCGGTGCCGCTCACCTTCTCCTGGTCCGTGGAGCCGATCCACGAGCTGCTGGAGCAGCTCGTCGCGGCCGATCAGGCGCCGATCTACGTCGTGCACTTCACGCAGGCGTCCGCGATGGAGCGCGCCCAGTCGCTGCTGTCGGCGAAGCTCTGCACGCGAGAGGAGCGTGACGAGATCGCGGACATGCTCGGCGCGTTCCGCTTCACCGCCGGCTTCGGGCGCACGCTCTCCAAGCTCGTGCGGGGCGGCATCGGGGTGCACCACGCCGGGATGCTGCCGCGCTACCGGCGCCTCGTCGAGCAGCTCGCGCAGACCGGCCTGCTGAAGGTCATCTGCGGCACGGACACGCTTGGAGTGGGCATCAACGTCCCGATCCGCACGGTCGTCTTCACGAGCCTCGCGAAGTACGACGGCACCCGCCACCGGATGCTGAAGGCGCGCGAGTTCCATCAGATCGCCGGACGCGCCGGCCGGGCCGGCTTCGACACCCGCGGCTACGTCGTCGTGCAGGCGCCCGATCACGTGATCGAGCGCACGCGCGCGCTCGCCAAGGCCGGCGACGACCCGAAGAAGCGCCGCAAGGTCCAGGCGAAGAAGCCGCCTGACGGCACCGTGAGCTGGACGGAGGAGACGTTCGAGCGCCTGAAGGCCGCCGTGCCCGAGCCGCTCGTGTCGCGGATGCGGGTCGATCACGCGATGATCCTCAACGTCGTCAACCAGCCGGCGGACCCGGTCGAGGCGATGCGCGCGCTGATGGAGGACAACCACGAGGACGAGCGCGGGCGCCGGCGACTCTCCGAGCAGGCGCAGGCGCTCGGCGACGAGCTCGTCGGTGCCGGCGTGCTCGTGTGGCTCGACGCGCCCGACCGCGACGGCCGGACGCTGAGGCTCGCCGTCGAGCTGCAGCCCGACTTCGCGCTCAACCAGCCGCTGGCGTCGTTCGCGCTCGACGCGCTCGGACTCCTGGACCCGGAGTCCGACACGTACAGCCTCGACGTGCTCTCGGTCGTCGAGGCGATCCTCGACGATCCCTTTCCCGTGCTGATGGCGCAGGCGCACAAGGCGCGCGGCGAGGCGGTCGCGGAGATGAAGGCCGAGGGCATCGAGTACGACGAGCGCATGGAGCTGCTCGAGGACGTGACGTATCCCAAGCCGCTGGGGGAGGGACTGCTCGACGCGCTGCGCGTGTACCGCGAGACCCATCCGTGGGTGCGTGACTCGGACCTGTCGCCGAAATCGGTCGTGCGCGACATGTACGAGCAGGGGCGCACGTTCACCGAGTTCGTCTCGTTCCACGGGCTGTCACGCTCGGAGGGCCTCGTGCTGCGGTACCTCAGCAACGCCTACAGGGCGCTGCGCCAGACGGTGCCCGAGGAGGCCAAGACCGACGAGCTCGACGAGATCGTCGATTGGCTGGGGGAGACGGTCCGCCAGACCGACTCGAGCCTGCTCGACGAGTGGGAGGCGCTCACGGATCCGGAATCGGTCGCCCGCGTGGCGGCAGCCCTCGCGGCGGGGGAGGCGGCGCCGCCGCCGCGGCCGATCACCGCGAACGCTCGCGCGTTCAACGTGATGGTTCGCAATGCGATGTTCCAGAAGGTCCAGCTGGCGTCGCGCGACGACGCTGACGGGCTCGCGCAGCTCGAGGTCGCGGCCGCCGCGCTCGTGGACGCGCCGGGCAGGATCGCGATGGATGCGACCGCGTGGAGGACCGCGCTGGGCGCCTACTGGGACGAGTACGACTCGATCGCCGCCGGGCCGGACGCGCGCTCGCCGGAGCTGCTGATGATCGACCGCGACCCGGCCGACAGCGCCCCGCCTGCCCGCTCCTGGACGGTGCGCCAGATCATCGACGACCCCGAGGCCAACCGCGACTTCGCGATCGTGGCGACCGTCGACCTCGGCGCCTCGGACGCGGCCGGAGAGCCCGTGATCCGCACGACGTCATTCGGATCAGCCCAGCTGGCCTCATCTGCGCCGCCCGCGTAGCAACTACCGGACGCTCGGCTCTCGCTCGACCACCCTCGCTCGGCGGCGGTCCGGCGCGAGACCTACGTGGGCGACCGGCTGCCCGAGATGGTCGGTAGCCAGAGCCGTTGGCCGCGCACTTAGCCGTCGGTTCGTGGTGGCTGCTCCGCTCGCCCGATGCGTCCGCGCAAGACGAGCGCCCACGCCAGGCAGCCGAAGGCCGCAGTCGATGCCAGCGTCCTGACGATGTTCCAGGCGACCCACGGGGTCGCGAAGTCGTCGCGCACGGCGGCGAGGTTCTCGATGCGGGCGGGGTCACCGGCGTTCTTCAGGTCATCGTTGAGCGGGAAGTGGAAGGCGAACGTGACGATGGCCATCACCGTGTAGAGGGCGAGGCCGGCGACGATCCAGCCTGCGGTCTCGGCCGGGCCTGAGCGACGCGCCTGGACGAGGGCGACTGCGGCGAGCGCCGGAGCACCGAGGAAGGTCAGGAAGAAGGCAGGATTCTCGATCTTGTCGATCATCTGTTGCATCGCGTCGACGAGCGTGCGGTCGTCGGCTGCGGTCAGTGCGGGCATGACGGCGACGTCGAAGGCGTAGAAGAGCCCCGCCAGCAGGCCCATGGCGATCACGGCCGTGCCCAGCACGATGTCCGCGTTGCGGTCGACGCCCGTTCGTTGTCGATCTCCACTGGCGGGCTTGCGGGCTGTGGTGCTGCTGGCCATGGTGGCCTCCTTGTGCCTCTGAGGGCGTTGTGGCGTCTGGATCCGGATGACGTCAAGCGGCGCGGGTGGCCCTCGGGTTCCAGATGCCGGCGGCGGCCGCGTCGCGTGCGTAGTCGCTGAAGTCCCGCGGCTCACGGCCGAGGGCGCGCTGAACGCCGTCGGCCAGGCGGGCGTTGCGACCGTCGAGGACCGCCCCGAAGATGAAGGTCAGCATCTCGACGACCTCGCGCGGAACGCCCTGCTCGGCAGCGGCGGCGGCGAACTCCTCGCTCGAGATCGGCACGTAGCGGATCTCGCGGCCCACCGCCCGGGAGATGTCGAGGACCGCGTCGGCGAACGTGAGGAGCCGGGGCCCGGTGAGCTCGTAGAGCTGACCGACGTGCCGATCGTCGGTCAGCGCCGTGACCGCGACGTCGGCGATGTCGCCGGCGTCGACGAACGGCTCGGGCGTGTCTCCGGCCGGAAGCGCAACCTCGTTGCCCCGGACCAGATCCCGCCAGTAGTCCTCGCTGAAGTTCTGGGCGAACCAGGTCGCGCGCAGGACCGTCAGCTCGGCGCCGGAGTCGCGCACGGCCCGCTCCGCACGCTCGGCCTCCTGCTCGCCGCGCCCGGACAACAGGACGAGCCGCCGAACGCCGCGCTCAACTGCCAGCTCGGCGAACGAGCCCATCGTCTCCGCGGCGCCCGGCATCGCGTCCCAGTAATGGCAGACGTAGGCCGATCCGACCCCTTCCAGGACCGGGTCCCAGGTCGAGCGGTCCTCCCAGTCGAAACGAGGCTCGCCCGAGCGCGAGCCGATGCGAACGGGCAGGCCGCGTGCGGTGAGGCGCTCCACCACTCGGCGGCCGGTCTTGCCGGTGCCACCGAGTACCAGCGTCGGTTCCTGATTCGTCTCGTCGTTCATGGGTCTCCAGTCGTCGATCGCGGATCGGCAGGACGTTGCCTTGATCGAGTCGGACCGTCTATGGCTGGAGAGCGCCGATTCATGCTCGGACGTCCAGGGGCATGCATACTTGGCCTCATGGAAGCGTCGGACCCCTTCCCGCCGTCGGATCCCCTCGGCGAGGCACTGCACTTCCTGCGGATGAACGGCGCGTACTACTGCCGCTCCGAGCTCACCGCACCGTGGGGACTCACGCTGCCGTCGATGCCGGGGTACCTCTGGTTTCACGTGGTCACCTCGGGCCGGCTCTGGCTCGAGACCGGAACGGACGAGCGGGGCTGGCTCCAGCTCGGAGATCTCGTGCTCGTGCCGCACGGGGAGGGCCACGTCCTGCGCAGCGAGCCGGGAGCTCCTGCGCCGGGGATTCTCGATCTCGAGCGTGAGTCCGTCAGCGATCGCTACGAGATCCTTCGCCACGGCGAGGGTGGCGCACCCACGAGCCTCATCTGCGGGGCCGTGCGCTTCGAGCACCCGGCCGCCGGCAACCTCGTCGAGATCCTGCCGCCGACGATCCACCTCGAGGCCTCCAGCTCGCCCGGGCTGGAGCGGATGCAGAGCATGCTGCGACTGATGGCCTCCGAGGCCGGCGAGCTCCGGCCCGGCGGCGAGGCCGTGATCACGCGGCTTGGGGACATCCTCGTGATCCAGGCGATCCGGGCCTGGATCGAGAGCGACCCAGCCGCGCAGAGGGGCTGGCTGGGAGCGCTCCAGGACCCCCAGATCGGGCGCGCCATCTCAAGCATCCATCGCGACCCCGCTCGGAACTGGACCGTCGCCTCGCTGGCCCACGAGCTGGCGATGTCGCGCTCGGCGTTCGCGGCCCGCTTCACCGAGGTCGTCGGCGAGCCGGTGATGAGCTACGTCGCTCGCTGGCGCATGCAGGTCGCGATGGCCGCGCTGAAGGACGAGGGCGCCACGATCGGTCAGCTCGCCGATCGGCTCGGCTACCGGTCCGAGGCCGCGTTCAGCCGCGCCTTCAAGCGCGTCACCGGCGTCTCACCGGGCGCGGTCAGGAGAAGCGCCGGCGAGCGGGACCGAGCGCCGATCGCCGCCGCGGGCTGAGCGTGCGAGGACGCGCTCAGGCTGTCGAGCGAGACGGGGCTCATCGCGAAACCAGATCTCGTCGACGAGGCCGTGGGCTGGGTCGCTGACCGGCCGCCCGATCAGCGCGCAGGTCGCCAGGCGATGGTGACAGCGCCCGGCAGGCGAATCGATCCCGCGCTGCGACCGTCGCGGACGCGGATGATCCGGATTCCTCCAAGCGTGTCGCCGCGCAGGGCCGAGAAGGCGAGGTATCGGCCGTCGGGTGACCATGCGAAGGATGTGGCGCCACGCAGGCGGCGCTGGAACCGGTCGCCGACGGCATCGCGGATGACGACGTCGCGGTCGGACTGGTAGGCGTAGCGCCTGCCGTCCGACGACCACCGCAGACGCGCTCCGACCGGCCCCGGCCGAAGGCGGCCGTCGTCTGAGTCGATGAACGCGATCCGGTCCTGGCTGCGGACGATGTCGGTCACGCCGACAGCCATCTGCCGACCGTCGGGCCGCCAGGCGATCTGTCCCTGGATCGGCGACGGGAGATACCGTGCGTTCAGGGATCCGACGTCGTAGAGCGTCCTCGATCGCCGACCGTCGACGTCGGCGACGCGCACTTGGCCCCGCGCGTCGTCGCAAAGATGCGCGACGCTGTCGCCGTCGGGCGAGAACGCGGGCGCCGTTGGTCGCTGGCAGCGTGCAAGCGTGCGGCGATCGGCACCGTCTGGTCGCGCGACGTAGATGAAGCGAGGCGGCTCCAACCCGTCCTGGACCGCTGCCTCCGAAGCGATCATGGTGCCGCTGGGAGACCAGTCGAACGCCTCGACCCCCAGTGGCCCGCGCGCGTGGCCGGGCGGCGGCACCAGCCGGCGATCGCCGCCAGCCGGCGTTGCTGTGGCCAGGCCGCGGATGCGATGCCCGTCGTCGTCCTTGTCGGGACCGGGCTGCAGCCAGCCGATCCGGCTGCCGTCCGACGACCATGCGGGAGCGCCGCCTCGTCCGATGCGTCGCCGCGTCCCGTCGACCTCGACGATCTCGATCGATTGCGGCGAGCCCTGCTTGACGATCGCCACGGCAAAGGACGCGCCCTCGAGATCGTCACGTGGCTCGTCGCCTCCGCAGCCGACCGAGGAGACGGCGACCGCGACCGCAGCCGCGAGCACACACCAGAGACGCCGGTACGGACTCAGCCCCATGCGAAGTCAACCGACAAGGGCTGCCGAACTGACATGAAGCCAGCCTATCCGCTGAAACGAGCGCCGTCGACGTGCGCGCGCTGAGCACTGTCACAGGTGGCGCCTCCATCTCGTCTCAGAGGGCAAAGAGACGAAAGGAGCAGTCATGAAGGTCTTCGTAGCCGGCGCCACGGGCGTTCTCGGCAGAGCGCTCGTCCCGCAGCTCGTGGCGCGAGGCCACGAGGTGGTCGGGATGACGAGGAGCGCATCGAAGCGAGACCTGGTGCGCAGCATGGGAGCGCACCCGGTCGTGGCCGATGCCTTGGACCCCGACGCGGTCGCCCAGGCGGTGGCGTCAGCCGCGCCCGAGGTGATCGTGCATCAGCTCACGGCGCTGTCGGGAGAGTCCGACATGCGCCACATCGACCGGGCCTTCGAGACCACGAATCGGCTGCGCAGGGAGGGGACCGACCACCTGCTCGCCGCCGGCCGCGCCGTGGGGGCACGGCGCTTCGTGGCGCAGAGCTTCGCGGGGTTCCGATTCGCCCGCACCGGAGGGCCGGTGCAGACCGAGGCCGATCCCCTCGATCCCAGCCCGCCGGGGGCGCTGCGGACGGTGCAGGCGGGGTATGTCTATCTGGAGCAGGCGGTGACGGCGATCGAGTGGGGCGAGGGTCTCGTGTTGCGCTATGGCGGCCTCTACGGTCCGGGGACCACGATCAGCCTGGCTGCGGATGCGCAGATGGCGGCGCCGATCCGCAAGCGTCGGCTCCCGATCGTGGGCGACGGTGGCGGCGTCTCGTCGCACGTCCACGTCGACGACGCCGCAGCGGCGACCGTCGCCGCGGTCGAGCGCGGCCGGCCGGGCATCTACAACGTCGTCGACGACGATCCCGCGCCGGTGCGGGAGTGGCTGCCGGTGCTGGCGAGCGCGCTGGGCGCCAAGCCGCCGCGGCGCGTGCCGCGCTGGCTCGCTCGGCTCCTGGCCGGTGAGGCGGCGACCGTCATGATGACCGAGGTGAAGGGCGCCTCGAACGAGAAGGCGAAGCGCGAGCTCGGCTGGACGCCGCGCTATGCGAGCTGGCGGCAGGGCTTCGCAGAGGGACTCGGCTGAGCGATGACGGGGGAGGAGTTCGACGAGCTGCGCCCGTCGGCGTTCGCCATCGCCTACCGGATGCTCGGCAGCGTGAGCGAGGCGGAGGACGTGGTGCAGGAGGGCTTCCTCCGCCTCCACCGGGCGCGCGCGGGCGGCGAGCGGATCGCGTCGCCGCGCGCGTACCTGTCGACGGTCGTCTCGCGGCTCTCGCTCGACCACCTCCGCTCGGCGGCCGTCCGGCGCGAGACCTACGTCGGCGAGTGGCTGCCCGAGCCGCTCGTGGCGAGCGCCGACGACGATCCGGCCCGCAAGGCCGAGATGGCGGACTCGCTGTCGCTCGCGTTCCTCGTCGTGCTCGAGAGCCTGTCGCCCGAGCAGCGCGCGGCGTTCCTGCTGCGCGAGGTGTTCGACGAGCCGTACGACCGGATCGCGGAGATCGTCGGCACGAGCGAGCAGAACGCCCGCCAGCTCGCCACGCGGGCCCGCCGCCACGTGGAGCAGCAGCGCCCCCGGTTCGAGGCCTCGCGCGAGCAGCGAGATGAGCTCGCGACCCGCTTCTTCGCGGCCGCCGAGGAGGGCGATCTCCAAGGGCTGGAGGAGCTGCTGGCCCACGACGTGGTGCTGCGCGGCGACGGCGGCGGCAAGGCGCCCGCCCTCGCACGTGCGATCCACGGCCGCGCCAGAGTGGCGCGCACGCTGACCGCGTGGCTGCGCGCCGGCAGCCGCTTCGGCGGCTTCGTCCTGCGCCGCGAGGAGGTCAACGGGCAGCCGGGCGCGCTGATCGCCGACCACGAGGGCAGGTTGATCAGCGTGCTGATCCTCGACGTCGCGGACGGGCAGGTCCAGGGCGTGAGCGGGATCGTCAACCCGGACAAGCTGCGCCACCTCGGGCCGGTGGCCGAGCTGGGCTCGCTGCTGCGCAAGCGGAGCTAGTGTCGCGAGTCAGAAGTTCGCATGCATCTGACGGCGCCGGACCGCCGGAGAGCTGGTGCAGCACCTCACGCTCAGCCAGCCCGGCGTGTCCAAGCACCTCAAGGTGCTGCGGCGCGAGACCGGGCTCGTCGTGGTGCGCGCGGACGGCAAGCGACGCCTGTACGCGCTGCGCCCAGAGCCCCTCGCCGAGGTCGACCAGTGGCTGGAGCCCTATCGCTCGTTCTGGGCGGAGCGCCTGGACGCCCTCGAACGACACCTGGAGGAGAACTCATGACCGACGGAACCCTGGAGACGATCGACGGTCGCCCGGCGCTGCGCTTCGAACGCACGCTCGCCCACTCGGTCGAGCGCGTGTGGCGAGCGATCAGCGACCCCGAGGAGCTCGGGCGATGGTTCCCCGCTGCCGCTGACTGGACACCCGCGACGGGAGAGACCTTCGAGGCCTACGGCGCGACCGGCGAAGTGACCGAGGTCGATGCACCCCATCGCCTGGCCTGGACCTTCGCCGGCGAGCGCTACAGCTTCGAGCTGGCCGCTCGAGAAGGCGGCTGTCGACTGGTCTTCACGCACGTCTTCGACGACCGCACGCGCGCAGCGCAGACCGCGGCTGGCTGGGAGACGTACCTCTCGCGGCTCGAGCCCCATCTCGCCGGCGGGTACCTCTCCGAAGAAGCGGCACACGAGCCGTGGGAGGAGGTGCACGAAGGCTACGCCGAGCGCTTCGGAGTCGACCCCGGCCCGGGCCGGCGCTTCCTGGCGGCTCAACGTGCCCGTCGATGAAGATCGCGGTGTCCGCATGGAGATGGAACGCCGCGCGACAGCCAAATGAAACGCAAACGACAGACAAACGAAACGCGCCTGCTGCCGGCTGCGAATGCGCGGGTTGGCCGGCCGAGGTAGTGGTTTAGCCCGACGCCGGCAGCGAGCGCGAGGAGTCTTGTGTGGTCCATGGCCTGATGTCGGGTTGGGTCCCGGGCGTCGACGGTTGGCTACGGTTCCGCGCGTGGAGCTGCAGCAGCGCATCGCCGATCGGAGGGGTGAGTTCCTGGTCTTCGCGGTGACGCCACCGAGGCTGGCGACCGGACCGGAGCAGACCAGGCAGATCGCTGAGGTCACACTCGCGCGACTCCGGTCGGTGGGGATGGACGGCCTCGTTCTGTACGACATCGACGACGAGAGCGACCGCAATCCGAGCGAACGCCCGTTCCCGTTCCTGCCCACGATGGACCCGGCCGAGTACCTCGCTCGTGATCTCGTGGGCCTGGACGTGCCTGCCATCGTCTACCGCGCGGTCAGCAAGCACACCGAGGACGGCCTCCGTCTATGGCTCCGCGACCAGGATCCGGCCCGAGCGCTGTCGGTCTTCGTCGGGGCCTCGTCCCGCGAGAAGGCGGCCGCAACCTCGCTGTCGCGGGCATACGAGCTCCGGACCGAAGTCCGGCCGGACCTGCCGCTCGGCGGAGTCGCGATCCCCGAGCGACACACGCGCGGGGGCAGTGAGCACCTGCGGCTCATCGCAAAACAGGCGGCAGGCTGCTCCTTCTTTGTCACCCAGGTCGTCTACGACGTCAACGCTGCGAAGGACCTGGTCTCTGACTATCGCTACGAGTGCGCCGCCCAGAACCTGGAGCCGGTGCCGATCGTATTCACATTCTCGGTCTGCGGCTCGATGAAGACATTGGAGTTCCTGAAGTGGCTCGGCGTCGACGTGCCGCGCTGGATCGCGAACGATCTGCGCCATGCCGACGACACCCTCGACGCATCCTACGATCAAGCGGTCGCGACGGCGATCGAGCTGATCGCCTTTTGCCGGCGTGTCGGCGTTCCCTTCGGGCTGAACGTCGAGAGCGTCTCGATACGCCGAGTCGAGATCGAGGCGTCCGTGCGGCTCGCTGCCCTGCTAAGGGCCGAGCTCCGCCGCTAGTGTGAGACGACACGGAGATGGAACGGTGCGCGACAGCGAAATGAAACGCAAACGACAGCGAAGCGAAACGCTCGGCTGACGCCGGCACGCACGGGCCGGGGGGAGAGGGGTCGAGTCGAGACAGGCCTTCCGGTAGCAACGGAACAGGAACGCACGCTAAGCCGATCCGTCGCCGCCGCGTAGCTGTCGACGCCGGCCAGCAGCGAGCTCGTGAGGCAGCGTGAAGGGAAACGTGCCGAGCATCAGGACGTGCTCGTACTGCAGCGGGGAGAGCCGCGCGAGGTGCTCGTCGGTGATCTCGCGGCCATCGCGGCGGAGGTGGTTGACGGCGTCGTCCATGTATTGGGCGTTCCAGAGCTCGAGGACGTTGAGCGCGAATCCGAGCGCGGCGAGCTGGTCTTCCTGACCTTCGCGGTAGGGCTGGCGTAGTTCGCCGCGGTTGCCGTGGAAGATGATGCGCGCGACGGAGTGGCGGCCTTCGTGGCGGTTGATGTGCACACCGATGCAGCGCCGGTAGGTGTCGCTGTCGACGTAGTGCAGGAGGTGCAGCGTCTTGGCGGCTCGGCCGAGCTCGGCGATCGCGCGCCCGAGGGGTGTGGGCCGGCCGCCGCCTTGCAGGACGCGCAGCAGCTCGCTGGCGCGGACGGTGCCGGTCGACAGCGATCCGAGGACGCGCAGGATGTCGTCCCAGTGCGCGAGGATCAGCTTCGGGTTGATGCGGTTGCGCGCGAGGCCATTCAGCGGGCCGTAGTCGGCGTCGCGGTCCAGGCGCCAGAAGCGCTGGTCGGGCAGCCCGGGGCGTGGGCTGAACTGGTAGCCCAGCAGCCAGTACAGGCCGAAGACCTGGTCGGAGTAGGAGGCTTGGTCGGTGATGATCATCGTCGGTCCGCCGGCGCCGGGCGGCTGCAGCTCGAGCAGGCCGTCGAGCGTGACGAGGGAGTCGCGCAGGGTGCCGGGGACGACGATCGCGTGCAGGCCGGCGAACTGGTCGCTCATGTAGTTCAGCCATGTGACGCCGCGGCCGGTGTCGAAGTAGCGCGGGTTGGGTCCGGCGTGGATCGAGCGGACCGGGACGCGGAAGCGCATCCCGTCGACCGTCGCGATGTGCCCGTCGCCGAGCACCTCGACGAGCGGGATGCGAGCGTGGACCTTGAGCAGCAGCTCGTTGGCGGCCGCGATCGTCTCCGCGCGTACGTAGTTCTGGCTGACCCATGACAGCCGCGCGTACGTCAGCGCGGGAACGCCGGGATGCGCGACGTCGGCGAGGCTGATGTTGCAGGCCTCGGCGAGCAGCACCGCGCAGACGCTGACGTGCAAGTCCTCGACGCGGGCGCGGCCTTCGCTGAGGTGCGTAAACGCATCGGCGAAGTTCGTCCAGTGGCAGACCTCGAGCAGGATCTCGGAGAACGCGACGCGATCGGGCAGCAGCGCGTCGACGTCGACGCGTAGCTCGCTGAGCTCGGCCGGTTCGTCGAGGCGCTCCAGCGCGCTGAGGTCGGGGCGGTCCATGCCGCTGATGCGCTTGATCTCCAGCGCGACGTTGGCGTCCAGGCGCGCAGCGGTCTGGCGGTAGGCGCCGTCGAGCTCGGCGCCGAGGCGATCGAGCGCGTGCGCGGGGTCGGGGTGGTGGTTGAGGCTCGCGCAGATCTCGGGCCTGGCGGTCTCCCACGCAGGGCCGCTGAGCAGCTTCGCGCGCGGGTCGGTGAACCGGCCGGACCGAGCGACGAACACGTCACGGCGATCGAGGGCGCGCTGCAGCGCGTCGAGCACGCAGAAGCTGTACGCGCGACGATCCAGCTCGTCGTCGCCGAGCTGCGGGTTGGCGAGCACGAGGCGCTTCCACTGCCCACCGACGAGCTGCAGCGGAACGGACGCGGCGCTGACGCGTCCCGGGCGGCCCTCGATCGCGCGTAGCGCGTCAAGCGCGTCGAGGATTGGCTGGCCGGCGCCGGTCGCCTCGAACGGCATCACCTCGAGCAGTGTGGGCAGGAACCGACGGAGGCTGGGGTAGCGGCGCAGCAGCTCCGCGCGAAACGCGGCGTCCTGGCCGCCTGTGTCGAGCTCGGGTGGTGTGAGGCGTCCGATCGCTTCGCTCGCGGCGTGAAGCTCGTCTCGGCTGACGCGGGCACCGATCGCCGCCCACAGCGTGTCAAGGCCGCCGGGCGGCGGGTCGAGCAGCACAAGCACCGCCGCGCGTAACCGGCGCGCGGCACGGTCCAGCTCGGGCAACGCCTTGTAGCGCTCGTTCTTGTGCTCGCGGGCGGCCTGGGAGAGCAGTTGATCGACGACCTGACCAAGCAGCAGCAGCGCGTCGTCTGCGGCGTCGAGCTCGAGCTGCCACAACGCGGCCAGCAGCGTCGCGTCGCGGCGCTTGGCGCTCATCCGACGCAGCGCCTGCGCCTTCGCGACGAGGCCGTAGCGGGCCAGCGCGCGCTCGCGGCCCGGCGGCACGTCAACCGTGATCTGCCCGACGCCGACGTTGCGCACGTTGCGCAGGCGCAGGAGCGCATCCAGCAGCTCGGTCGCCGTGAGCTTGCGCGGCCCGGCGCGCAGCCGCCCAAGACCCGATACCGGCTCGCCCGCCGCGACCTCGAGCAGCGCGCGGAGGCCCTCGCGCTGAGCGGGAGCGAGAGCTTCGGAGAGCGTGGCGTACAAGCGATCTGTGGCCTGATCGCGGGCCGCAGCGATGATCCGGGCGAGCACGGTGGCGCCGGGCAGCAGCACCTTGGCTTCGATCAGGAGGGCGGTCGCGAGGTCAAACAGCACGCTCGGGCGCTCGGCAGTCACCCACGCGCGCGTGTGAAGCCAGGCGGTCAGCTCTGCCTGTGCGGTGCGTTCGGAGAAGTCGCGGTAGCCGTAGGCGCGCTGGATCTCGCCGGCGTGCTCGCGATGCGTCTGCTCACGCTGCGCGTACACGGCCAGGCAGTCGGGATCGGTGATCGCGAGCTCGCGAGCAATGTTCCTGGCCACAACCGGCGGGACGGCGGTCGGGTGCGCGAGGAACGTGCCGAGGAACCGAACCGTCGCGAGCTGGACAGCGAACCCGAGCCGGTTGTGATCGCCGCGGCGATCAGAGATCAGCTCGCGGTCGCGATCGTCGAAGTGAAAGAACCGCTCGAGCTGGCGCGCCGAGGGCGGCTCGCCGTAGCGCCCGTAGCCGGCGATCTGCGCCGTGCTGAGAAAGTCAACGGGTACCCGCGGTCAGCGACCCTTGGAGCCCGAGCTCAACGCCGGCGGCAATCGCGATCGTGCGCCGCGGTCAGCGCAGCGACGGCATCGGCGCTCGGGCGGGCGTAGCGCTGCAGCGAGCGCAGGCTCGTGTGGCGGCTCTTGGCCATCAGCAAGGCGAGTCCGACGTTGTCCTCGGCGAGATGGGTGATCGCCGAGTGGCGCAGCTGGTGCAGCGTCCAGCCGCCCGAAGCGGCACGGAAGAGCTCTTCCGCGCGACGGTAGGACAAACGCGCATGACCGGTCGTCGGGCAGATATCGACGGTGGCCGGCGCTCGTCCGGGTGCGGGTCGTCGATCGGTCAAGAAGACCGGGCCCGACGTGCGGCCGGCGATCAAGCGCGGCAGCAGCCGCGCCGAGCCGGTCTGAAAATGCAGCAGCTCGAGGTCGCCGCCCTTGCTGCGCACGACCGCCCTGCGGTTCTCCAAGTCGACGTCGCCGACGTCGAGTGACAGCACCTCCGACGCGCGCGCCGCGGTCTCGTACAGCAGCCGCCACAGCGCCTTCTCGCGCACCGCAACGTCCGTGCGGCGCCATACCCGCTCAAGCTGCGGGTACGGGATCGCACGGGTGCGGTCGGCCGGCTCGCGCCGCCGATCGACACCGACCGCGACGTCGGCGGCCAGCCAGCCGCGGCGCCGACAGAACGCGACGAACGACCGGGCCGTCGCGACGTGACGATTCCACGTCGCCGGCGCGCACCCGCCCCACACGTCCTGCACCATGCCGTCCAGCGCATCGGCATCGAGCGTCGCGAGCGCGCGGGCGGCACCGAAGTCCGATGCGAGGCGGTTCAGCGTCTGCGAGTACGAGCGGCGACTGGAGACAGCAAGATCGGGCCGCGCGAGGAACGCATCGACCGCCGCGCCCACCGTTCGCACCGTCTGTTCGCTGCCCGCCACCGGCCCCTCCAGAACCCGTCATCGCAGGGAATGTGTCCGCGAGGACCGTACCGGACCCGGCCGACGCCCAGCAGCAGCAGGGCTCGGTCAGCGCGCGATGGCGGCGATATCGCGGGGAATAGCCCGTTCCCCGCGATCCCAGCCGGTCGCGAAGTAGCTCGGGTCCGAGAACAGCTTCGGGAGCGTGAGCTCACGATCACCTATCTTGAACGCGCATCTTCGTGCGTCGGGCTGCTGTCACAGGCGCCGGCGCCGAAGGGCACGCGTTTACGATACCTTCGGCCGTCCTGAGTATGAATCCGTATGACTACGCAGGTGGAGCCGCGTACGAGGAACCCGCCGGAGAAGATCGTCTGTCGGCCGACCTGACCGTCGTCTGTGAACCTAGGCTGCGAGGGCCTACATGGCCGGAAAGTTACGGCACGCCCGCCGTTGGCGATCGTGAATGGCGGGGTATCTGGCGCAGGCTTGGCGTATGCGAGGCCAGCCTGTTCGCCGCGAGGCGCAATCATGGAGATCGTCACCGCGGCTCCCGCGCGAATCACAAGGGGTGCCTTGACCTCGACATACCGCTTTCCCGCCGGCGGGGTGAACTCGTCAGCCGTCATGCGCGTGACCCGAGCGAGACCAGCGAAATAGACGGGCCCAATAGCGACATCGTTCCTCTGCCTAGGCGGACCGAGCGGAGACGTCACCTCCACTCTCGACGAGCATGGGCGAACGGGAGCGTGCTCAGTCGCCTTAGCTGGGAAGGGTGCTACGACACTCTGCTCTTCGGTGCCGCAACTCAGGAGCAGCCCACCGCCTGCCGTCGCGATCACCGCGACGCCGCCGCCGAGCCACTTACGCCGCCGGGAAATCTCAGGGCACCGACCTTATCGACCGCGCGATCTGCTCGACCGCCACCTTCGACGCCTCCGCGTGCGCACTGGGCGCGAGCAACGAAACCTTGATGTCCCCTTCGCCGGCCGCCGTGTGCTCCACGAACGGGGGTGTGGCGGGCGCCGGCTTCTCCGCGCGCCGTCCCCGCGGGAGGCGCCCAAGCTTGAGAACCTGCTCGTCTAACCCTTGTCCGCTACGCCAGGTGATCGTGTCCCGTTGGTTAAGTAGACGCGCGTCACCGCCTTCGAACGGAGCGTCATATTCAATTGTCGGGCGGTCGTCGCCATTGACTCGCACGCCGGTCACGTACTGGTCGATCTCACCATGGTGCTCGGGGTTGAACGCTGTAACCAGCGTTCCGGTCTTCGTGCGCCAGACCAGCAGGCGGACAGGTGGCAGATCTTGCAACTCAAGGATCGAAGCAGGGACGCCCGTTGGCGTCCGTCGATCCTCGATGTGTGAGTAGTACGCAAGGCCTTCCGGGCTGTTGGCCTGGTCGCTCTGATACACCACCATGCGCCATGCCTGCCCCAACACCACGGCGGTCTTGAGCTCGACAGGTGCGGTGGCGAACTCGTCTGGGACATCGGCTTCGTACTCGTCACTGCGGACGAGGAACTGAAAGCGTTTCAGGCTCATATCTCTCCAATCGGGTATGTGGACGTGCTGCTAAGGCAGCGGAATGACGCTGAGTAGGTAGGAAATGAAAGCGATTGGCGCCAACGCCAGCGTCAGCGGCGCGTTCGTCGCGCCAATACGCTCCCATGCTGGCCGCGAGAGTGCCCGCGCGTCTGCCATCCAGGTGAGAAGTAGCGGTAAGGCTCGGAAGAGGCCGTAGCAGAGCCCGATCGCAACCGCGGCCATCAGCGACGGAGCGGCGGCCACCAGCACAGCAACGGTCCAGGCCGCGGCGTGTCGTAGGTGCGTGAACGCCCCACTGCCGATCATCGCCCCGAATGCGGTGGCGATGGCCGCGGGCCTGCTCCATTGCAGCCACCGAGTGGGAACTTGGGCTCGCCGTTCGGGCAGAAGCCATATCACTCCCTTGATCTGGCCGACCAGTGCGATCCCCACGATGGGAGCGCACGCGAGTGCAAGCGTGTACGTGGACCAGTTCAACGTCTCTCGTACCCCGGTACCTGCCGCGAACAGCGCCAGCGCCGACAGCGCTCCGCCGATGACAGCAGCTCCGCAGTACGCGAGAACCGGGCCCCTGGGGGCTTTCCAAGCATCTCTCTCGCCGTCGCTTGCGTGGCCGACCGGCCACGTGAACACGTCGTTCATCGACGTGCCTCAGCCGGTGCTGGTTTGAGCAAGTGCTACGAGCGCGGCAAGCGGCGCCACCAAAGCGACAAAGAACTCAGGAGGCATGATCAGCAGCTGATGATGCCGCGGCAGAGGCACGCCCAGCGGCTCCCACCACAACCAGAGCAGGCGATCGACCCAGTGTTGTAGTCCACGCAGCAGTCGCAGCACCGCCACAAGCAGCCGTGCTGCTCGTTCCAGCAGGAAATACCGCCCTGGTAAGGAGCGCAAGTTCCACTTGCGTAGTATTGGCGGCGTGAGGCCGAGGTGTTGTGGCAGGTCCCATTGCTGTAGCAGCGTGTGTCCCTACAGTTGGGGTATCCGCCGCAAGCGATCTGACCGGCATGGGCGAGATCAGGACGTTGCCACGCGAAGGCGGTGCCGAATGACATCGCGAGCGCTGTGCCCCCGGCGCGGCGAAGCAAGCGCCGGCGGGTCATCCCGGAAGCGGTGGCGGCAACGGCTCCGTCGAGGCGGGTTAGGATCTTGTTGCTCATTCCCTATTCCTTCCGCTTAGTGCCAGCTCGGCCGCCCGTCCGCCGTCCGCAGGCTGAGATTGATGTTGGCTTTCTTCACGATACTTGGCGATAAGAGCGTCGACGGGCGTCGCTATGGCCTTCGCGACCAGCCTGAGATCCTCATCTAGCAACATCGTGAACGGCGTTATGGACAGGTCAGCCTTGTCAAAGCGTTGTTCGTCAACGACGACGATGTCGGCGACCGACTTCAAGCGTTCGTGGTGCTCCGCGTTGGCCTTGCGGGCCACGATCATTAGAGGGGTGCGCTCTGCGAGCCCGATGGTCTCGAGCTGTTCAACCATCTGGTCGCACCCGCTGCAGCGCTCGTCCATCGTCACTATCGCGGCGTACGCGCTCTTCCGGCCAGTAGCCAGCTCCTGAAGGTGGTCTCTTTCAGCATCGAGGAGAAACCCGCGCGGCAGCGCCCTGTTGAGATCCGGTCCTTCGCTTGCTGATCGATTCTCTCGTCCAGAACTGAGGAAGTGCCCAAGCTGACGAGTTAGACCGATCGAGTACACCGTCAGAAACAGCAAGAGGGCCCATTGGGCGGTTTCGTTGATCACGCTCTATCTCTCTGTGTGGGGGCTACACTTTGGCTGAACACCATCGGGATCAGCCAAGCCCCGACGCCGTTGCCGGTGCGAGGTCGCTTGACGATGAAACGGCTCCCCGCGCTCATAGCCGAGCACCACTCACCAATCGTAGTCTGACATGCTCGCTTGCTTCTACTGCTGCCACGCAAGCAAGCACGAGAAGGCCGGCTGACAGGGCTTCGGGGTCGATGACGCGCCCGTCGCCAAATGCGGCCAGCGGAGCGGCGCAGACGGCCCCGGCGGCCAAGAGCACGTTGCGTCTTATCGCGGTCTGGGCGCGGGTCGCACTGCTTGCACCAAAGCAGTGACACGGAGCGCCGGCATCAAGACGTCCGAGCTGCTTGGCGTAGATCAGCAGCACGCCGAAGGCGACCAACAATCCCACTGCTGGCAGGGCGATCAGGAGTGCTGCCAAGCCAGCCTCCGTGGCGGCCAAGAAACCCAACGTCACCGGGACGCGTCGTCTGGGAACTCCCAGCGCCTGCCAGACGGTTTCCGATCGGGCGTGGGACCGGAGGATGCTCCAGATCTTGTGCGCGGCCGCGATGACGAGTAGCACCGCGAGAGCAGCAGCGAAACCGGCTCCAACTGCTCCTAGCACTTCAGCTGTCACCTACCACAAGATCTACGCGTCCTCCGGCTAAACCCGTCGTCCCCGTCAGATTCGACGCTAGCAGGGCATTCCCCGATGTCAACCCAGAGCGCGAGCGCGGCGTCGGGATGAGCAACACACCGAAACGCGGGAGAACCGCCGCTACTGGCGAACGCGCTCGGGTCGGGATTCCCGTCTGGCGGGTGGCGGCTTCATCCGTCGGCAAGTAACAGAACGACTGCCGACGATCGACGGATCGTTCGGGTCTCCGGTCGATCTGTGGGTGATGTAGCCGCGTGACGCGCCCTGAAGCGCCTGCTCGCGGGCGGGTTTGGTGGCGGCGAGAAGTCTGCGGAGGTTGCGCAGATCGCAGCGACGCGCCGCCGCCCTCGACGGCAGGCTGCTGGATGTCAAAGTCAAGCGGCCCGCAGGGAGGACGACGTGCGCGTCACGACGGCATTCAACCGGTTGCTCGGTCTGCCCGGAGCATCAGTCATCGATGTCGGCTTCGGCAGCGAGGGGGTGATCGTCACGGTCAGGTTGCGTCGTCGCCGGCGCGTGTGCGCGTGTTGTGGGCAGACGGGCCGCCAACTGAAGATCCGTGATCGCCGCGTCAAGCGTTGGCGCCACTTGGACCTCGGCTCGACGCGCTGCGTGATCGAGTGCGAGTTGCGCCTGCTGCGCTGCCACTAGAAGGCCGGAACTCGCGCCAGCGAGTCCCTCAACGCTCGATAATGCACGTTATGTCAATCTGCAGGACAGCTTTCAGCTTGTCCTGCTGAAGCGTCGCCGTACAGCGCCGACACCAATGCGGGTGTCACGCGGTCGCGGGGCGGCTGGTGGAGCCCGCGAGGACATGCGCGCCGTGGGCCGCCAGCACCGATCCGAGGATCTCGCCGGAGCGGGTCGCGATGTTCGACAGCAGGGTCGACGACAGCCCGTGCGAGTGCTCGGTGGCGCCCTGCACGTAGATGCCGGTCTCGATGCTCGGGGAGGTCTGGACGCGGTAGTCCCGCCGGATCTCCAGCTGCCCGCGCTCGTCACGGCGACACTCGGCGGCGAGGCCACCGAGCAGCCGCAGCGGATCGGACGGCCGGTATCCCGTGGCGAACACGACGGCGTCGGAGGTCAGCACCTCGCGCGTGCCGTCGAGCATGTCCTGGACGGCGAGCTCGGCGACGTCGCCGGCATCGACGACGTCGGTCACCGTCGAGACGTTCAGAAATCGCAGCCGCTCGCGACCCGCGACCCGCTCTCGGTAGTGGCACCGATAGAGCTCGTCGATCAGCTGCGGGTCGACGACGGAGTAGTTCGTGTTGCCGTGGTAGCCGCAGATCAGGTCTTTCACCTTGGGTGGGGCGTCGTAGAACTCGTCGACGGCGTGGGGGTCGAACACGCGGTTGGCGAAGGAGCTGTCGTCGGCGGGGCTGTAGCCGTAGCGGGTGAAGACGGCGCACACCTCCGCTGTCGGGAACCTGCGGTGCAGGTACTCGACGGTCTCGGCGGCGCTCTGGCCGGCTCCGACGACGGTGAGCCGTCGCGGCGCCGTGAGCGTGCCGACCTTGGTCAGCAGATCGCAGTTGTGCCAGATCCGTGCGCTCGTCGTGACGCCCTCGGGAAGGAACGGCTGCAGGCCGGTGGCCAGCACGACGTTGTGCGTCCGCAGCCGCGAGGCGGTGCCGTCGCGTTCGTCGACGACGACGTCGACGCATCGCACGGACCCGTCCGTCTCGACCGGCTCGATACCGGTCACCTCCGCGCCGTAGTCGGTGTGGTCCGCGAAGGCGGCCGCGACCCACTCCAGGTAGTCGTGGAACTCGAGGCGGGTCGGAAACACGCTGCCGTAGTTGATGAAGTCGGCCATGCGGTCGCGGTGATGCAGGTACGAGACGAAGCTGAAGCAGCTCGCCGGATTGCGCATCGTCACGAGGTCCTTGAGAAACGAGACCTGCATCGTGGCGTCGTCGAGCAGCATCCCGCGGTGCCAGCCGAACACCTGCTGGCGCTCCACGAACCGCGCCGACAGGCGCTCGGCCGGCGATGCGCTCTCGTTGTGCTCCGCCAGGGCGACGGCCAGCGCGAGGTTGGAGGGGCCGAAGCCGACGCCGACGATGTCGAACACGCCGTCGGCCGGGTCCGAGCGCGCGGGAACGCTGAATGACATGCTCATCCTTCCGGCGTGCGATGGTGGTCGGTCGGCCGTGCTCGGCGACGGGCGGTCAAGCACGCCCGCGGAGACGTCGGACGAGACCCCGAGGAGGTCGGGGACGCCTCGGGCGGACGGGCATCGGTGGCGGTCATCGAGCTGCTCCCGGTCGCGGTCGTTGACAGTAGGAGGGCGCGTATTAGGGCACCCTTACTCGGTCGGCCCTACCCGCCTATCTGCGTGCCAAACGAGGCGTCTGACGCGGGCAGGCGATCGGCCCGTGACCCCAAACTGTGGTGTAAAGAGCGGGGCCATGCGGTCGCCGCCGCGAGCGCGACACGGTGGCCGTCGAGCCCGTCGAAGGCGGCGAGGAGCCAGGCGTCATCGCCCAGGCGCGCCGGCGTCGAGCGTCCACGGGCACGGTGCCGGCGAACGCCGGACGCGCAGGCGGCGCACGCCGCGCAGCGTCGTGAGCGCCGAGCGCGTCTCGGCAGGAGCATGTGCGAGCACGGCGCCCGTGTCGCGAGCCCGCTGTGGCGCGGTCGCGGGCGGGCTCGCGCGGCTTTCAGGTGATCGGCTCGATCGCCGTCGCGGGGTCGCCGTCGACGGCCGCCGCCAGGCGGGGTACGAACCCGTCGATCTGAAAGGGCAGGCTGAGCGGGCTGTTGTAGTTCAGCGCGCCGTACAGGTCGGCGTTCCCGATCGGCAGGTAGATCACGCGACCCTCGCGCACAGCGTCGAGGCGCCGGAAGAGCGGGCGGGCTTCGGCTTCCTTGCGCGTGGCGAACATGATGACCACGTCGAGGTCGAGCAGCCGGACCTGCTCGGAGCTGAAGTCGGCGAAGTACTCGTCGCCGGCCCGCTTGACGATGGGCGCGGGGATCTTCAATCCGAGGTCGGTGAAGAAGTTTCCCCGTGGCCCGGTGAACGCGGCGTAGCCGCTGCCGTCGCCGAGCGACGCCAGCACGACGGAGCGTCCTTCGAGCTCGGGATGCTCCCGACGCGCCTTGGCGAAGCGGTTCTCCAGCTGCTCGACGAGCTCCCGCGCACGATCGTTGCGGCCGAGGGCGCGGCCGGTGAGCAGCAGCTGCTGCCGCCAGGGGATCGCGTAGTCGGGGTACCTGTCTGGTTGCGCGACGGTCGGGGCGATCCGTGACAGCTTCGAGTACTCGGCCTTGGTCGTGCCCGCGTAGAGACCGATGATCAGGTCCGGCCGCAGCGCCGCGATCTGCTCGAGGTTCAGCTCCCCCAGGGAGCCGATCTCCTTCGGCTTGGCGCTGCCGGCAGCCTGGCGCGCCCATGGCCGGTCCGGGTAGGGGTAGTCGGCCGATCGCACCGTGCCGAGCACGGGCTGACCCAGCGCGAGCGTGAAGTCCTGGTCGTTGTAGCCGACCGAGACGATCCGCTTCGGCGGTCGCGGGATCTGCGTGCTGCCGAACTTGTGCGCGATCGTGACCGGGAACGCGTCGGATCCCGGTGTCGTGCCTGCAGTCTCCCGATCGCCGTCGCCGCAGCCGGTCAGGATGACGGCGCCGAGGCCGAGGCTGCCGGTGACGAACCGGCGGCGCGTGAGGTCAGCGTGGATCTCGGGAGCGGGCGGGTCCAGCACGGCGGTCATGGCGAGCTCCTTTCGGCGTCGGATCGCAGGCAGCCTGCCGCGCGCGAGGCCGTGCTCCTTGTGCCCCGGCTCAGCGAGACGAGCTACCCGATCCGTCCACCCCGTATTAGGTACACCTAAGTCAGGGCACCCTAACAGCGATCCTGCCGACCGGTCGCGCGACATCAACGCCGAGCAACTCGACGCCTTCGCCCCCCCGCGAAGGCCTCGATCGCGGCGTCGAAGGTCGCGAGCGCATGCCGGCGCGGCGCGCGACGGTGCGCAGCAGCGCGTCGGTCACGTGCCTGTCTGGCGGACGTTCAAGCTCCGGCGCGGCCGAGCAGCCAGAGCAGCGCCAGGATCGTCACGGGCAGGGCCACGAGGACGACGCGCTCGCGCGGCGACAGCAGGACCGGTTGGCGGGTGCGAGGGTCCACGATCCGATCGACGTGCGGACGCACGAGCAGCGCGACGGCTGCGAGCAGCAGCGCTCCGGCGCCGATCATCGCAAGCGGCGGCGCGGCGAACCAGCCGAGGTCGGTGCGACCGCCCGCCCCGAGCCGGTGGACCCCCTCGGCGAGCGCGGCGCCGCCCGCCGCCGCCGGCAGGCACACGGCCGCCAGGAACCGCGCCGGCAAGTGCGGAGACGAGCGTTCGGACGTCGATGCCGCCACCCGATCGGCGTAGTCCTCCGGCGAGCCGAAGGCGTCGTCGGCGCGCTCACCGCTCTCGGCCAGGTGACTCTGCACCTCCGCCAGGACCTCGCCGATGCGCCCTCCGGACACGTCGCGATGGCGCAGGGCCAGGACGAGTCGTGTCTCGTAGCTGTTGGTCGGGCCGTCGGTCATATGGGGTTCTCCTCTCCTCGCTCACGAACCGCGACGAGCTCGGTCACCGTGGCGGAGAACGCCTGCCAGCGACGGGTCTCGGCGGCGAGCTGCGGCCGCTGGACATCGTCCTCGTCCGCACCGACCGCGACGAGCACTACCGCAAGCCCGACTACCTGGCTCGCGGCCCGGCCGTCACGCGCGCAGCCACCGAATGGCTCTTCCAGCAGGGCGTGCGGGTCATGGGGATCGACGCCTGGGGCTGGTCCGGCCGAAGACGGCGGAGCTCGTCGCCAAGGTGCTCATGCTGGCCCGCGTACGTGACAACCGCGACCCGACGATCCTCGAGCAGTCGCGCGCGTGACGCTCAGCGCGTGGCCCCGCCGCGTACGCGCTCGATGATCTCGTCGAGCCGCGCGCGCGTGTCGGTGGCGGACGTCGCGCTGACGTACGGGGCGCCGGCCGGCGCCGCCCAGGGCACGAGCACGTCGAAGTCCAGATCGCGGATCAGGGCGAGGCTCTCGAGGTAGGCGCCTCGGTCGCTGCTGGACAGCACGCCCGCGTGCCAGCCATCCGTGCCCAGGTAGAGCGAGTCGCCGGTGAACAGGAAGCGGTGCACGCCGCTGTCCCACAGGTAGGCGGTCGCGCCGGGCGTGTGCCCCGGGGTCGGGATCACCTCGAAGTCGTCGGTCGGTCGGTGGCGGCGCGAGAACGTGCCCCGCACGTGCATCGTCGGCGCGACCTCGTCGTGGTCGCGCTCGTGCACGAACAGCGGCGCAGCGATGCCCGCGCTGCCGAACATCGCCTCGTGCGAGTGGTTGAGGTAGTGGCGCTCCACCCCACCGAGGCGCTCGAGCTCGGGCGCGGCGGAGGCCAGGCCGGCGACGTTGTAGAGCAGCACGTTGCCCGCCTCGCGCCGCAGCAGGAAGGCCCGCACATGGACCTCGGGAGCGAACGACAGGGGCTCGCCGGGCGTTGCGTAGAGGTCCTCGACGGGGCGCTCCATCAGGGTCGGGCTCGTCATCACGGTCATCGTGCTCACCACCATCTGTCGGGAACGACCACCGTTCTACATGCTCAAGTGCGCTTGAAGTCAAGGGGCGCGTCCGCAGGCACGATCGGACGGGCGCCGGCCCGGCAGCGTCGGTGACGGACGTTTGACATCAAGCTCACTTGAGGTTCTAGTGTCGCCTGGCACCCGGTCATCGTCGCCATTGACCGATGCCGACCAGCGACGAGCTCCGGGCGTTTGCCGTACCCCGATCCCGACCCCCGAGGTGACAGATGACATTGCAGCCCCCACTTGCGATCGAGGCCACCGGCCTCGTGAAGTCCTTCGGCAAGACGCGCGCCGTCGACGGCGTCGACCTGACCGTGCGCCGCGGCTCGGTCTATGGCGTGCTCGGCCCCAACGGCGCCGGCAAGACGACGACGATCCGCATGCTGGCGACGCTGATCGGCCCTGATGCGGGCAGCGGTCGCGTGTTCGGTCACGACATCGTCGAGGACGCAAACGCCGTCCGCGGCATCGTCAGCCTGACCGGCCAGCTGGCCTCGGTCGACGAGGAGCTCACGGGACGCGAGAACCTGATCCTGCTCGGCCGCCTGTTGGGGCTCAAGCGCCCCGAGGCCAAGGAGCGCGCCGGCGAGCTGCTCGAGGCCTTCGGGCTGGTCGAGGCCGCCGGCAGGCTCGTCAAGCACTACTCGGGCGGCATGCGCCGCCGGCTCGACATCGCCGCGAGCATCGTGGTGACGCCACAGCTGATGTTCCTCGACGAGCCGACGACCGGCCTGGACCCGCGCTCGCGCAACCAGGTCTGGAGCATCGTCCGGGCGTTGGTCGCCGAGGGGACGACGATCCTGCTCTGCACGCAGTACCTCGAGGAGGCCGACCAGCTCGCCGACCGGATCGCCGTGATCGATCGCGGCAAGGTGATCGCCGAGGGCACGCCCGCCGAGCTGAAGGCGTCGGTGGGCTCGGGCTCGCTGCATGTGCGGCTGCTCGATCCCGAGCAGCGGCTCGACGCGGCGCGCGTGCTCGACCGCGAGCTCGGCGCGGTCACGCTGGACGCCGATCCCGCCGCCCTGTCGGCCGCGGGCGCCGACGCCGACCGTGCCGCCGAGGCGGTCGCCGAGCTGACGCGGTCCGACGTGCGGATCGCCGACTTCTCGCTCGGCCAGCCGAGCCTCGACGAGGTCTTCCTGGCCCTGACCGGCCATCTGGCGGACGCATCCGCCGAGCACGCCGATCCGATCGAAGTGGAGCAGGCAGCATGAGCACGATCACGACGACGCAGGCGCCACCCCCGGCGCCGCAGGCCTCCCCCACGACCGGCGCCGACGAGGTGGCGGTCCGCACGGCGATCTCCTCGATCGCCCGCCCGCCCAACGCGAACCCGCTGTCGGCGGCGCTGGCGTTCGGCTGGCGCGGGATGCTGAAGATCAAGCACGTCCCCGAGCAGCTGCTCGACGTGACGATCACCCCGGTGCTGTTCGTGGTGATGTTCACGTACCTGTTCGGCGGCGCGATCTCCGGGTCGACCGGCGACTACCTCGACTACCTCCTCCCGGGAATCCTCGTGATGTCGGTGCTGTTCACGACGATCTACTCGGGCGTGGCGCTGAACACGGATCTCACGAAGGGCGTCGTAGACCGCTTCCGCTCACTGCCGATCTGGCGTCCGGCCCCGCTGCTCGGATCGCTGCTCGGCGACAGCGTGCGCTACGTGCTCGCGGGGACCGTGATCATCGTCGTCGGGCTGATCCTCGGCTTCCGGCCGGGAGCCGGCGTCATCGGCGTGATCGCGGCGCTCGGCCTCGTGGTGATCTTCGCCGTCGGCATGTCGTGGGTCTTCGCGACCCTCGGGCTCCTGCTGCGCTCGCCGAGCGCGGTGCTCAACGCGGGCTTCTTGGGCATCTTCCCGCTGACGTTCCTGTCGAACGTCTTCGTCGAGCCGGAGACCCTGCCGGCGGGGCTCGAGGCGTTCGTCGAGGTCAACCCGATCTCGATCCTGGTGACCGCCTCGCGTGGCCTGATGGAAGGCAACGCCCAGGCCGGGGACATCCTGATCGTGCTTGCCGTCGCGGCGGCGCTGACCGCCGTCTTCGCGCCGCTGACGACGCGGCTGTATCGCAAGCACTGAGCGTCGGGGTCAAGCGGGTCGCGGGTCGCGGGAACGTCCCGCGCGCGCGGCCCGCTGAGGCTCGCTCGGTCACTCCATCAGCGTCCGCGCGCGCTGGCCGGCAGCCGCACCGTCTTCAGCGTCGTGCGCCCGAGGACGAACAGCCGTCGTCCGACGGCAGCCACGAGGTGACCGGACGGCTGCGCGGGAACGT
The DNA here is from genome assembly GCA_030690545.1 of Solirubrobacteraceae bacterium. Classification (GTDB taxonomy): domain Bacteria; phylum Actinomycetota; class Thermoleophilia; order Solirubrobacterales; family Solirubrobacteraceae; genus CADCVQ01. Next base: position 37,249 of record JAUYGN010000047.1, read on the forward strand.
CGACGCGCCAGCGCCATGTCCGAGCGCGGTCGGCCAAGCGGACGTACACGGTGCGACGGGTCCGTGAGGTGCCCTCGATCCAGGCGACGAAACCCTCGCCGACCACCGGGTCCGAGCATGTCCGCGGACAGCGAGACAGGACGGTGAGGCGTCGTGCGCCGCAGCGTCCGATGAGCAGCCGCGATCCGCTGCGCGTCGCGCCATAGGGCGGCCTGTAGGCGAGCGGCGCGACGACGACGTCAGCGCGTCCCTCACCAGGAACCAGCTTCGGCACCAGCGGCGCGCAGACCGGGCGGGTCAGATCGTCTCGGTCGACATCGGTGATCAGCCGGACGTGGCGCCGCGCGCGGGAGACCTCGCCCGTCGAGTACGCGACCCTGCCGGTGCTGCGGTTGACATACGCCCGGCTATCCGCGTTGTAGTAGACGGTCATCCAACGCAAGCCGACGGCCCACCAGATCGGTGGCTCGCCGTGCGCGCCGAGCGGAAGTCCCGGCGGTCCCAGCACCGTTCTCTGTCTGCCGTCCAGCCCGACCAGCGGCGAGGAGCCAAACGGATGCCCCGGCCCCGGATTGCAGCTCCACAGCACCGCGCCACCGCCGAAACTGCGCCACACGCAGCCGGGCTCGGCCACCGACGCGACCTCAGCAAGATGCTCGTCGATGACGCGGACGCGTCCGGCGGCCGGCATGTATGCGAGGCGCCCGCGATCGGCGCTCAGCTGTGCGATCCCCGGCGCGGCGACGATGCTCACCGGTCCGACGTCGCGCAGCGGCGGCTCGGCCCGCGCGTCGCCGACCCGGAGCGCGAATGCCGCGCTGAGGGCTACCGCCAGCAGCACACCGGCCGTCCGGCCGCCGAGGGCGCGTCTCGAGATGGTCCTCATACCGGCTACAACGTGCCACACGGGAGAACGATCCTGTCCTCCCCCGGGCCCTACTGATCGGCCCGCCGAGCGCCGTCGCGCACGAGGTCGCTGACCGTCGTGACGCGATAGCCGCGCTCGCGCAGCCTCGGCAGCACCGCCTCGAGCACGTCGACGATGCGCGTGCCGGCGGTGGGTCCCTCGTGCAGGATCACGATCGCGCCCGGCCTCGCGCGCCCGAGGACGTATCGGACGATGTACGGCTTGGAGCGAAACAGGAGGTCGTACGGGTAGATCGACCCGAGCACGCAGCGCAGGTCGTTGTCGTGCGCGGCGGCGCGCACGCGCCGCGTGACCCAGCCCGAGCCCGGGCGCAGCAGGCCGACGGGCGCGACGGCCTCGATCAGCCGCTGGGTGTCGCGGATGCTGACGTCGAGCTCGGTCGACTGCAGCCTCGCGCTGGGCTCGGCCCGCCAGGTGTGGTTTCCCAGCTCGTGGCCGTGGCCGACGATCCGCTGCAGGAGACGTGGATGGTCGCTGCCACGGCCTCCGAGCACGAAGAACGTCGCCTGCGCGTCGTGACGGGCAAGCGTCTCGAGCACGAGCTCCGTCGTCGCGGGATCGGGGCCGTCGTCGATCGTCAGGGCGATCGCGCGCTGCGGCGTGTCGACGCAGAAGAGGACGTCGGGCAGCAGCCGGCCGGCGATCCGCACGGCCCAGAACGGTGGTCGCAGCCAGAGCGCCAGCAGGCCGCCGGCCACGGCCGCCAGGCCGGCGGCCGGCCCCGCGCGCCTAGCGCGAGGGACCGACATCCGGCGCGCGAGCGACATCCGGCGCGCGACCGACATCCGACGAGCGCACCTGCACCGCTGTCACGAGCAGCCAGCTGAAGACGACCAGCAGGAAGACGCGCTGGCGCAGCCCGTGGGCCTCGGGCGCGACCGCGAAGACGGTCAGCGGGGGCACGAGCGCCATCAGCCCGGCGGGCAGGGCGAGCTCGCTCGGGCGCAGTCGCTCGCGCCAGCCCTCGCCACGCGAGCTGGAGGACGAGAGCATCATCATCGCCAGCACGAGCAGGGCGAAGACGCCCAGCGCGGCGATGCCGTGCAGCTTGCCCGCCAGCGTCGCGATCTCGACATGGTTTCCACGACGGTCGGTCGAGAACACCGCCATGACGATCAGCAGCAGACCGGAGAGCTGCAGCAGCCGTGGCCCGGGGCGCGTCTGTCGCGTGTCGCGCAAGCTCGCCGCGAGCGCGAGCAGACCGACCGCGATCAGCAGGAGCGCCGCGCTGAGCATCCAGCTCCAGGCCTCGTTTCCGTACTCGCTGATGTAGTGGCGGGCGGGATCGACGTCGGGCCGCAAGGCGTGCAGGACGATGATGATCCCGACCCCCGCCGCGAGCAGCGGCGCGGCCGCCGGCCGCGCCCAGACATCGCTTCGCTCGGTCCTGCGCGTCGATCTACGCATCGCCTGAGGATACGAGGGACGCCGTCCTAGTTCGACAACACCATCAAGCGCGGCGCAGGGCGTGCGGCGATCCGCGGCACAGCAGCACGGCGGGCCTGCTCGTGCCGTCCATGTCGCCAACGTCGCAGCGGGCCAGGCGACATCGCGTCCCCGGGCAACGGCCGTCCGGCGCTCGCCGCGGTGGAGTGGATCCCCCACCGCGGCATGCGTATCGGTCAGTCCGAGTCGGAGTCGCTGTCCGAATCGGAGTCCGAGTCGCTGTCGGAGTCGTCGCCGCCGATCCGGTCGCGATCGACGTCGAGCACGCGGAAGGTGCGCGAGAGGTCGACCTCGTAGCGGTAGTTCCCGCGGCGCAGGGTGACCTCGTAGCGCTTGCGGGCACCCGGCCGGTGGACGACCTTCGTGCAGGCGCTGCGCGCGACGCGGCGCTTGGCGACGTTGCAGGCCCGCAGGCCCGCGCCGCTGAAGCGGTTGATGTGGCGCTTCTTGCGATCGTCGGCGGCAGCGGCAGCGGTCGCGAACGGACCGGTCGACTGCGGCGAGAGCATGCTGGCGCCGGTCAGCGCGACGGCGAGCAGCGCCGTCGCGGCGGCCAGTGCGGTCAGGGTGACGAGCTTCGTTGAGAGAGTCATGCGAGCACTACTCCCCCGGCGGAGTGAGACGACCGTGGGAATCGCGTGAGAGTCCTCTCATGTCGCGGGCGCGATGCCGGCCTTGGCCTGTGCCAGCCACAGCTCCGCCAGCTCGATCCGCTCGAGCACGCGTGCCTCCCAGTCGCGGTGCTGGGCGCGAAACGGCCCGGTCGCCCGGCCGAAGACGACGCCGGCGACGCGTCGACAGAGCTCGCCCGGATCGCAGATCGCCGCGAAGCTCGCGAACAGCTCGTCGCCGTAGCGAGCGAAGCGCTCAGCTCCGCGCGTCGCCGTGCGACCCGCCGTCCAGACGCGTCCCACGATCGTCGCGAGATCGTCGATCCGCTGGCCGGGCGCGACGCCGTCGAGGTCGACCAGCCCGGCGACCCGGCCGGCGTCGTCGACGATGATCTGCGCGTCGTGGAAGTCGCCGTGGGTCGTCACCAGCGGCGCGGGAGCGTCGTCGCCCAGCCGCGCGACGAAGCGGTCGATGCGCTCGGCGTGCCGCGGCAGGACCGCGCGCAGCATCCGGGCCTGCCGCCGAACCTTGGCCGTCGTCGTCGATGCCGGCGTGCCCGCGACCCCGGCCGGGGCCAGCCGATCGAGCAGCTCGACGATCGCGGCCGGCTCGGGCACGACGCCCGAGCCCTTGCGCAGCCGCGCGCGCAGCGTGTCGCCGCGCAGGCCCTCGAGCACGACGAGTCCCAGCTCGTCGTCCATGAAGCGGCAGGCGGGCACCGGCGCCGCGGCGCCCAGCGCGCCGTGCACGGTCGCCAGCGCAGCCGCCCGCCCCGGGCGCACCACCTTCCAGAACAGCGCGGGGCGATCCATCCGCACCCGGACCTGGCCGGCCGCCCTGGCAACGACGGCGCGCTCGCGATCGGAGCGCGCCCGCACGACCGCTCGGCGGCGCGGCCGATAGGCGAGCGTCTTGAGGTCGGGCACGAGGCTCCGCAGGCCCGCCGCCGCCCCGATCCGGGCGACATAGGCAGGATCCTCGAGGCGCTCGAGCCCCGGCAGGGCGGGATCGTCGGGGTAGCACCAGATCGCAATCGCGTCGTCCTCGGCGCGATCGAAGGCCGCGGCCAGCAGCTCCTTGCGGAGTCCGCGGTCCGCCCACTCGACGGTCCCCTCGAAGACGACCGACGCCATCCGGCCAGGGCGGTAGAGCACCTGCTTGCGCCGCAGCGCCTGGACGGCACCGCCCCGGCCGGCCAGCCAACGGGCGACGAGCTCGGTCGCGCCGTCGCCGAGCAGGAGCGTCGCCGCGGCGAGGTCGTCGTCGATCGGCGAGGCCTCGTGCACCCACCGAAGTCTGCCAGCGCGCGGCGCGATCATCGGACGCACGTGCCCGAGCGCCCGTCCGGCGGGCATGACCGGCGCGACCGAACGGCACGGTCGACGTCACAGGTTTCGCGCCAGCGGCACAGTACAGGTGTATGGAGCCGCGGCTTGGGCCATCGACGTTCGAGCAGTTGTGGAACGCTCATGCCGAGCGGCTGCTGGCGTTCTTCGCGCGACGCACGCTTGACCCCGAGGTGTCGCTGGACCTCGTCGCCGAGACGTTCGCCGCCGCGTTCGTCGGTCGCCGGCGCTTTCGCGGCTCGACCTCCGAGGACGAAGCGGCGTTCCTGCACGGGATCGCGCGCCGCCAGCTCGCGCACTGGTACCGGCGCGCGGCGGTGCAGCGCCGCGCGTCGGCGCGACTGGCGCTCGAGCGCCCGCTGATCGACGACGAGTCCTACGCCCGCATCGAGGAGCTCGCCCGCAGCGCTCCTCAGCGCGAGGCCGTCCGTGCCGCGCTCGAAGCGCTCGACGAGCAGCAGCGCCGCGTGCTGCGCCTGCGCATCGTCGAGGAGCGCGGCTATGCCGACGTCGCTGCGGCGCTGGGCACGAGCGAGCAGACGGCGCGTGCCCGCGTCTCGCGTGCGTTGCGGGCGCTCGATCGCGCACTGGCCGCGGCGGAGACGTCGGCATGAGCGAGATCGCGGCACTCGACCGGCTGGGTGATCAGCTCGGGACCGCACTGCGCCGTGAGCTGCCGGCGATCCGCCGCCGGCGCCGGACGTTGCTGGCCGCAAGCCTGTTGAGCATCGCGATCGCGGTGCCGGCGGCGGGCGCGGCGACGAACTGGGCCGGACTGGCGGGCGGCGAGACGGCGCTCCCGACCCAGGTGCGTCCCGAGCTGCGAGCGACGGTCGCCGGGGGGCGCGACGCCGGCGGCCGCTGGCGCGTCGAGGCGTACCGCGCGGCGATCGGCGGACGTGGCTCGACCGTCGGCGTGTGCGTCTTCGCCAGCCGGCGCGACGGCGGCGGCGGGCGCTGCGTACCGGACGATGGGCTCGGGCCGCTGACCGTCGCCTCGGGAGGCGACGTCGGATTCGCGGGCGTCGCGGGCGGCGTCGCGCGCGGCGACGTCACGCGGGTCGAGGTGACGCTGCAGTCCTACGAGCGCCCGCGCGCGCGCACGGTGGTCGCGGTCACGCCCGGGCGCGCGCCCCGCGCGGCACTGCGCGCGCGCGATCTGCCCGAGGATCTGCGGCCGTTCGTCGTCCTCTTCACCCGCTTCGCGTCGCAGGCCGTCGGGATGCGCGCGCTCGACGAGGCCGGACGGACGCTCGCCGTCTCCGGACGCCCGGCGGCCGCCGCCCCGGCGGCACGGGCCCGCCCGTCACCGATCACCGCACCGGAGGTCCGTCCATGAAGCGCCTGCTCGCCGCGCCGATCCTCGTGCTGCTCGCGATGCTGGCGCTCGCCGGCGGCGTCGTGGTCGCCGTCGCGACCTCGCACGACGACGAGGCCGATCCCGCGCCGCCCGCCGCGACGCGAGACGTCGCGGGCGTCGTGTCGGTCGGTCGCCCGATCGCTCCCTACCGGGCCGGCGAGCCGCCGACGGGTCAGATCGAGCTGCGCGTGCGCGACCCGGAGGGGGGCGCGCCGCATGCCGTGCTGTTTCACCGCCACGAAGACGTGCGCCGCGGCCGCACCGTGCGCTACCGCTGCTTCGAGGTCGGCCCCGAGCGCGCGATCCGCCGCTACCCGGTCGGCGACGGCGGCACGTGCAGCCCGGTCGGCACCGGGGCCGCAAGCCCACCTTGGAGCATCTCGATCACCGAGAGCATCGCCGGCCCGATGATGCTGCACGGGTCGGCGGACGCGCGGGTGAAGCGACTGACCGTCGCCGGGCCGGGCGGCACGTTCATCGTCCCACGCTCGCGCAGCGGCGCCTTCGCGGTCGCCTACGGAGGACGGGCGAGGGGTCGCGCCGTCCTGACCGCGACGCTCGCCGACGGGTCGAAGCGCTTCTTTCGCAGCCGGATCCCATCATCGAGACGGCCCGATGGCGCCGCCGTGGCCGCTGACCCCGGAGGCCTGCCCGCATGGTTCACGTCGGCGGCGGAGCGCACGGAGGGAGCGCGTCGCGGCCAGACCTGCCTGCAGGTCGCCCAGGAGCTCAACCTGCGCGAGCCGACACCCGGCCGCCGGGGCGGCAGCGTCCTGGCGCCGAGCTGTGGTGATCTCTCACGTCATCCCGTGTTCGCGCGCACCGTCAGGCTCGCGCCGTCGTCGCAGCCGGCCACGTTCGGTCCCGGTCGCTTCGCCGCGCGGCGGACGATCGTCGCCGGGGCCGCCGCGCAGTCCGTGCGGGGCGTCGCGATCGTCTCCCCCGCAGGTCGCCACGAGCTGCCCATCGCACCCGCCGGCCGGGCCTTCCTCGCCGTCCTGCCGGCGACGACGCGACCGGCCGACCTGACGCTCGAGGTGACGACCGCCGACGGTCGCGTGCAGCGCTTCGCCGATCCCGTCGCCGTCAACCGCGCGACGACCGCCAATCCGCCGCCGCGCCTGCGCGGCGGCGTGCGCCTGCGCCTCGACGGTGCCCGCCGCGTCGTGCTCAGCGCCCGCCTGACGGGGCCCGTGTCCAAGCGCTTGGAGATCACGTTCCGCGGTCGCGAGGTGCGGATGCGGCGCGCCGGCGGTCCGGCCGGCGCGCCGCTCTACACCGGTGTCTACGACGGCGATCGCGGCTCGCGGCGGCCGATCGTCGCGGGACGGCTGTATCGCCTCAGCGTCCAACTGTGCGGCGACAGCTGCTCGACGCTCTCGCGCCGATCTCGCCTGCGATGACGCGGACGGTCTGACGGTCGGCGTGTCCGACCGTCCGCACTGCGGGCGCGCCGCGCGAGGTGCGCCCGCTGCGCGCTGGACTCGAGACCTGACCCAGCGGGGGCGAGCTCGTCACGGTCGATCGGCTGACATCGTGACGATGTCGAGCGCGAAGCCCGCCGGGCAGGCGGCGCTCCGTGCGCGCAGATGCCGGTGGCGCGAGACGTCCGTCATCGAGGCACCACCGTGATCGGGCATCTCGGTCCAGGCGCCTGGGCGAGCCGGGCGTCGGCGGTCAGCAGCGGGCACGCGAGGGCCTCGGCCAACGCGACGTACGTCGCGTCAGATGCGGTCAGGGTGTCGCGCAGCTCCCAGAGCCGTGCCACGAGACCGACGACGCTGAAGCGCCGCACCCCGAGTCGCACCCATCGGGCGAGCGCCGCCTGCGCCTCGTCGGCGCCGATCTGCCCGCCGATCACCTGGGCGCGCAGGGCATCGGTGACATCCGAATCTGCGAGATGCGGGATCATCACCGTCTCGCGGGCAAGCGCGCGGCGCGCCGCTCCGTCGTTGCAGAGCGCGAGGACCGCCGCCGACGCGTCGAGGACGATCACCGGGCAGAGCGACCGGCGTCGAGCCCGGCGACGACGTCCGCGGCGGAGACGGCGAGATCAGGGAGATCCCACAGCAGCGCGGCGTTGTCGGCGCGCCGCGCGGCCTCGGTCAGCTCCCTGACGGCGAACGCCGAGACAGACAGCCCGTCGCGAGCCGCCAGCAACGCGAGCCGTTCGCTGACGTGGTCCGGAACGTTGCGCAGGTACAGCGTCTTCATGTCGCAGAATGCTAGCAGTATGCGACGTCCAAACCACGGATGTGTCGCAGTCAGCTGGAGCCGGCGACCGCTGCCGCTGCCGCCGACGCCGCGACCGCCGCACCGACGTCGTCGACCGCGCGCTTCACCGCCGCGCCGACGGCGTTCGACGCGGCGATCTCCTTGGCCCGCGCCTTGGCGGCCCTGCCCTGACCTTTGGGCACCGTCGCCGGGACGAGGCCGATCGCGTGGATCAGCGCGACGAGGCGCGCGGTCGGCGGCGCCGGCTCGACTCCCTCGACGAGGGTCGCCTCGAGCCGGGCACGCAGCTCGCGCTCGGGGGCCGGATCGACCTCCGGGTAGCGCGTGCTCGGGATGATGCCAAGCGTCTTGTGACGCTTCTCGTCGAGCACGCCACGGCTCACGAGGCTGTCCGCGATCCGTCCCTTGAGCGGCTTCAGCGCGCGATCGCGGGGCAGCCGGTCGATCCAGTGCTTGGCCTTCTTCGGCGTCGCCTTCGCGCGAATCACGCCCAGCGTCTCGATCAGCAGCGGGTGCGACGGCTCGCCGGCGCCGTCGACGACCTCGAGCGCATCGCCGGACTCGACGAGCGCGCCGGCGGCGATCAGGTCCAGCAGCAGGGCGCCCGCCAAGCCGGGATCGAGTGAGACCATGCTCGAGGTCGTGCCCTTGTCGTCGTCGAGCGCGATCAGCAGCAGCTCTTCGGCCAGCAGCACATCGGTCATGCGACCGGGGTGCCCGCCGGCGGTGGGGTCCTAACCGCTGCGCACCCGGTCACGCCGCGCGCAGCATCTCCTCGGCGTGGCGACGCGCGGTGCTGTCGGCGTCGCCGTCGGCGCCGAGCATCCGCACGAGCTCGTTGACGACCTCGTCGTCGCGCAGCTCGCTGACCGTCGTCTGCGCCGGCGTGCGGGTCGCGTCCTTGGCGATCGAGAAGTGGCGCGCGGCGAGCGAGGCGACCTGTGGCAGGTGGGTGATGCAGATCACCTGGCGCTCGGCGGCGAGGTCGCGCAGCTGGTCGCCGACGGCGCGCGCGGTCTGCCCGCCGATGCCGGCGTCGACCTCGTCGAAGACGAGCGTCTCGCCGCCGCCGGCACCGGCCGCCGCGACGCCCATCAGCGCGAGCATGACGCGCGACAGCTCGCCGCCGGAGGCCGTCTCGCGCAGTGGGCCGGCGGGCACGCCCGGGTTGGGTGCGATCAGGAACTCGACGCCGTCGGCGCCCGTCGCCCCGGGCTCGCGCTCGGTCAGCTCGACCTCGAACGCGGCACCCTTCATCGCGAGCTCGTCGAGCCGGACGCGGACGGCGCGCGCGAGCTTCGGGCCGGCCGCCGCGCGCGCCTTGTGCAGCGCCGCGCTGCCGGAGGCAAGCTGCGCGCGGGACTGCTCCAGGCGCGCGATCGCCTGCTCGATCGCGACCTCGGCGTCCGCCAGCTCCGCGCGCCGCGCGCGGCAGGTCTCGGCGTGCGCGAGCACCGCGGCGATCGTGCCGCCGTGCTTGCGCTCGAGGCGCTCGAGCGCGGTCAGGCGCTCCTCGACCGCATCGAGGCGGCCGGGCTCGGCGTCGAGCGCCTCGGCGTAGCTGCGCAGCTCGCGCGCGACGTCGCCGGTCTCGTAGGTCAGCGCGCGCCAGCGCTCGCCGAGCGCGTCGAGCGCGGGGTCGATCCCGCGTGCCGCGAGCAGGCCGCGGCCGGCGGTCGCCAGCAGGCTCGCGATGCCCGACTCGTCGGCACCGGCGGCCTCGGCCGCCGCGAGCGAGGCGCCACGCAGCGCTTCGACGTGGCGCAGGCGCTCGCGTTCGGCGCGCAGCGCGATCGCCTCCTCCTCGCTGGGCTGCACGGCGTCGATCTCGGCGAGCTCGAAGTCGAGCAGGTCGAGCTCGCGCACCCGCGCGCCGGCCAGCTCGCGCAGCTCGTCGAGCGCCGCCTGCGCGTCGCGCGCGGCCGCGTATGCGGCGGCGACCTTCGCGCGGCGGCCGAGCTGCGCCTCGCCGCAGAAGCCGTCGAGGATGTCGAGCTGGGCGCCTGCGAGCGTCAGCTTGCGGTGCTCGTGCTGGCCGTAGAAGGTGATCAGCGGCTCGGCCAGCTCGCGCAGGTCGGCGACCGTCGCCGAGCGGCCGTTGACGAGCGCGCGCGTGCGCCCGTCGGCGCCGATCCGCCGCGCGAGGACGACCTCCTCGGCGTCGACGGGCAACCGCTCGCCAAGCTCGCAGCGCAGCATGTCGGGCAGCTCGAAGACGCCCTCGACGTAGGCCTCGGCCGCGCCGGGACGCACGATCCCCGGCTTCGCCCGGCCGCCGAGCAGCAGGTCGAGCGCGTGCGCGAGCACCGTCTTGCCGGCGCCCGTCTCCCCCGTCAGGACGTTCAGCCCGCGCGCCAGGCACAGCTCGGCCCGCTCGATCAGCAGGAGATTCTCGACGCGCAACTCGCAGAGCATCGCCACGGTCTAGCAGCGACGCCCGACGGATCGCCGGTTTGCAGCACTTCCGTCGCAGCCCGCGAGCGCTGTCACGCCGATTGGCGCGGATCGCGTCCACGTCCGCGCCCGGGACACCGGGCCACGAGCGGGCGCTACGAGGACAGGCGTCCGAACTTCGCCCGCAGCCGCTTGTAGAACGACGACCCCGGCAGCTGTGCCAGCTGCGTCGCGTGCGGATCGAAGCGGGCGTGGATGTCCTCGCCCGGCGCGATCTCGCAGGCCGGGCGACCGTCGGCAGACACGTCGACGGCCTCGCGACCGCGGTTGGAGACCGTCAGCGTGTCGGCGGGCGCGACGACGAGCGCGCGCGCGGTCAGCGAGTGCGGCGCGATGAACGACACGCCGAAGCCCTCGACGCCCCAGGCCAGCACGGGGCCGCCGTTGGCGAGGTTGTAGCCCGTCGAGCCCGCCGGCGTGCAGACCGCGAGCCCGTCGCAGCGCACCGATCCGACCTCCTCGCCCTCGACTCCGTAGGCGAGCTGCGCCACGCGCCCGCCGACCTTGCGGTGAAACGAGATGTCGTTGATTGCCCGGTGCTCGGTCCCGCTGGCGCTCGTGAAGACGATCGCCGGCAGGTGCAGCACCTCGAACTCGCCGGCGAACGCGTGCTCGAAGCCGAACTCGTCGAGCTCCTCGGGCTCGACCGTGGCGAGGAATCCGACCTCGCCGAAGTTCACGGCGAAGACGGGCACGTCGCTGCCCGCGAAGCGCCGCAGGCCCTCGAGTATCGTCCCGTCGCCGCCGAGCACGACGCACAGCGTGGGGTCGCCGATCGGATCGTCGTCGATCACGATCACGCCGTCGTCGCCGGGCTGCATGCCGTGCTTGCCTGCCTCGACGCGATCGAAGTGCAACGTCACCCCGCTGGCGCGGGCCGCCTCGACGAGTCGCGCCAGGGTCGGCGCGACCTCGTCCGGACGCCCGTGGGTCAGCACCGTGGCGAGCGTGCGCGAGCTCACGGTTCGACCTCGCGCGCGGCGGCGTCGAGATCCGCGCCGACGGCGCCGGTTCGACCGGCCTCGGCCAGCCGGACGAAGCTCTCCTGGTTGCCCTTCGGGCCCGGCAGGCCGGAGGAGGCGAAGCCGAGCACCGCCGCGCCAAGCTCGCGCGCGCAGTCGGCGACCGCGACGAGCGCCGCCCGGCGCTGAGCCGGATCGCGCACGACGCCGCCCTTGCCGACCATCCCGCGGCCGGCCTCGAACTGCGGCTTGACCATCGCGAGCACGTCGTGCTCGGGGGCGGCGGCCGCCAACAGCGCCGGCAGCACCTTCGTCAGCGAGATGAACGACACGTCGACGACGATGAGGTCCGGCGCGTAGGGCAGGTCGGCGGCGGCGATCGAGCGCGCGTTCGTGCGCTCGAGCACGGTCACGCGCTCGTCGGTCCGCAGCCGCCAGTGCAGCTCGCCGTAGGCGACGTCGAGCGTCGTGACGCGGGTCGCGCCGGCCTGCAGCAGGCAGTCTGTGAAGCCACCGGTCGACGCGCCGACGTCGAGGCAGTGCCGGCCGCCCGGATCGAGGCCGAAGCGCTCCAGCGCGTTGGCGAGCTTGATCCCCCCGCGCGAGACGAAGCGCGGCAGCTCGTCGACCGCGACGACGACATCCGGTGCGACGAGCTGGCCCGGCTTGAGCGCCCGCTCGTTGCCCGAGCCGAGGCGCACCTCGCCCGCCATCACCGATGCCGCCGCACGCGTGCGCGACGCGAACAGGCCGCGCTCGGCGAGGAGGGTGTCGAGCCGTACGCGCGCCACGGAGCTCAACGGTACCCAGCAGTGCGTTGTGTGACCACGCTCACCCACGACCGGCCGGCCGGCCAGGACACTGTCGGCGGTGGAGCGAGCAGGACGCCTCCGGGCAGCCTGCCGATGGACCCGACTCCCCCAGACGCACCGACAACCACATAGCAGTGACTCTCCTCCCCGAAGCGGCCCGTCTCCCCGGCGGGCCGTTTCACGTCCCGGCCGGATCCGCCTAGCGCCGCCAGTTGGCGATCCGGACATGGACATGGCCGTCGTGGTGATCGATCGCCTGCACGATCTGCGGCGGGCCGCCGAGGCCGACGTTCAGGCCGACGAACGCGAACTGCGCGCCCGCCGCGACGAAGCGGTTGACGAGATCCTGCGCGAGCCCGCGGTCGACCTCGGACACGTCGCCGGGCGGCGCCAGCGCTCGATCGACGCGCGGGTAGTAGACGTCGACGTCGAGGCCGTTCTGGTGCGACGCGTGACCGAGGCCGCCGAAGTCGCTGCCGAACGGCCCGCCGCGGGGACGGCTGAGGTCGCCGATCACGACGGGCGGTGCGCCGGGGTTGGCGAGGCGGTAGTCGCGCAGCACGTAGAGCAGGAACGCCAGCAGCCGGTCGGTGCCCCAGCGGCGGTCGCCGCGGTTGGGGATCACGCGCCGGACCGGGTCGTGCGTGACCCAGTCCGGGCCGCGGGCGGGCAGCTGCAGCCCGTTGACAAGCCGTCCGCGAGCCGGTGCCCCGAGCGCGAGCGACCCGACCTGCGGCACGCGCATCGCCGGTGGCAGCTGCGCCTCGCTGCCCGACGCCGTCAGCGAAGCCCGTACGACCGGCTCGCTGCGCGCCTGCTTGGTCACGAGCGCGCTCGGGTTCAGTCGCAGCACGCGCACCTGCTCGACGCCGGGATCGGCGCCGGCGCCGCAGCCGCCGAGCGCGACGGTGGACGAGGCCGCTGCCAGGGCGGCGAGCAGGAGCATGCGTGACGTACGCGGCATAAGGGTCCGATCGGCGCGGCTGAGAGCACCGCCCGAGCGACAGTGTCCTACAGCGCTAGGCGCCCGCGACGACGCGCTCGGCGACGGCGGCCTCGATCCGCTCCGCGATCCGCTTGCCGGTGAAGCCGACCTCGGCGTGCAGGGTCGCCGGCGTGCCGTGGGTGACGTAGCGGTCGGGCAGGCCGATGCGGATGATCCGCGCATCGTCGAGGCCGGCCTCGTTGAGGCACTCCCAGACCGCGCTGCCGAAGCCGCCGGCCAGCACGCCCTCCTCGACCGTCACGAGCAGCTCGTGCTCGGCGGCGAGCTGCGCCATCAGCGCGGCGTCGATCGGCTTGGCGAAGCGCGCGTCGACGACCGTCACGTCGAGGCCGCCGGCGCGCAGCCGATCGGCGGCCTCGATCCCCTTCGCAACGCCGGTGCCGTAGCCGACGATCGCGACCTTGCCGTCGCCCTCGCGCAGGATCTCGCCGGTGCCGATCTCGATCGGCAGCGCGCGCGTCGGCAGCGGCACGCCGAGCGCCTCGCCGCGCGGGTAGCGCAGCGCGATCGGCCCGTCGTGCAGCAGCGCGGTGCGCAGCATGTGGACGAGCATCGCCTCGTCGCGCGGCGCCATCAGGACGATGTTCGGCAGCGGGCGCAGGTAGGCGATGTCGAAGACGCCGTGGTGCGTCGGCCCGTCGTCGCCGACGAGCCCGGCGCGGTCGATCGCGAAGACGACGTTCAGGCGCTGGAGGCAGACGTCGTGGACGATCTGGTCGTAGGCGCGCTGCAGGAACGTCGAGTAGATCGCGGCGACCGGCTTGACGCCCTCCAGCGCGAGGCCCGCGGCGAAGAGGATCGCCTGCTGCTCGGCGATCCCGACGTCGAAGTAGCGCTCGGGCAGCTCGCGCTGCAGGAGGTCCAGCCCGGTGCCGGTGTTCATTGCCGCCGTGATGCCGACGACGCGGCGGTCGCGGCGGCACTCGTTGACGAGCGCCTGCCCGAAGACCGTCGTGAACTGCGGCGGCGGCGTGGGCCGCGTCGGCATCGCCGGCGCGACGACGACGCCGTCCATGATCGACCGCGGCTTGGCGGCGTGCCAGCGCTCCTGCCCCTCCTGACCGCCGTTCTCGGCGGGCGCGAAGCCCTTGCCCTTGATCGTCGCGACGTGGACGACGACCGGTCGCCCGGCGGCGAGCGCGCTGCGCAGCGCGACGCGCAGCGCGTGGACGTCATGGCCGTCGATCACGCCGGTGTAGGCCCAGCCGAGCTCCTCCCAGAGCAGGCCCGGCGCCCAGAAGGCCTTGATCGACTCCTTCATCTGCGGGCCGTAGCGCTCGATCCGCCGACCGACGCCGGGCAGCTCGCTGAGCCGCGTCTCCACGCTCTCGCGCGTGTGCCAGAGCTTGGGGTGCAGCCGCACGCGGGTGAAGTAGCGCGACAGCGCGCCGACGTTCGGTGCGATCGACATCCCGTTGTCGTTGAGCACGACGACCATCGGCGTGCCGGCGCCGCCGGCCTGCTGCAGGGCCTCGAACGCGACGCCGCCGGTCATCGCGCCGTCGCCGATCACCGCGACGACGCGGGGCGGGTTGGGCTCGGCTCGCTGCGCGAGCACCTTCATCGCCTCCTTGATGCCGACGGCGACGCCGATCGACGTCGAGGCGTGGCCGGCGCCCATGATGTCGTGCTCGGACTCCTCGATCGAGCAGAACGGCGCCAGGCCCTCGTACTGGCGGATCGTCGCGAGCTGGTCGCGGCGGCCGGTGAGGACCTTGTGCGGGTAGGCCTGGTGACCGACGTCCCAGAGGATCTTGTCGCGCGGGGAGTCCAGCAGCGAGTGCAGCGCGACGGCGATCTCGCAGGTGCCGAGGTTGGCGCCGAAGTGCCCGCCGATCTCGCCGACCGTGGCGATGATGTGCTCGCGCACCTCCTGGGCGACCTGCGTCAGCTCGTCCTCGCTCAAGGCGTGCAGGTCCTGCGGGCGATCGATGCGTTGGAGGAGGCGCGTGGTCATCTCATGAGCTGCGGGTCGCGATGAAGTCGGTGATCTGCTCGAGCTCGGGGGCGCCGGCCGGCGCTGCGGCGGCGAGCGATGTGCGTGCCTGACGGTGCGAGCTGATCGCCAGCTCGCGCGCGCCGTCGAGGCCGAACTCGCTGACGTAGGTGCGCTTGCCGTGGCGCTCGTCGCTGCCCTGCGGCTTGCCGAGCGCGACGTCGGTTCCGGTCACGTCGAGGATGTCGTCGACGATCTGAAAGAGCACGCCAAGCTCGCTGGCGAACGCACAAAACTCGGATGTCTCAGGCTGTGTCATTCCGGCTATGAGCAGTACGCACTCTACTGACGCCCCGATCAGCCTCCCCGTCTTGAGCTCGTGCAGGCGGCGCAGCTCGTCGGCGGTCTGGGGTGTAGCCGAGACGTCGATGAACTGTCCGCCGACCATCCCCTCGACCCCGGTCGCGGCCGCGAGCTCGGCCAGCGCGTCGAGAATCGCGCGCGGCTCGCCGCGCTGATGGGCGAGCACGTGATGGAAGGCCTCGGCGTAGAGCGCGTCGCCGGCGAGGATCGCGACGTCCTCGCCGTAGGCGACGTGCGCCGTCGGCCGGCCGCGGCGCATCGCGTCGTCGTCCATCGCCGGCAGGTCGTCGTGGATCAGCGAGTACGTGTGGATCAGCTCGATGCCGGCCGCGAGCGGCAGCAGGTGGTGCTCGTCGCGGCCGATCGCGCGCGCCGTCGCCAGCGCGAGCACCGGGCGGATGCGCTTGCCGCCCGCCAGCAGGCTGTAGCGCATCGCCTCGACGAGCCGTGCGGTGGCGGGCTCGCGCGAGAACGCCATCCGCTGCAGCTCCTGCTCGACGAGCAGGCGCAGTTGCTCGGGGTATGGCACTAGTGGTCCCTCCAGCAAGTCCTCGCACTCGTGGATCGGTCGCTGCTCACCGGCGTCGATGCGTGCGATCCGGGCCGGACGTGCGCGGACCGCTCACTACAGGAGCGAGTCCTGGCCGGGCAGCGGCTCGCGCTCGGCCTCGCGCGTGCGCCGCTCGAGCTCGGCTGAGGCCTGTGACGCGAGCGCCGCGCAGTCCTCGACGACGGTCGCGGCGGCGTCGGCGCTGAGGTCGCCGGAGCGCAGCTGCTCGGCGGCGCGCTCGAGGCGGCCTACGAGGTCGTCGAGGGTCGCGTCGGCGTCGGTGTCGGTTCGTCGGGGTTCGGTCATGGCGCGGGGAGATTGTCTCCCATCTCGCGATGGACGGCGGCGAGGATGCCGTTGACGAACTTCGGCGCGTCGGCGCCGGAGTACGTCTTGGCGAGCTCGACGGCCTCGTCGATCGCCCCCTCGGCCGGGATCGGCGTGTCGGAGGGCGCGGCGTCCGGATGCAGCATCTCGAGCAGCGCGACGCGCATGATCGCCTTCTCGAGCGGGGCGATGCGGTCGATCGTCCAGCCCTTGCTGTGGCGCGCGAGCAGCGCGTCGAGCTCCTCGGCGCGGTCCTCGGCGGCGTACGCGAGCGCGCGCGTGAACAGCGAGGCGTTGCGCTCGAAGACGTCCTCGAGCTCGCGCGCGGTGACGTCGGCCTGGTAGAGGGCGAAGACGGCGGCGCGGCGCTGGTCGGTTCTGCGCGACACCGCGCTCGTCGCCCGCTCGGGCCCGCTAGACGCGCGACATGTAGTCGCCGCTGGCCGTCTGGACCTTGACGCGGTCGCCGATGTTGACGAACAACGGGACGCGGATCTTCGCGCCGGTCTCGAGCGTCGCGGGCTTGTCGCCGCCGCCCGACGCGGTGTCGCCGCGCAGGCCCGGCTCGGTCTCGGTGACCTCGAGCTCGACGGACGACGGCAGCTGCAGGTCGCCGGGGTTGCCGTCGATGAAGAGCACGTCGACGGTGTCGTTGGCCTTCGTGAAGCGCAGCGCGTCGGCCACGGAGCTCTGCGGCACCGCGAGCTGCTCGTAGGTCTCGGCGTCCATGAAGTGCGCGTCGGTGCCGTCGGAGTAGAGGAACTGCATCTTGCGTGCCTCCGTGTGCACGGAGCGGAACTTCTCGCCGGCGCGGAACGTCTTGTCGATCACGTTGCCGTCGCTCGCGCGGCGCAGCTTCGTGCGCACGAACGCGCCGCCCTTGCCGGGCTTGACGTGCTGGAAGTCGAGGACCTTGAAGATCGTCCCGTCGACCTCGATGTGGTTGCCGTTCTTGAGCTGGTTGGTGCTGATCATGGCTGCCGGTCAGTGTAGGGCGGGTGTCGGCCCCGCACCTGCTCGAGCGAGCGGGTCGAGCCAGCGGACCTCGCCGGCGAAGCGGGGCGAAGTCCGCGTCGGTCGAGACGAGCGTGACGCCACCGTCGATCGCCGGCACCGCAGGTTGCGCATCCGTCACGAGCGGATCCTGCGTCCGATGGGTGCACCGGCGGCGATCAGTCGTTCGATGAGCTGACGGGGATGCAGGAGCGCCTGCTCTTGCGTCGTTCTCAGCACGCGTTCGCCGGCGGCCTCGAGATCGGCCTGCCGCTCGGCGTCGAGGTCATGCGCGATCGCGCCGTCGTGCCAGGCGCTGTCGACCTCGAGGATCAGGCGTTGGGCGGGCCAGCGGAAGTCCGGGTAGTAGATGGCGGTTCCGCCTCGGGCCGACCGTGTCACGTACTGACCGTTCACCGTCGGATGCTCGATGCCGGCCGCCAGGAGCATGTCGAGCACGCCGTCCTCGTCGCCGCTGCGTGTCGGCGCCGGACCGCTGGAGATGATCGCCACGAGCCGCTTCGCGCCGCGGTGGCCGTTGGCGCGGCGCACGACGTCGGCGATCTGCTTGACGTTCGTGGACCGCTCGGCCTGTGCCTGGCGAACGGCACGCTTCAGCCTCTCGTCCGACAGCAGCGGGGCGACGTCGAGCAGCGCGCGGGCGGCGGTCGTCGTCGGGATGCCGTGGCGCCGGGTGACGTCGTGCCGTGCGATCGAGCGCGAGCGATGAAATCGGATGCCGTCGCGGGGCTTGCGGTGACTCGATCCGCGCACCGTCACGTCGATCCAGCGGTCGTCCCAGCGCACGAACCCCCACAGCGAGGAGGAGGCCCAGTGGCTCGTGAAGGCGCCATCGCCGCCGGCGAGGACGGCGCCCATCAGCTGCGCGTGGATCGTCTGCCCCGGGTGGCCGACGGCGTAGACGCCCAGGTGGAGGCGATGCAACTGCCCCTTCGTAACCCGGCGCGCCACCGCGCCATCGTCGAGGCCGCACGCGACGAGCTGATCGAATCGGATCCTCCCGTGCTGTCGTGCGGCCTTGCGCGCGACCAGCAGATCGGGGGGCGTGGCGGATCGTCCTCGCGGACCGAGGCTCATCCGCCCCACCCCCATGCGATTCGCCGTTGCGCGTGCATCGGCCAACCGTGCCGGGCGGAGTGTCGCGAAACCAGACCCGCGCGTCACAAGACAGCACAGGATGCGTCGCAGCACTGCGCGCGCCGACCCGCCCCGCCGGGGTGTGGCGTTTCGGCCTTGCGGAGCGAGGCTCATCCGCCCCACCCCCTCACGGCCAGCGCTCGAGCGTCGGCGAGCGCTACTGGGCGGGCGCGGCCACCGGGCGGCGCGGCTACTGGCTCTCCCCGGCGCGGTCTCGCGTGGCGTCCCACTCCTTCACGATGCGCTTGGCGGCGAACACCCGCCAGGCGTCCTCCAGCAGCTCGCCGAGCTCGTCAGGGTCGACCGCCTCGAGCCGCACGAGCACATACGGATAGCCGTCGTAGTGCGGCGTCGTGAAGAAGGTCTCAGGCTCGGACTGCAGCAGCGCCTCGCGCTCGCCCATGTCCGTCACGCGGATGGCGAGCGCGTCGGGATCGGACCGCAACCGGCACATGCCCTTGCCGCGCACGCGCAGCGCCGGCGCGCCGTACGACGTCCCGACCTCGACGCCCGGCAGCTGCGTTCCGAGCTGTACGACGTCGTCCCAGGTCGGCATCCGGACCCCGGTCCGCTCTCAGGCCTTGTCGAGCTCGGAGACGATCAGCGGGAACCAGTCCTCGTCGGCGCGCATGCCGACGAAGACGTCGAGATGTCCGTAGCCGGCGACGATGTGCAGCGCGTGGCGGCCGGGGGCGACGCCCTCCAGCCACTCGTACGTGCGGCGCTGGCTCTCGGGCAGGAAGCAGTGGTTCTTGCCGCCGGTGATCAGCACGAAGCGCGCGTCGGTCTGCGGCGGCTGGGCGACGAAGCTCGCCGGCAGCTCCGGTCGCCCGTCGACGCTGACGAGATGGCCGCGCCGCACGCACTGCGAGATCTGCTTGAAGAACGTCAGCGGCGCGGGGCCGAACTCGCCCTTCGTCCACTCGTGGGTCTCGGCGCTGAGCTGCTCGTGCGTCCACAGCGTCGGGTCGCCGGAGCCGAACATGAAGCTCGACACCTTGCAGACGCCGTTGTCGCACTTGCGCCGCGAGACCATGCAGTACGCCGTCAGCAGCTTGGGCAGGATCCACGGCGCGCCGTCGCGCCCCCAGCGCGGGTCGAGGTAGCCGAGCAGGCGCGAGACCGGCGGCACGACGTAGCGCAGCTTGAGCCCCGAGACGCGCGGCACGACCGGGTGCAGCGTCACCGCGCTGGCGACGATCGTGCGCACCTCGGGGATCAGGCCCGCGCAGGCCGACATCATGAAGCTCGTCGAGCCCTGGCAGTGCGTGACGGCTTGCAGCGAGCTCGCGCCCGTCTGCTCGAGCACCTTCGCGACCGCGAGTGGGTGGTCGAGGACCGCGGCCTGGTCGAGCGTCCACGTGTTGTTCGGCACGTCCATGCTCGCGCGCCACGTCTCCATCCAGACGTCGTAGCCGGCCTCCAGCAGCGCGTCGACGATCGTCGTCGGGTTCGGCGGGCGCCAGATCTCCGTTCGCACGCCGACGCCGTGGACGAGCAGCACCGGCCCCTTCGTCGGCTTCTTGCGCCCGCGCACGTGGATGACGTTGCAGGGAACGCCGTCCGCCGTGTCGAGCGCGAACGTCTCGTCGGTGTGGGTGGCGCCGGTGGTCAATCGCTGCCCTTCCTCTCCTTCTTGCCCTTCAGCTTCGCGACCGGGCCGAACGTGTCCCACAGGTTGCCGGCGAACAGCTTGCTGAAGCGCGCGAGCGCGTCGACCCGATGCGCGGGATCGACGCGAAACGTCGTCAGCTGGACCGCGAAGTCGGCCGGCAGCACCTTGAGGATGCCGGTCGCGACGACCTCTGAGTCGGGCTGGTCCGGCTCGACGTGCCCGGCGAGGATGTGGGTGAAGAGCGTCGTCGTGTCGTCCCAGAGGTCGAAGCCGGGGTCGTCCTTGACCTCCTTGTAGCCGTTCAGGGTGATCGGGTGGCCGGCGCCGTCCTGCAGCAGCAGGCGGTACTTCATGAGCTTGCGCTCCTTGCCGTCGTCGTCGGGGTCGCCGTCGACGAAGAGGTTGAACCAGCCCTTGGAGACCGGCAGCTTGCCGCCGAGCGCGTCGCAGTCGACGTAGCCCTCGGCGCTGCCCTGACGGTTCGGATCGGCGACGAAGCGCTCGATGTCGTCCATCGTGATCGTCAGGTGGAACATGCACTTCGTCTTGGACTTCTTGCCCTTGCGGTAGCCCTTGTCGAAGTCGGCTTCACCGAACGTGATGAAGCCGCGCATCTTCTCGGTGAACTCCAGCGACGCGGGGTTCTCGCTGGCGGGCGGCGGCTGGGCGGCGGCGCCGGCCGCGGCCGCGCCCCCGTCCTCGCTGGCAGGCGGCGGTGGCGGTGGTGCGGTCACGGCTGCTCCCTTCATGTCCTCGAGGATGGCATCGGCGAAGCGGTCGGCGAGCCCGGCGATCGTCAGGCTCGGGTTGGGACCGACGGGACCGGGCATCACCGAGCCGTCGGCGATGTGCAGGCCCGGATAGTTGTACACCCGACCCCAGGGGTCCACGACCCCCTCGCGGTCGTCGCGGCCCATCGGCGCGCCGCCCAGCGCGTGCACGGTGACGACGCGGCTCAGCCACCAGATCGGGTTGTCGAGGAAGACCCCGCCGAGCTCCTCGGCGACCGCTTTGGAGACGCCGCGCACGCGGTCGAAGTAGGCCTTCGAGGAGCCGTCCTTCTTCCAGTCGACCGCGAGGCCGCCGTTGCGCAGCGACATGGTCCCCTCGGGGACGTCGCGGCCCATCCCCAGCAGCGGCAGGAAGCCGGCCGACTCCGCGCAGTCGCCGATGAAGCTCGCGATCTCCTCGCCGACGTCTGTGTCGCGCTGCCTGATGAAGTCGCTGGCGAGCTTGGGCAGCTTGGGGAGCAGCGACTTCGCCGCACGCGGCGCGTCGACCAGCTGCAGCATCCAGCTGACGAACTCGGGCTGGCCGGCGTCCTCGAGGTAGAACCCGCGGCCCTCTCCCCCGTCGAGTGCGTCGGGCACGCGGATCGCGCTCGTGATGACCGGCGCGTGCGCGGAGTCCATGACGTTGACGACGCGCGTGCCGTCCGGGCCGTCGGTCCGGCACTGGCGCGCGAACGTCAGCAGGTCGCCGTTGCCGCCGAAGCGCGTCCCGAGCGCGCGGCTGATCATCGGGAACGCGGCACGGTTTCGCAGCAGCAGGAACGTCGTGCCGAGCGTCCCCGCCGACAGGATCAACCGATCGCAGGTGACGGTGTGGCGCGGCAGCGCCTTCGTGTCGGTCTCGTGGCCCTCGGCCTCAGGGTCGTGGACGACGTAGTCGATCCGGTAGCCGCCGCCCTCGCGCGGCGCGAAGGAGCGCACCTCGTGGCGCGTGCGAACCTCCGCCCCGGCGTGCCAGGCAGCGGTGATGTACGTGTAGTCGAGCGTGTTCTTCGAGCCGTGGTTGCAGCCGAGGTCGCACTCGCCGGTGAGCTTGCAGGTCAGCCGGGTCGCGCCGTGGATGTTCGGCCGGTCCTCCCGGATCGGCTCGCCGACCCGCGGCGGCTCGCCGTCGTTGGCGAACGTGACGGCGAGGTTGACGAGGTCCCAGTCGAGGCCGAGGTTGCGGGCGGCGTCGCGGTAGGCGAGCGTCTTGAGCGTCGCGTCGTAGGGCGGCTGGTCGAGCGGGTACTTCTGGACGTTCATCATCTGCTCGACGCGGTCGTAGTGCGGGTCGAGGTCGGCGCGCGTCACCGGCCAGTACTCGTAGCCGTCCTTCCACGAGCCCTTGCCGGCCTCCTCGCGCACGAACCACTCCTCGTCCTTGCGCAGCAGGACGTTGGCGTAGATCAGCGAGCCGCCGCCGAGACCGCTCGCGCAGATCGCATCGATGTTCTCGAATGCCCAGAGGTTGAACATCCCGTGCAGGCCGGCGCTCGGATCCCAGAACTGGGACTTCATCCCGAGCGGCGAGCGCGGGAACGAGTTGGGCGGAAACGCCTTGCCGCGCTCGAGCAGGCAGACGCTGTGCCCCGCCTCGGTGAGGCGGTACGCGGTCACCGATCCGCCGAACCCGGATCCGACGACGACGGCATCGAAATGCTCTGCGCTGGTGCTCACACGGTCTCCGTCCAGTGGTCGTCTACGGGTCGGCGAGGGCGGCACCTAGCTATAGCCGATGCCCCTCCGTGCTGCAACGCATGGGCGCTATTGCGCGCCGATCTCCCTCGCCGGCAGCGCGGGCCGGGTCGGGCGGGTACGGCGCGCGAGCGATGCCGGTGGCGTGAACGCCTGCCGCGCAAGCCAGGCCACCATCGGCAGCGACCAGGCGAGGAAGAAGACGGCCTGCATGTCGGGGCTGAGCACCTCCGGCGCGCGCTGGAAGGTCACCCAGACGAGGGCCGTCGTCGTGAGCGCGAGGACGGGCGGTCGCTCGGGACGGCAGAGCGACTCCCAGGTCAGCAGCGCGAGCAGGAACGGCAGCTCGTAGTAGATGACGTTCCACGGGTCCAGCACGCAGCGCAGCAAGAGCAGCAGCGCGAGCAGCAGCAGGATCTGCTCGCCGCCGAAGCGCGGCACCGCACGGTGCACCCGCGCCCAGGCCAGCGACAGCGGGATCACGAGCAGCGCGATCAGCGGATGCGTCAGCGGGGACAGCCAGGCGGGCGGGACGCGGTAGCCGTCGGGCTTGGGCAGGCCGTCGCCGCCGATCACGACATGGCCGCTCTCGCCGAGAAACCAGAACGCCTGCCAGGGGACGAAGATGTGGCCGGTCGTGCTGGCGCCCTTGACGAGCATCGTCGTGCCCGTCGGCGCCGCGAGCAGGATCGGCGCGAGGACGACGGCGGTCACCGCGCCGGCGATCGCGAGCGCGCGGATGCGTCGCTCGGGCAGCGCCAGCAGGACCGGTCCGATCGCCAGCACCGCCCACTGCTTGCTGGCGATCGCGAGACCCAGCAGGACCGCGGCGAGCACCGTCCGTCCGTCGATCGCCGCGAGCACCGCGCCGATGCAGAACGCCGCGCACAGCAGCTCCTCGGGATGCCCGAGCTCCAGGGCGCGAATCGTGATCGGGTTGACGACGCAGAGCGCGAGCACAAGTGTGCGGACGCCGGTCGAGCGGCCGCGCCGGGCCAGGCGGCGCACGAGCAGCACGCCGAGCGCCGCGACGGCCAGCAGCCCCGGAATCGACACCGCTCGGTAGACCGCGAGCTCGCCGCCGCCGAGCCATGCGACGGCGCCCGCGACGGGGGCGCGCAGGACCATCGATCCGCCGTAGGCGGGCACCTGTGCGAGGAAGCCGCGGACGTCGCCGGCGATCAGCGACGCGAAGGCGGCCGAGGCCTCGTGGTCGTAGTCGCTCCAGGCGAAGCCCTGCAGGGTCAGCCAGCTCATCATCGCGACGCCGATCAGGGCAGCGGCCCACCAGCTCCATTCGCTGCGAACTCGCGTGCGCACATGCTGCACATCGGCAACGGCGCGGCGGCGCTTGATCGCGCCGCTCGGCTATCCGACGTTCCGCAGCGCCTTGGACAGCCCGTTGAGCACCTCGTGGCCGTCGGCGGTCACCACGACGAGGTCCTCGATCCGCACGCCGACGGCGCCGGGCACGTAGATGCCCGGCTCGACGGTGACGACGTTGCCGGCGGCGAGCGGTGCGTCGCCGGTCTTCGACAGGCGCGGCCCCTCGTGGACCTCCACGCCGACGCCGTGTCCGAGGCCGTGCCCGAAGTGCTCGGCGTGGCCGGCCTGATCGATGACCGCCCGCGCGACGGCGTCGATCTCCTTGCCGGTCGGCCCGGGGCGCAGCGCGGCGAGCGCCGCCTCCTGGGCGGCGAGCACGGTGTAGTAGACGGCACGCGCACGCGGATCGAGCTCGCCCGTCGCGACCGTTCGCGTGCAGTCCGAGGCGTAGCCGTCGAGCTGTGCGCCCCAGTCGATGACGACGAGCGTGTCATTCGGGATCGGCACGTCGCGCGGCATCGCGTGCGGCAGCGCGCCGTGCTCGCCGGCGGCGACGATCGGGGCGAACGAGACGCCCTCGGCGCCGCGGCGGCGGATCGCGATCTCGAGGTCGAGCGCGACGTCGCGCTCGGTGCGGCCCACGATGCCGGCGCCGACGACCGCTTCGAAGGCCTCGTCGGCGAGCGCCGCCGCCGCGCGGATGCTGTCGATCTCGGCGGGATCCTTGATCGCGCGCAGCGCCTCGACGATCCCGCCCGCGGCGAGGAGCTCGATGCCGTCGCCGCCGTGCTCCGCGAGGAGCTTGCCGAGCTGGGCGTGCTGGCGGACGGTGAGGTGGGCGTCGTCGAAGCCGAGCTTGAACGGTCCGGCGGGCAGGCCCGTCACGACCTGCTTGAGCAGATCGGTCTCGATCTCGCGCTCCCACTCGGGGGCAAGCTGCTCGGCGGACTGCGTGAGGTAGCGAAAGTCGGTCACGAAGCGCAGCCGCTGCGTACCGACGACGGCAGCGGCGTTGGAGCCGTCGAAGCCCGTCAGCCAGCGCACGTTGGCCAGGTTGGAGACGAGCAGCGCGTCGAGCTCGTGCTCGGCGACCTTCGCCTGCAGCGCTGCGCGGCGCGCGCTCATCGTGAGCGGCGGGGCAGCGGCCGTGCCCGCGCGTGCGCCGGTCGCGTGCGGGTCGTCATCGCTCCAGCTCTGCCTTGAGGATCGCGAGCGCCTCGCGGTAGCCGTCGACGCCCTTGCCGGCGACGGTCGCGACGCAGCCCTCGGCGAGGACGGAGACGTGGCGCCATTCCTCGCGCGCGTGCACGTCGGAGAGGTGCACCTCGACGGCGGGCACGCCGGCGAACTGCAGCGCGTCGCCGAGCGCGCGCGAGTAGTGCGACCAGGCGCCGGCGTTGATGATCGCCGCGTCGGCGAGGTCGGCGACGCGGTGCAGCTCCTCGACGAACTCGCCCTCGTGGTTGGTCTGAAAGAAGCGCGCGTTGACGTCGAGCTCGCTGGCGTAGGCGTCGATCGCCTGCTCGAGCTGCAGGAACGTCAGCCCGCCGTAGTGCGCGGGATCGCGGCGCCCGATCTGGTCGAGGTTGACGCCGTGCATGACGTGGATGCGGTTGTGGCTGGTCGACATGTGCGCTGGACTCTGCCAGACACGTCCATGGCGACCGGCACTTGGAGGCATCCGAACTGCGGCCGAGCATGCCGCGCAATGGGGTGAGTCGGCCGGCAGGAGCCTGCGTGCCGCGCGCACCGCGACGTCTCCCTGACGCTCGTGGTGCGCTTTTCAACTCGTCAGCGGTTGAAAAGCGCACCGCGCCGGTCCACGCTCCTGCTCGAGCGCGGATCTCATGGCGCGCTCAGCTCGCGGTGAGCTCCGCGACCGCCGCCAGCACGTCGGCGGCCGGCACGCGCTGACCGAAGCGCACGTCGCCGGGCTCGCGCACGAGCACGAACGGGACCTCGTCGCCGACGCGCTTCTTGTCGAGCTTCGTCGCGGCGACGACGGCCTCGGGATCGACGTCCGCGTCCAGCGTCGTCGGCAGGTCCGTGGCCGCGAGCAGCTGCGCGACCTGCGACCGCAGGGCGTCGGTCCCGCCGAGCCGCAGCGCGGCGAGCAGCCCGAGCGCGACCGCCTCGCCGTGGCGATAGCGGCGGTAGCCGGTGACCGTCTCGATCGCGTGGCCGACGGTGTGGCCGAGGTTCAGCAGCTGGCGCGCGGCGCCGTCGCGCTCGTCGCTCGCCACGATCGCGATCTTCGTGCGCGCGCAGTCCAGCACGACGCGCTCGTCGACCGCGGCGCCTGCCGCGACGCGCTCCCACAGATCGTCGCCGGCGATCAGCGCGGTCTTCAGCACCTCGGCGTAGCCGGCGGCGTGCTCGGCCGCCGGAAGCGTGGCGAGGGTATCGACGTCGGTGATGACGGCAGCCGGCTGGTGGTAGGCGCCGACGTAGTTCTTCGCCTCCGGCAGGTCGATGCCGGTCTTGCCGCCGTAGGCCGAGTCGACCTGCGCGACGACCGTCGTCGGGACCTGCACGATCGGCACGCCGCGCTGGTAGGTCGCCGCGCAGAAGCCCGCGAGGTCGCCGACGACGCCGCCGCCGAGCGCCACGAGATGGTCGTCGCGGCCCATCCCGCGCGTCGCGAGCTCGCGCCAGACGGTCTCCGCGACGGCGAGCGTCTTGTGCTCCTCGCCGGCGGCGATCGTGATCGTGTGGTGGGCGTCGCGCAGGCCCGCGCCATGCAGCGCGCCGACGTTCGCGTCGGTGACGACGAACGCGCGCCGCCCCGGCCGCGGCAGCCCGCCGACCAGCCCGCGGCCGACGAACACCGGGTACTCGCCACCGGCCGTCGCCGCCCAGACGAGCTTCGTCCCGCGCGGCGCGGCGGCGAGCGCCCGCAGCGCCGGCTCGGCGCGGCGCGCGACGCGGTCGCCCTCCGGCAGGTAGGCGTCGGCGATCGACGCATACAGCGGGCGCCGCTCGGCGTGCAGCGCGCAGAACGCGTCGCGGTCGTCGGCCAGCGGTCGCTCGTCGCCCGCCGCGCGCTGCCAGGCGGTCTCGTCGGAGACGTCGAGCCAGACGACCGTGTGCTCGCGCAGCGCGGCGCGCACCGTCTCCGACAGCACGCTGCCGCCGCCGAGCGCGATCGCCGGGGCGCCGGAGCGCAGCGCGCGCAGCACGACGGGCTCCTCGCGCTGGCGGAACCTGCGCTCGCCGTAGACGGCGAAGAACGCCGCGATGCTCATCTCGAGCTGGTCTTCGACGAGCGCATCGGTGTCGAGCACGTCGTCGAGCGCCGACGACTTGCCTGCACCCATGAACCCCACGAAGACGAGCGCCACGGCTCGTCAGGGCGGCGGCGAGCGCCAGTCGATGCGCTCGCGGTAGGCGGCGACCGCGGCGCCGACGTCGTCGATGTGATCGCCGCCGAACTTCGTGCGGTAGGCCTCGGCGAGCACGAACGCGACCATCGCCTCGCCGACGACGCCGGCCGCCGGGACCGTGCAGGAGTCGGTCCGCTCGCGCAGCGCCTGGGCTGGCTGCTTGGTCGCGATGTCGACCGAGCGCAGCGGCTTGGTCAGCGTCGGCAGCGGCTTCATCGCGGCGCGCGCGTAGAGCGGGTCGCCGGTCGTCATGCCGCCCTCGAGGCCGCCGGCGTGATTGCTCTCGCGGTAGTAGCCGCGCTCGTCGGACCAGAAGATCTCGTCGTGCGCGTGCGAGCCCGGCTTGCCGGCGAGGTCGAAGCCCTCCCCCAGCCCGACGCCCTTGATCGCCTGGATCGAGCACAGCGCGCCGGCCAGCTTGCCGTCGAGGCGCTCCTCCCACGAGACGTGCGAGCCGAGCCCCGGGACGAGCCCGAAGGCGATCACCTCGAAGACGCCGCCGAGCGACTCGTTGGCCTTGCGCTGGACGTTGATGTGGGCCACCATCGCGCGGCTGGACTCGGCGTCCAGGCAGCGCACCGGGTCCTCGTCGACGCCGTCGAAGTCGGCGACCGCCAGCGGCGGCGCAGCGGCGGCGCGCTCAGGCACGCGGACGCTGCCGATCTGCACGACGTGCGAGCGGATCTCGACGCCGAGCACGCGCAGGAACGCCCGCAGCACCGCGCCGCCGGCGACGCGCGCCGCCGTCTCGCGGGCGCTCGCGCGCTCGAGCACGTTGCGCACGTCGCCGAAGCCGTGCTTCTGCGTGCCGACGAGGTCGGCGTGGCCGGGACGCGGCAGGTGCACCTCGGGCACGTCGGCCTCGACCGGCCAGGGGTTCATCCGCTCTTCCCAGTTGGCGTAGTCGCGGTTGGCGATCTGCAGCGCGATCGGCCCGCCGAGCGTCTGGCCGTGACGTACGCCGCCGGTGACCTCGGCGCGGTCGCGCTCGATCTTCATCCGCCCGCCGCGGCCGTGGCCGAGCTGGCGCCGGGCCATGTCGCGGTTCAGCGTCTCCTCGTCGAGCGCCAGCCCCGCGGGCAGGCCCTCGACGATGCAGGTGAGGCCGGGGCCGTGCGACTCCCCGGCGGTGATGAGACGCAACGCCATGGCGCTGCGCAGTCTATGGAGCGTCGGGCCGACCGCGATGTCGAGGACCGAACCTGGCCTAGATCGTTCGTAGCCTGCGCGCCGGACATCGAACGACGAAGGGAGCAGCGATGCTCGAGCAAGACGGGTATCCGGCCGGCGTGCCGTGCTACATCGACATCGAGCAGCCCGACCCGGAGGCCGCGACCGAGTTCTATGGCGGGCTGTTCGGGTGGGAGTTCGAGGACCGCGTGCCGGCTGACCTGCCGGACCACTACTTCGCCGCCCG
Organism: Solirubrobacteraceae bacterium; assembly: GCA_030690545.1. Taxonomy (GTDB): domain Bacteria; phylum Actinomycetota; class Thermoleophilia; order Solirubrobacterales; family Solirubrobacteraceae; genus CADCVQ01. Next base: position 65,946 of record JAUYGN010000047.1, read on the forward strand.
GCTCGGCGGCCGCGACGTCGCCGGGATCGGATCCCAGCAGCCCGGGTCCCCGCCGCCGCAGTGGCTCACGTACATCGCCGTCGACAGCGCGGACGCGACGGCCGCGGCGGTCCGCGCGGCCGGCGGACGGGTGCTCGTCGAGCCGCTCGACGTCTTCGACGCCGGTCGGATGGCCGTCTGCGCCGACCCGCAGGGCGCCGTCTTCTGCCTCTGGCAGGCCAACCAGCACAAGGGCGCGGCGATCGTCAACGCGCCCGGCACGTGGAACTGGAGCGACCTCAAGACCCGCGACGTCGACGGCGCGAAGGCGTTCTACGGCGCCGTCTTCGGCTGGGAGCCGTCGACCGTGCAGTTCGGCGAGCTCGAGGCGGTGATGTGGCGACGCCCCGGCTACGGCGACGCGCTCGCGCCGCTCGACCCCGGGATCCGCGACCGGCACGATGACGCGGGCGTGCCCGTCGGCTTCGCCGACGCGATCGGCTGGCTGATGGAGATGACGAGCGACGAGTTCCCCGACGACGCCCCGCCGCACTGGGCCGTCACGTTCGCCGTCGACGGCACCGACGAGGTGGCCGATCGTGCCGCCCAGCTCGGCGGCACGGTCGTGGTGGCCCCGTTCGACATCGGACCGACGCGGCTCGCGACCCTGCGCGACCCGCAGGGCGCGACCTTCTCGGTCAGCTCGTACGCGCCGGAGCGATGATCGCAGCGGGTCTCGTCACGAGCGATCCACGGCCGCGCGGTGACCCTCCGACGACGGGCGCGCTCAGAACGCTGCGAGGTACAGCTGGATGAGCTCGTGGCCGGCGAGCAGGCCGACGACGGCGCCGAGTGCGAGGAACGGGCCGAACGGGATCGGCGTCTTGCGCCCGACCATCATCCCCTTGCGCATGATGACCCCGATCCCGACGACGGTGCCGGCGACGAAGGCGACGAAGAACGCGGGAATGACGGCGAGGCCGAGGAACAGCCCGATCACGGCGATGAGCTTGGCGTCCCCCATCCCCATCCCCGTGGGCCGCAGCAACGCGGGCAGGCCGAGCACGAGGCCGGCGGCGGCGCCGGCGATCAGCCGCTCGACCTGGCCGCCGGGATCGAGCGCCGTGCCGAGCACGACGGCGATCACGGCGGCCGGCAGCGTGAGCCGGTTGGGGATGATCCGATGGTCGAGGTCGATCAGCGCGATCGGGACGAGGAACGCGACGAGCACGAGCCCCATCACGAGCGCGGCGGTGTCGGCGTGGTGGACGGCGACGACGCCCGCGAACAGCGCCGCCGTGCCCGCCTCGACGAACGGGTAGCGCGGCGAGATCGACGCCGAGCAGCTGCGACAGCGCCCGCGGAGGATCAGCCACGACAGCACGGGGATGTTGTCGTAGGGCTTGATCGGCGTGTCGCAGGACATGCAGTGCGAGGCCGGCATCGCCAGCGACATCCGGCCCGGCAGGCGAGCGGCGACGACGTTCAGGAACGAGCCGATGACGAGGCCGAAGGCGGCGGCGGGCAGGAGTGCGGCGGGCATGGACATGTTCCTCGAGTGTGGTGGACGAAGGCGGGGAGCGCGACGCGGTCTGGGCTCTACCGACCCATCGGCGGCTGGCCGCGGTCGCTTGAGCGAGCGTTCGGGAGGATCTGATTCGCATCAGCGCAGCGAGCACGACGAAGGGCGGGCCCGGAGGCCCGCCCTTGTGCGTTGTGATGCGTTGCGATGCTGCTGTGCTACCAGGTCAGCGCGCTCGGGCAGCCGCCGCTGTCGCTGCCGCTGTTGGAGCAGGTCCGCACGAACTGACCGGCCCCGGTCTTCTCGATCGTGAAGCTGTTGCCGCTGGCCGACGTCCGGCTCAGCGTGTAGAGGCCGGCCGCGGTCGGCTCGCCGGCCGAGATCGTGACGCCGCTCTGCGTGACCGGTGCGGCCGCGGGCTGACCGGTGGCGCAGGCGGTGTGGGCGTTGTCGACGAGGCAGCTCTCCATCTGTGTGACGGCGTTGCGGACGTCGGACTTGGCGCCCGAGTCCTGCGCCTTGGCGCGCTGGCCGAGGAAGGTCGGCAGGGCGATCGCGGCGAGGATGCCGATGATCAGGATGACGACGAGAAGCTCGATCAGCGTGAAGCCCGACTCGTCCGAAGCGCGATCGCGCAGGTTCTGCAGCATGGGAGTCCTCCAGGAATCCGTTGGATAGAGGCGTGCCAGCCCTTGCCGCGAAAGCTCCACAACCGTGGTGATGGTCCGGCTGTCTGCCTTCCCGGCAGACCCGTGACTTTGCGCCCCGACCTCGCGGACGGTTTGCCTTTCGCACCTCAGCTCCGGCTATTGCACGAGTTGCTCATCGGCCCTGTCCAACCCGCTCCGTACCCCTGATTCACAGAAGTGGACGGATGGACCAGACGCTCACCAGCTGGTGCCGTTGCAACCACCGCTCGACACGCCGGCCGACGAGCAGGAGCGGCTGCGCACGCTGGAGACCTTCGAGATCGTGAACGAGTTGCCGCTGCTCGACATCGCTGTCAGCAGGTAGTTGTCCTCGTCGGTGACGGTCGCCGTCCCGCCGGCCGCCGAGCTGTTGAGCGTCGCTTCCACGACCCCGCCGGGGGCACTGCACTCCGTCACGTCGGCAAGCCGATGGTCGTAGAGGCACGAATGCAGCTGGGATTCGGCGTTGCGGACCGCCGACTTCGCCGACGCATCCTGCGACGTCGAGCGCTGGCTGAGCAAGGTCGGCAGCGCGATCGCGGCGAGGATCCCGATGATCATGATCACGACGAGCAGCTCGATCAGCGTGAAGCCCGACTCGCCTTCGGCGCGCCTACGCAGGGTATGCAGCATGGGGCCCTCAGAACGTCCGATGACAGTGGATGTGCAAGACCACTCCACACGTGGAGCACACGGTTCACATCGGTCCGCGCTCGTGCGGGCCTGCACTATCTCGCGCATGGGCGGACAGATCGTGGAGGTTGCCGCGCCCGGCAGACCCCGGGGTTGAGGCAACCCCGGCCGGTCTCACAGCACTCGACATTGCGACCGCCGGCTTGAAGCCCGCCCGCGGAACGCCGGACGCGCGAACGAAAACCATTGGACTACCATTGGACTGATGCCCAGGACGCAGACGATCGTGCAGCTCAGCGACGACCTGCTGCGCGAGCTCGATGCGCGCCGTGCGCGCGAGGGCCGGTCGCGCTCGGAGCTGATCCGCGAGGCGATCGAGACGTACCTCGCGGTCGACCGCGCCGCAGCGATCGACCAGGCGATCGTCGACGGCTACCGCCGCACCCCGCCGGCCGAGGATCTCGGCGCCGAATGGGCGGCACGGGCGTCGATCGTGGCCGAGCCCTGGTAGCGCGAGGTGAACCGCGGCGAGATCTGGTGGTACGAGCTGCCCGATGGTGGGCGCCGGCCAGGCTGCGTCCTGACCCGCCAGGCGGCGATCGGCGTGCTCAATGCCGTGCTGGTCGCCCCGGCCACGAGAACGATCCGCTCGATCCCGACCGAGGTGCGACTCGGACCCGAGGACGGCATGCCCGCCGACTGTGTGCTGAGCTTTGACAACCTCCTCACCGTCCCCAAGGTGCTGCTGACCGAGCGCATCGCCGCGCTCGGACATGCGCGCCTCGACGAGCTCTGCGCGGCACTCGACATCGCGACCGGCTGCTGAGCCAGCCTCGCGGGGTAGACGTCGTGCGATGCGGCATGCTGCGGTTGGACGATACGTTTCCCTGCATGCGGATCACCGTCGACCTTCCCGACGAGCTCTTGACGCAGGCGCGCAGGCGCGCCGCTGACGAAGGCAGGAGTCTCACTGCCCTGCTGGTGGACGGGCTGCACCTGCGGCTCGCGCGACGGGTGCCGTCCGTCTCGGTCCGCGGTCAGCTGCCGGTGTCTCGCAACCGTGGCGGCATGCAGCCATGGATCGATCCCGGATCCAACGCATCGCCGCTGGATGCCGCGGATGACGACAGTGCTGCTGCCTGACGTCAACGTTCTGCTCGCCGGCTTCCCGCACACCGATCACGTCCACCTCGACCAGCGCGCGTTCCCGGAGGCAGCGCGGTCTCTAACGGTCACGCTCGGCATCAGCGACGTCGCACTGAGTTCGGTGGTGCGTCTGGCGGCGAATCCACGAGTCTTTCGTGCAGCCGGAGACCGTCGAGGACGTGCTCGACTACATCGACGCGCTGCTGGATTCACCGCTTCGCAGCGCTCGTCGAGGCGATTACCGAGTGCTGCTGTGATCGACGAGGACGCTTGCACCGTGGTCATCGTTCAGTAGCGCACCGAGCCCGCGCCTATCGCTCCGGCCCGACCAGAGATGCGCAGCCGTCAAACAGATCGCTTCGACACGCGGCCGCGGCCCTCGACGTCGCGACCGGCTGGCGTGGCGTCTACGCTGCCGCGGCCCGGCGGGCGGCCTGGGCGTCGTGGCCGGGGATCTGCGTGCCGCTGCCCTCGCACCAGGGGCACGGGACCTGCGACGGGCTGCCGCCGAGGTTGGAGATCACCTGACCGGTCCCGCGGCAGGCAGCGCAGGGCACCGGGGCACCGGGCTGGGAGTCGTTCGAATCGGCCATCGGCCGCCTGACGCTAGCAGCGCCATCCGCCTGCCCCGCTACCGACGACGTGGTTCGAGTCGTTGCAGCCGTCATCGGGTCCGGCGCTCTGGGGATCGCGCAGGCATCCTCGAGCACGTACACACGCTCGGCGGTCCTCTGACGAAGTTGTCCGAGGATCGATAGGCGCTATGAACGTCTAGCGTCATGGAGATCGCGAACGCCACGGGCCGCTATGCGCCCTCCCCCACCGGGACGCTGCACCTCGGCAACCTGCGCACCGCGCTGCTGGCGTGGCTGTTCGCCCGCTCGCAGGGCGCGCGCTTCCTGGTCCGCATCGACGACCTCGACACAGGCAGGGTCCGGCCCGGCGTCGCCGAGCAGCAGCTCGCCGACCTCGCCGCCCTCGGCCTGGACTGGGACGGGCCGGTCGTGCGCCAGTCCGAGCGCCGCGAGCTCTACGACGACGCCATCGCCCGGCTGGACGAGGGCGGGCAGCTGTACCCGTGCTACTGCACGCGCGCCGAGATCCGCCAGGCCGCATCGGCGCCGCACGGCTCGCTGCCCGAGGGCGCCTATCCAGGCACATGCCGCGAGCTGACCGCCGCCGGACGCGCCGAGCGCGAGGCGGCGGGCCGGCCGCCGGCGCTGCGTCTGCGGGCCGACGGCGCGTCGGTCGCGTTCACCGACCGGCTGCTCGGGCGCGTCGAGGGCGTCGTCGACGATCTGGTCGTACGCCGTAACGATGGCGCGCCCGCATACAATCTCGCCGTGGTCGTCGATGACACAGCCCAGGGCGTGCGCGAGGTCGTGCGCGGGGCGGACCTCGCCGAGACGACCCCGCGCCAGCTGCACGTCGCCGCGCGGCTCGGCCTGCCCGCCCCCGGCTACGCCCACGTCCCGCTCGTGCTCGGCGCCGACGGCGCCCGCCTGGCCAAGCGTCACGGCTCCGTGACGCTCGCCGAGCGCATCGCCGCCGGCCAGTCGCCGGCCGAGGTCCGCGCGCAGCTCGCGCGCTCCGTCGGCCTCGCAGCCCCGCAGGAGACGCCGGCGCTCGACGAGCTGCTGCACCGCTTCGACCCCCTGACCCTGCCGACCGAACCGATGGTGCTTGCCTGATGGACTACAGCAGTCTCTTCGTCCCCATCGCCGTCGGCGCGCTCGTCATCGTCGCGATCATCGCGATCGTCTTCAACCCGAGCATCATGGGCGTCGGCTTCGCGCTGATCGTGATCGTCGGCGCCTGCACGGTCTGGCTGCTGCGCCAGCTGTACCTCGCCGAGAACGATCGCAACGACGACTCTTGAGCGACCTCGCCGGCAGCGCTGACGTCGCGGCGCTGGCCGATCTCGCCCGCACCTCCGGGCGCCTCGGAATCGACACCGAGTTCATGGGCGAGGGGCGCTACCAGACGCTGCTGTGCCTGATCCAGGTCGCCGTCGAGACCGGCGAGGGGGACGGCGCCGTGCGGATCGAGGTGATCGACCCGCTCGACGAGTCGGTCGACCCCGCGCCGCTGGCGGCAGCGCTCGCCGACCCGCAGATCGAGATCGTCATGCACGCCGGCCGCCAGGACGTCGCGCTGCTGCGCCGCGTCTGGCGCACGGAGATCACGAACCTCTTCGACACGCAGCTCGCGGCGGGCTTCGCCGGGCTGCGCGCGCAGCTCAGCTACGAGGCGCTGCTGCACGAGCTGCTCGGCGTGCGCCTCGGCAAGAGCGCGAGCTTCACGCGCTGGGATGCCAGGCCGCTGAGCGCCGAGCAGATCGACTACGCCCGTGACGACGTGCGCCACATCCTGCAGGCGACGACCGCGCTGCAGGGGCGCCTGCGCTCGCGCGGGCGCCTGGAGTGGGCGCGCGAGGAGTGCGTCGCGCTGGCCGGCGCGAGCGACGAGCGCGATCCCGACACCGTCTTCGCGCGCCTGCCGCGCGTCAACTCGCTGGACCCCAAGCTGCGCGCGATCGCGCGCGAGCTCGTCGTCTGGCGCGACGAGACCGCCCGCGCGCAGAAGAACAGGCCGGTCCCGTCGGTGCTGTCGGACGCCGCGCTGATCGAGGTCGCCAAGCGCCGCCCGAGCCAGCTCGCCCAGCTCGAGCAGATCCGCGGCATCAACGAGCAGACGCTGCGCCGTCGCGGCCGCGCGATCCTCGACGCCGTCGTGCGCGGCCGCGACCGGCCGCCGATCCCCGTCGAGGGTCAGCGCCCGGCGCAGCCCGATGCGCTCGACGCGCCGGTCATCGCGCTCGCCGAGGCGCTCGTGCGCACGCGCGCGCTGGAGGAGGAGCTCGCCTACGAGCTGATCGCCGCGCGCGCCGACCTGCAGCGGATCGTGCTCGCGCGGCGCGACGGGTCTGCACCGCCCGACGTGCGCACGCTGCAGGGATGGCGCCGCGAGGTCGTCGGCGACGAGCTGCTGGAGCTGCTCGACGGCCGCCGTGCGCTGACGGTCGGGCCCGACCGCCACGTGGCGGTCACCGAGCGCTGATCGCGCGGGAAGGTCGGACCGGCCGGTCGTCAGCCCGTCGCGGCATGCGCGGCCGAGCGCACGCCCTCGCGCAGCTGCGCCGGCTTGACCGCCTTGGGCATCCAGCCATCGGTGCCCAGCCGCGCGGCCTCCTGCTCGAGGCCGACCGTCGGCAGGTTGGAGATCAGGACGATCGCGGTGTCCGGCGACAGCTCGCGCAACTGACCGACGAGCGCGGCCGGATCGGGGACGTCGGGCAGGACGAGGTCGAGCAGCAGCACGTCGGCCGGTCTGACGGCAAGCTGCTCGAGCGCCTCGGCGCCGCTGCTGGCTGTCGAGACGACCTCGATGTCGCCCTCCTCCTCGAGCACCTGGCGCAGGAAGAACTTCACCGCCCGAGCGTCGTCGCACACCGCTACCCGGATCCTCTCCGCCATCCGTCCGCAGGCTAGCGGACCTCCGCGCCGCTGGCCCGGCCCAGGTTCGCCGGGTACGCTGTGCGCGTGCGGAAGCTCGCTCTCCCGGCATCGGCGGTGCTCCTGCTCTGCGCCGCGGCCGGATGGCCCGCGACGAGCGCCGGCCAGGGCGCCGACTGCCGCAACGCGATCTTCTATGGCGGCTACTACTCGCCGCCGGTCAAGCTCTCCAAGCCGATCACGCCCGGGCGCGAGATCAACGCGACGATCGGCCCGCACTGCGCCGGCGCGGGCCAGCCCGACACGGTCCGCGCGATCAAGGGCATCCCGGCGAGGATCGCGCTCGTCCGTCCGGGCGTCAGGCGCAGCGTCTGGCTCGCGGGCGGCCTTCACCCGGAGACGCGGGGCCATCCGCTGCACGCCCGCCTGTACCCGAAGGGCGGCCCGAAGCCGACCTGCCGCAGCGGCAGGGTCGTCACCTGGCGCTATCCGATCGCGAGCGTCGGCATCGGGCGCCGCGCGAACGTCTCGTTCCTCGGGCCGGGCGGAGAGGCGATCGGCGCCGACGTCTACGAGGATACGAAGATCACGAGCACGGTCCGCCGCGCCGGGCAGCCGTACGTCGCGGGCCAGTACCGCGCCGTGGCCGTCGTGCGCAGGTGCAGGAGCGGGCGACCGCTCGTGCTGAAGCTCAGCGTGCGCCCGGCGTTCTGATCGCGGCGGCGTCGCGGCCGGCGGCGCTACACGAGCCCCTGCGCGCGCAGGAACTCCGCCGCGACGGCCGCCGGCGCGCGGCCGGACTGATCGACGGCGGCGTTCATCCGGCGCATCTGCGAGGTCGTCAGCGTCCGCGTGACGGCGTTGATCGCGGCGTGCACGTCCGGCCCGTGACGCTCGCGCAGCTGCGGGCTGACGATCGGCGCGACGTGGCCGGAGGCGAACAGCCCGCGCGGATCGGACAGCACGACGTAGTCGCTGCCCGCGAGCTGGCCCTCGGTCGTGAAGACCGACGCGACGTCGGCCTTGCCGCTGTCCAGCGCCGCGTAGCGCTCGCCGCTTCGGACCGGCACGGCGCGCAGGTTGCGCAGGCCGTAGACGGCTTCGAGGCCCTCGAGGCCCTCGAAGCGCGTCGCGAACTCCGGCAGCGCGGCGATCCGCACGGTGCCCCGCAGGCGCCGCAGGTCGGCGATCGTGCGCAGCCCGTGGCGCTTGGCGTAGGCCGGCTTGACGCCGAGCGCGTTGGTGTCGGAGAACGGCGTCTGCTCGAGCAGCGCGAACCCGTTGCGCTGCTCGTAGGCCTGCGCGGCCGCATAGGCGGCGGACGGGCTGCGCGGGCGCTGGCGCAGCTCGGCGACCTCCGACAGCAGGACGCCGACGTACTCGGGATACATGTCGATCGAGCCCCGCCGCAGCGCGCGGTGGATGATCTCCGTGCTGCCGACGTCGGACTTCAGCACGACCTCGTAGCCCTTGGCCTGGAGCGCTCCGCGATACAACTCGCCGAGGATCGCCTGCTCGGTGAAGTTCTTGGCGCCGATCCGGATCGGGTGCTCGCCCTGCGTCGCGGTGCCGCTGCCCGTCGCGGTCGCGTCGTCGTCCCCGCCGGTCAGGGTGACGACGAGCGCGGCCGCCAGCAACGCGAGCAGCGCGAGCAGGACGAGCAGGGCGAACGGCCGGCCGCGGGTGGCCATCAGGCGTTCGCCTCGACGCGCACCGGCTCGACCCCGACCGTGGTGACGGCGGGCAGGGTGAAGTGAAAGACGCTGCCCTCGCCCGGGCTGCTCGTCACCCAGATGCGCCCGCCGTGCTGGTCGACGATCCGCTGGCAGACCGCCAGCCCGATGCCGGTCCCGGGGTACTCCTCCTCGCCGTGCAGCCGCTGGAACGGCTCGAAGATCCGTCGCGCGTGCTCGGAGGCCATGCCGATGCCGTTGTCGCGCACCGCGAAGTGCCAGTGGCCGTCGTCCGGCTCGGCGTCGATGCTCACCCGCGGCGTCCGCTCGCCGGCGAACTTCACCGCGTTGCCGACGAGGTTCTGCACGACGCGCACGAGGTTGCCGCGATCGGCCAGCACGACCGGCAGCTCGCCGACGACGATCTCCGCGCCGCTGGCCTCGATCGTCCCCGCGAGCGCTTCGAGCGCCTGCTCGACGACGACCGCGACCGGCACCTCCTCGAGCTGCAGGTGACCGCGACCGGCCCGCGAGTACTCGAGCAGGTCGCGGATCAGCGCGCGCGCCTGCTGCGTCGCGTCGCGGATCCCCTCGACGAGGTCGAGCTCGCCGTCGACGTGCTCGTCGCGACGGCGCTCGAGCAGCTCGGTGTACATCGAGATCGTCGTCAGCGGCGCCTGCAGGTCATGTGAGGTGACCGACGCGAACTGCTCGAGCTCGGCGTTGGAGCGCGTCAGCTCGGCGTTGGATCGCTCGAGCTCGTCGCGACCGCGCTGCAGCGAGCCGGCCATCGAGTTGAAGCCGCGGGCCAGCTCCCCGAGCTCGTCCTCGCGCTCGTCGGGCACGCGCGCCGCCAGGTCGCCGGCGGCAAGTCGTCCGGTCGCGTCGGCGACGGTCTGCACCGGGCGCAGCACGGAGCGCCGCAGGAACAGCGTGAAGCCGATCGCGACCAGGGCGACGAGCCCGAGGCCCCCGATCCCCAGCCCGATCGCGCGCGCGGAGCGCTGCTCGGCATTGCGCTCGCGCGCACGGATCACCGCCCGCTCGCGGACGAACAGCTGCGCCAGCTGCTCGCGGACCGCGTCGAGCCGGTCGCGACCGCCGTTCGTCTCGATCTGACTGCGCGCCTGGTCGAAGCCGCCCTCCTGGGCGACCTCGGGCAGCAGGCTCGCCCACAGCTCGTCGTAGTCCGTGATCGCCTCGGTGATCGTGCGGGTGCGGCGCTGCTGGCCGGGATCGTCGGACACGAGGCGCGCGAGACGGCGCGTCGCGTCCGGGTAGGCGGCCAGCTCGCGCCGGACCGGGATCAGGAAGCTCGGATCCTCCGTCGCGACGTAGCGGTTCAAGCCGCTCTCGATCGACAGCAGCGAGCGCTCGAGCTGCTGGGCGAGGCTCAGCGCCTGCTGCGATCCGAACGCCGTGCGGGCGGCGTCGCGCTGGCCGGTGACGGCGACGATCAGCACGACGAGGGCGCAGCCGAGCAGCAGCGCCGCCGTGGCGCTCAACGCCACCACCCTGGTCGTGATCTGAGTCCTGAGGCTCCGTCGCAGCACGTGATTCGCCCCTTCGCTGGGCTCGGCAACCATACTGCCGGTGCGGTTTGCCGCACCACGGTAAAGGTGCGGCCCGTATTGAGAATGCGCACCTGTGTGACGAGACTCACAGCGTGTCGCGCACCGTGCTGATCGTCGACGACCACGCCGCCTTTCGAGCGGTCGCGCGAGCGCTGCTGCGCGCCGACGGCTACGACGTCGTCGGCGAGGCCGCTGACGGGCAGTCGGGACTGACGGCCGCCGAAGCCTTGCGGCCCGATGTCGTGCTGCTCGACGTGCGCCTGCCCGACGGCGACGGATTTCAGATCGCCGTCGAGCTCGCGGCGCGCGGCGGACGCTGTCGGGTCGTGATGACGTCGAGCTCCGACGACCCGCGCTATCCGGCGCGCGCACTGGACTGCGGCGCCTGCGGCTTTCTCGCCAAGCACGACCTTTGCGGGGCGGCGCTGGACCGACTTCTCAGCTGACCGGGACCCGAGGTGGCACGCTATCGGGATGCGCGTGGTGATCGCCGACGACTCCGTCCTGCTGCGAGCAGGGCTTGCCCGCCTGCTCGAGGACGCCGACTTCGAGGTCGTCGGCCAGGCATCCGACGCCGACGACCTGCTGCGCAAGGTGCGCGCGCACAGGCCCGACGTCGCCGTGACGGACATCCGGATGCCGCCGACGCAGACCGACGAGGGCCTGCGCGCCGCGCAGCAGATCCGTGCCGAGATGCCGGCGGTCGGCGTCCTGGTGCTGTCGCAGCACCTCGACGAGGGCTACGCGCTCGAGCTCCTGCAGGTCAGCGCCGAGGGCGTCGGCTATCTGCTGAAGGATCGCGTCGCGGACGTCGACGCGTTCCTCGACGCGCTGCGCCGCGTGTCGGGCGGCGGCTCGGTGCTCGATCCCGAGGTCGTCGCGCAGCTGCTCGGCCGCCGGCGCGCGGACGACCCGCTGGACCGCCTGACGCCGCGCGAGCGCGAGGTCCTCGGACAGATGGCACAGGGCCGCTCCAACGGCGCGATCGCGCGCGATCTCGTGATCACCGAGCGGGCGATCGAGAAGCACGTCACGTCGATCTTCGCCAAGCTCGAGCTGAACGCCGTCGACGACGGCCACCGCCGCGTGCTGGCGGTGCTGGCCTACCTCGACCGCTGAGCGGCCGCGGCTGTGCGGCCATGCGGTCGTGCGAGCCGGGCGATGGTACGGGTAGCCGCACCACGAGACACGTGCAGTCCCCATTGGCGGGCGCGCTGCGGATTGGGACTCTGGCGCCATGCAGCTGAGCGAGCGTCCCAGCTACGTCGAGGGGCCGACGATCGACCCGACGGTCGATCCCGACGGGCTCTTCCGGACCGCCCGGCTGCGTCTCGCCGGACCTCACGGGACCCCTCCCCGCGTCCGCGTACGCACCTGAACGAGCCGGCGGCGGCCTCCCCCCGACCGCCGCCGGCTCGCGGTGCGCGTCGGTGGTCGAGTGGCGACGAGCTTGTCCTGAGGACAAGCTGCGCGCCACTCGAGCGTCGCGCCGCGCGTCAGCCCGACGCGCCGCGGCTCCCGCCGGCATCACGCCGCCCCGCCAGCATCGAGGCGGCGATCACGCCGCCGATCGCGCCGAACAGGTGGGCCTGCCAGGAGATGCGCTCCTGCGGCAGCAGGCCCTGCAGCATGCCGATGCCCCAGACCACGACGACGATCGCGCCGATCGCCAGCTCGAACGGGCGTCGCGTGAAGATCCCGCGCGAGACGAGATAGGACGCATAGCCGAAGACGACGCCGCTGGCCCCGAGATGGACCGTGTTCGCGCCCGCGATCAGCCAGGTGCCCAGGCCGCTGACGACCGTCACGATCAGCGTCACGAGCGCGACGCGCGCGAGGCCGCCGAGCGCGATCGCCGCCCCCATCGCCGCGAACGGGACCGTGTTGGAGACGAGATGGCCGAAGCCGACGTGCAGGAACGGCGCCGCGAAGATCTCCGGCAGGCCGTCGACGTCACGCGGGTGGATGCCGTAGTTGTCGAGGTTGTGGTCGACGACGACGTCGACGACCTCGGTGACCCACATCAGGGCGATCATCGCGGCGACGAGCAGCAGGGCGTTGGTGCGGTCAGGGCCGAGGCGAGCTTGCATGTCACCGAACGCTACCGACGGGCGCGATCGCGCACGACCGGTGGCGACGATCAGGCGCTCGCGCCTGACCCATGCCGCGCGTCGTCTACTTGATCTGGTCGTAGATGCTGAACAGCGGCAGGTACATCGAGATCACGATGAAGCCGACGATGCCGCCGACGATGACGATCATGACCGGCTCGAGGATCGACGTCAGGGCCTTGACGGAGGCCGCCACCTGATCCTCGTAGAACTCGCCGATCTTCGTCAGCATCGTCGTCAGGGCGCCCGTCTCCTCGCCGACCTTGACCATGTGGCCGACCATCGAGGGGAAGACCGGCGAGTCCATCAGCGGCTGGGCGATCGTGCCGCCGGCCTTGACGCTCGCCGTGACGGCGTCCATCGCCTCCTCGACGACGATGTTGCCCGCCGTCTGCTTGGTGATCTCGATCGCCTGCAGCAGCGGCACGCCGGCGCCCATCAGCGCCGAGAACGTGCGCGACCAGCGCGCCAGCGCGACCTTCTGGAAGATGTCGCCGATCTTGAACGGCAGGCGCAGCACGAAGCGCTGCCACAGCGAGCGGCCCTTCGGCGTCTTCTTCCACTTCAGGAAGGCGAACACCGCGAGGATCGTGCCGGCCAGCAGGAAGTACCACTGCCCAGTGACGAGGTCGGAGAGCATCATCACGAAGCGCGTCATCGCCGGCATCTCGGCGTCGCCGAGCTCCTCGAAGACGCCCGCGAAGACCGGCACGATGAAGGCGACCATGCCGAGCATGACGAGCCCCGCGAAGACGAGGATCACCGTCGGATAGGTCATCGCCGACTTGACCTGGCGGCGCAGCGACGCCTCCTTCTCGAGCTGGTCGGCGACCCGCAGCAGCGAGTCCTCGAGCACGCCGCCGGTCTCGCCGGCGCGCGTCATCGCGACGTAGAGCGGGTTGAACGTCTTCGGGTGGCGCTCGAAGGCGTCCGACAGCGGCAGGCCGGCCTCGACGTCCTTGCGCACCGCGACGAGCTGCTCGGCGAGCTTCTTGTTCTCGGTCTGCGCCTCGAGCACGTAGAGCGCGCGCAGGATCGTCATGCCGCTGGAGACCATCGTCGCGAGCTGGCGCGTCATGATCGCCAGGTCGCCGAGCTTGATCCGGTTGGCCCACGGGAGCGTGATGTCCTGCTTGGCGCGGCTCTTGTCGGCGATGTCGAGGACGATCAGGCCCTTGGCCTTGAGCTGATCGGCGACGTTCTGCTTGGACTCGGCGTCGACCTCGCCCTTGGACTGGGTGCCACTGAGGTCGATCGCCTTGAAGACGTACGTGCTCATCGCGAGGACTCCGGATCGAGGTTGCCGGGACGGACGGTCGAGCAATGACGCGCTGTCATGACTCGGAGGCCGCGAACGAGCCGGCGCCGAGCAGGCGGCGCAGCTCCTCGGGGGTCGACGAGCGGGCCTCGGCGAGCTTCTGCGTGATCTTGCCCGCGCGCACGAGCGTCGCCAGCGCCGCGTCCATCGTCTGCATGCCGAGGCTGGCGCCGGTCTGCAGCGAGGAGTAGATCTGGTGCGTCTTGCCCTCGCGGATGAGGTTGCGGATCGCCGGGGTGGCGAGCAGCACCTCGCAAGCCGCGATCCGGCCGGCACCGTCGGCCGTCGGCAGCAGCTGCTGGGTGATGATCCCCTGCAGCGCGACCGACAGCTGGACGCGGACCTGCTGCTGCTGCTCAGCGGGGAAGACGTCGATGATGCGGTCGATCGTCTGGGGCGCGTCCTGCGTATGCAGGGTCGCGAAGACGAGGTGGCCGGTCTCCGCCGCGGTCAGCGCGGTGTGGATCGTCTCCAGATCGCGCATCTCGCCGACCAGGATCACGTCGGGGTCCTGGCGCAGCGCGGCCTTCAGGCCGGCCGCGAAGGACTGCGCGTCGGAGCCGATCTCGCGCTGGTTGACGATGCACTTCTTGTGGCTGTGGAGGAACTCGATCGGGTCCTCGATCGTCATGATGTGCTCCTCGCGCGACCCGTTGATCTCGTCGATCACGGCCGCCAGCGAGGTCGACTTGCCCGAGCCCGTCGGGCCGGTGACGAGCACGAACCCGCGCGGCTTGCGCGCCAGCTCGTGCATCACCGGCGGCAGCCCGAGCTCGTCGACGGTCTTGATCGAGAACGGGATCAGGCGAAACGCCGCCCCGATCGCGGCGCGCTGGTAGTAGGCGTTGACACGGAAGCGGGCGCGCCCCGGGATCGCATAGGCGAAGTCGAGCTGCCAGTCCGTCTCCAGGCGCTGGCGCTGATCGTTCGTCAGGATCGAGTAGATCGTCTCGCGCGTCTGCTCGGTGGTCATGACGGGGTAGTCCTCCAGTGGCTGGAGGCGTCCCCGGACCCGTACGGTTGGATGGGCCCCCGCGGTCAGATGCAGGTCGGAGGCGTTGCGCTCGATGACCTCGAGCAGCAAGTCGGCGAAGTCGAAGCTCATTACGCCCGCCTATCGGCCGCACGCGTCCGGCGCAAGCGACCTGTTCCCGACATATGGACGACCGTATGATCAACGGCACGGATGGCTGACGAGCACACGCGCACGGGGCCCGACAAGTCCGCCGAGCGCCGGCCCTGGCGCGTCGAGGGCGGGCGCGACGAGCCCGGCGACTCCTCCCCGCCCGCGACGCGCCGAAACGGGCTGCCGCGACCGCCGGGCTCGACGCGGTTCTGGCGCTTCCTGCTCGTGCTGCTCGTGCTGAACATCGTCCTCGCGCAGCTGATCCCGTCCAGCGAGGACGAGCGCCTCGACGTGCCCTACACGTTCTTTCGCGAGCAGGTGACGGCCGGCAACGTCGAAGAGGTCAACGCCCGCAACGACGTCATCCAGGGCGCGTTTCGCCGCGAGGTGACGTTCGACGAGAAGGGGCCGGAGACGCGCTTCGAGACCGTCCGGCCGACGTTCGCCCAGGACGACGAGCTGCTCGAGCTGCTGCTCGAGAAGCGCGTCGAGGTCAACGCGCGCCCGATCGACGAGGGACGCAGCTTCCTCGCGACGCTGCTGATCTCGTTCGGCCCGACGCTGCTGATCGTCGCCCTGATCATCTGGTTCCTGCGTCGCAGCACGGCGGCGGGCGCCGGCGGAGCGATGGCGCTGGGGCGCTCGAAGGCCAAGCGCTACGACGCGTCCGAGACGCGCGTCAGCTTCGAGGACGTCGCCGGCATCGACGAGGTCGAGGACGAGCTCAAGGAGATCGTCGACTTCCTCAAGACGCCCGATCGCTACCGCAAGCTCGGCGCCTCGTTTCCCAAGGGCGTGCTGCTGTCCGGCCAGCCGGGCACCGGCAAGACGCTGCTCGCGCGCGCCGTCGCCGGCGAGGCTGACGTGCCGTTCTTCTCGCTCAGCGCGTCGGAGTTCGTCGAGATGGTCGTCGGCGTCGGCGCGTCGCGCGTGCGTGACCTCTTCGACCAGGCCAAGAAGGCGGCGCCGTCGATCATCTTCATCGACGAGCTCGACGCGATCGGCCGCGCGCGCGGCGGTGGCGGCGGCTTCGGCGGCCACGACGAGCGCGAGCAGACGCTCAACCAGATCCTCACCGAGATGGACGGCTTCACCGGCTCGGAGGGCGTCATCGTGCTCGCCGCGACGAACCGCCCCGAGGTGCTCGACGCGGCGCTGCTGCGGCCGGGGCGCTTCGACCGGCGCCTGACCGTCAACGCGCCCGACAAGGACGGCCGCGTGCAGATCCTGCAGATCCACACGCGCTCGGTCCCGCTCGCCGACGACGTCGACCTGCAGCGCGTCGCGGCCTCGACGCCGGGGATGGTCGGCGCGGACCTGCGCAACCTCATCAACGAGGGCGCGCTGATCGCCGCGCGGCGCGGGCATTCGGAGGTCAGCGCGGCCGACCTCGCCGACGCGCTGGAGCGGATCGTGCTCGGCGCCGAGCGCAAGATCACGCTGTCGGCGCAGGAGCGCGAGCGCACCGCCTACCACGAGTCCGGGCACGCCGTGCTCGGCATGCTCGAGCCGGGCGCCGACCCGGTGCGCAAGGTCTCGATCGTCCCGCGCGGGCGTGCGCTCGGCGTGACGTTCCAGTCGCCGGCGACGGACCGCTACGGCTACGACGCGCGCTACCTGGAGGGCCGGATCGTCGGCGCGCTCGGCGGCCGTGCCGCCGAGGAGCTCGTCTACGGCAACGTCACGACGGGCGCCGAGTCCGACCTCGAGCAGGTCACGAGCATCGCCCGCCAGATGGTCGGGCGCTGGGGCATGTCGGACGTCATCGGCCTCGTATCGGTGCTCCCGCCGCCGGGCGAGGAGCAGCACTACGGTCCGCTGCAGGTCTCCGACGACACGCGCGAGCTCGTCGACCGCGAGGTGCGGCGGATCGTCGAGGCCTGCTACGAGCGCGCACGGCGGATGCTGGCCGACAACCGCGAGCGGCTCGAGTCCCTGACGCAGGCGCTGCTGGAGAAGGAGACGCTCGACGAGGACGACGCCTACCGCGCGGCGGGCTTCTCGCACGGCGCGTCGGCCTCCGCGCCGGCCGACGTCGAGTCGACCGTCGCCGAGGAGCCGGGCCCCGCGAGCGAGCTGCCGACCGCGTAGCGTCGCAGCGGTCGGGTGCGTCGCCGGCACGCGCCGCGCGGGCGCGAGCCCGCTACTCGATCGCCGCCGACCCCGAGCCCGTCACGCGCGTGACCTCCTGGATCGAGGTCATCCC
Source organism: Solirubrobacteraceae bacterium (assembly GCA_030690545.1). Classification (GTDB taxonomy): domain Bacteria; phylum Actinomycetota; class Thermoleophilia; order Solirubrobacterales; family Solirubrobacteraceae; genus CADCVQ01. The sequence continues at coordinate 83,378 of JAUYGN010000047.1, forward strand.
GTGGCGGACCTTCTCGAGGCCGTCGTCGCGCATCAGCCGCATGCCCTGGCGGACGGCGACCTCGGCGATCTGCGGCGCGGGGGCGCGGGCCAGCGCGAGCTTGCGGATCTCCTCGCTGACGACCATCACCTCGTAGAGCCCGACACGTCCCTTGTAGCCGGAGTGGTTGCAGCGCGAGCAGCCGGTGGCCTGGTAGGCCTCCATGTCGAACTGGCTGCGGATGCCGTTCGCGCGCAGCACGTCGGCCGAGATGATCTGGCGCTCCTTGCAGTGCTGGCAGAGCCGGCGCGCGAGGCGCTGCCCGACGACGCAGTCGATCGCCGACGCGACGAGGAACGGCTCGATGCCCATGTCGACGAGGCGCGTGATCGCGCTCGCGGCGTCGTTGGTGTGCAGCGTCGAGAGCACCATGTGGCCGGTAAGCGCCGCCTTTACGGCCATCTCTGCGGTTTCAAAGTCGCGGATCTCGCCGACCATGACGATGTCGGGATCCTGACGGAGAAACTCACGCAGGGCCGTTGCAAAAGTGAGGCCGACATCATCGTTCATCTGCACCTGGTTGATCCCGAAGAGGTTATACTCTACCGGATCTTCCGCCGTGCAAATGTTTTCGCTTACCTTATTCAACTCGGAAAGGGCCGAGTACAGCGTGGTTGTTTTGCCGGAGCCGGTGGGGCCGGTAACCAGCACCATGCCGAACGGCTGGTGCACCGCATGGCTGAATGCCACAAGCTGCTTGTCGGCAAAGCCGAGCTTGCGCATATCGAGCTGCAGATTTGACTTGTCGAGTAGGCGGAGCACGATTTTTTCGCCGAAGAGGGTGGGAAGAATGGAAACGCGGTAGTCGATCTCCTTCTTCGCCTCGTACTTCAGCTTAATGCGTCCGCCCTGTGGTACGCGCCGCTCGGCGATGTTTGCCTGCGCAAGAATTTTGAGCCGCGACACGATGGGCGCGCGCAGCTTGAACGGCGGAGCCGGCTGCTCGTGAAGCACGCCATCGATGCGATAGCGCAAGCGGAACGCCTTCTCATACGGCTCAATGTGGATGTCGGATGCCCCAAGCTTGATGGCGTTCACCAAAATCGCATTCACGAGTTTGACAACGGGAGCTTCCTCGGCCGATTTCTTGGCAGAGGTAATATCCACTTCCCCATCGTCTTCCACGACGATATCGAGATCTTCCTCGCTCACTCCTTCGAGCGCCGCGGCATACGACATCGAATCGTCGTAATAGCGCTTCAGCGTTTCGTCGATTTCCCGGTCGGAAGCGACAACGACGGTAATGTTGAAGCTGGTGGCAAACCGGAGCTCGGTTTCCACGTCAACATTTGCCGGATCATCCGTGACGACAATGAGCGCGCCCCCATGCCGTTTCAATGGAATTGCCCGGAGCCGCCGCGCACGATCGGGAGTAACCAGCTTAATCACGTCCGCATCGATCTCGAAATCAGCCAACTTGATGCGTTCGGCTCCGTATTGCTTGGCCAGATATTCGACCAAGAGATCTTCGGAAAGGTCTCCGCGCCGCACCAGAATCGCTCCGAGACGTTCGCCTGTCCGCTCCTGCTCGGCCTGCGCTGCGGCGAGCGCAGCCGGCGCAACCAAGGAATCGCGAACCAGCAATTCTCCCAGTCTGTTTGCCATGGTTTCCCTCCTATTTGTACTCTGGCGAAAAAAATTAATTTTGTCAATGCATTGCCCAAAAGAAAAAGGACAGGTATTACCCTGTCCGTGCGTCGCTGACCAATCCCGCCAATTGCTCGACGTACAGCGCCTCAAGCTCTTCCACGACCGCTTCGATGGGAAGAACGCTTCCGTTCCACGGCCCGCCGCCGATGAGGTCGCTACCGTTCCAGATCGCGGTTCCTCCGGCGCGTGCTTCACGCGCCGACAAGACGGCAAACTGACGCAGCAAGGAAGGAATCTCTCGGCTCGGCCAAATAGTGAGGAATCCGTTCGAGTACAGCTTGCGGCTCGGGTCCGCGCCCGGGCGCACGCTGATGAAGTGCCGGATTCCATCGGCGCGCATTTTCATGCGGGCGTAGAAGCCGTGCTCCTCCACTACCGCAAACCCGTGCGGACTGCGGTAGAGAACGCGGTACTCGACCCGTTCGCCATCGAGCGGAATTTCCCCGCCGCGCCCGAATACATGCTCGTCGATCCGTGCGCACCCTGCCTCAATGACCCGAATCATGCCCGCTGCCGACATGCGCGACAATTCGCCGTCGAGCCGAGATTCCCAGTACGGCTGGGTAATCCACGCCAGTTGGCGCAGGACCGGCGCATCAAGCGAAATATCCGGAAGCCAGCCGCCCAACATGTCGAGTTTTCCGGTAACATCCATGAGTCGCCGCACTGGCCTCGTGTTGTGGTGCGGATAGCGGCTCACCGAATACCATGATCCGAAGACATCAGGATCAGGGTCGTTTGCGTGAACGACTGCATAGGGCACTCCGTCCCGCCGGAACACCTGAAACAGTTCGGCAGTTGTCGCGAGGTGCAACTGCTGCCACGTTGCCATCGTAATCGATCGGATCACTTCATTGTGATGATCAAAGCTCGCAAGCGGCGTTTCGCGATCCATGAACGGACCGCCCGTTGCGTACCCGTCAACGAAGATCGAAAACGGCGGAAATCGCTTCGCCTCCTTGGCGGTAATCACTTCCCGCGGATGCAGCACCAGTTCTACCGAACGATTGCTCATGGTACTCCTTTCGATGGAAAGAGCATTCGATCAATCCTATCGGATTTTTTAGATTTTGTCAAGCGGAATTGTGGCTGAAATAAAATGAAAAAGCACCCGTGCCGGGTGCCTTGAATTTTGTGGACGTGAAATTGAGCTACTTTCGACGCTTCTCTTCGATGGCGCGCTTTCCGGCGTTGATGAGATCGCGGACCTTATGGCCGCCCTTTCGGCCGATCTCCTCGTAGAACTCGTGCCCGCGGGTGTCTCGAACCATGAGACCGCCCTTTCGGCCTGCTTCGGCAACTGTCATGGTGCCCTTCGAACCCGATGAAGGAACTGCCGGTCGCTTTCGAGCCATGAAAACCTCCTGTCTTCTGGCCGATTCTATAGTAGCTTGCCCCTATTTTTTGTCAATCCTTATCGAACTGATCCATATCCGCCGGGCACGCCGTTTTTTGACAGTACAATCTGCCAAAGCTGGTTCATGCGAGCACGGAAAGAGCCGGCGCATGCAAGCAAATAATAACGCCACATCCGGTGGAAACGCTCGTCATATTTTGATTGCAAAGTCGACCAAGCTTTTTCAAAATTTTCATACCAAGCCATAAGAGTTTTGTCGTAATCGGCCCCAAAATTATGCAGATCTTCAATAACAAACGACCCTTCCGCCGCGCGGGCGATTTGCGCAATCGACGGGAGCATGGAATTGGGGAAAATATATTTGCCGATCCACGGATCGAAACTTTTTACCGACCGCCGGCCGCCGATCGTGTGCAAGAGAAAAAGCCCGTCATCTTTCAAAACACGGCGCACCACTTGCATGAAAGTGTCATAATTTTTATAACCAACATGTTCAAACATGCCGAGGGAAACCACATGGTCAAACGATCCGTCGATATCCCGATAATCTTGCAATCGAATTTCAATCGGCAGTCCCGCGCAGCGTTTCTGGGCAAGCTTCATCTGTTCTGCGGAAACAGTAACTCCCACTCCGCGCACTCCATATCGTTCGGACGCAAATTGCAAGAAACTGCCCCAACCGCAGCCGATATCGAGTACGGTTTGGCCGGCCTGCAATTTAAGCTTACGGCAAACAATGTCCAATTTCGCTTCTTGCGCCGCATCAAGATCGGCAGCATCTTTCCAATATCCGCAGGTGTACGCCATACGCTTATCAAGCATGGCTGTGTATAAATCGTTGCCCAAATCATAATGCGCCTCGCCGATCGTAAATGCTCGACGGCCCTTTTGAGGATTAAAAATGCGCGCGCCTGCTGCGGCAAGTATCGACGGCCATGCATCGCGCACCTTTTTACGAACATCACTTGCTAAAATGCGAAAGAAAAATTCATCGAGCTTATCGGCATTCCACCACCCATCCATATATGATTCACCGAGAGCAAGTGAGCCGCCCCAAAGTACACGCGAATAAAATCGCTCATCGTGAACTTTTATATCCCACGGCTGTGCTCCATTCACAGTTATTCCCAATGGTTTGACGAGTTGTTCTATCGTTGTTTGAGCTTGGCTCGGCATAGCGAGGATTTTAATAGTCTACCGACTACAGTCTACAGACTACAGAATAGAGATAATTATACCTCATAGGCAATACCATACGTTGGTATAGTCACCTCTGTGCGCAATTCGTGGCGCACATGCACTGCAAATACCTCTTTTGCTTCAGGATCACCATGCGACAGAAAGACATGACTGGGAATTTTGCCGTTCTCGGGACGAAGCCAACGGGTCAATTTATCCATATCGCCATGCGCTGAAAACGCGCCGATGGCCTGCACTTGCGCTTTGACCGGTACGATTTCGCGGAAAATTTTCACTTTTTTTGCTCCCTCATAAATCGCCCGCCCAAGAGTTCCCTTGCCCTGATAGCCGATTATCAAAATAGTTGTGGCGGGATCGGAAAGATACTTAAGAAGATGGTGCATAATGCGGCCGCCGCTCATCATGCCGCCGCCGGCAATTATAATTTTAGGCCCATGAGTATTTACGATTGATTTTGATTCGTCGACGGTGAGTGTTTCCCGTAAATTCGGAAAAGCGAAAAAATCGCGGTCAGGCTCGGTTAAAATCGACCGTTCAAATTGCAGATACGATTGATAATGGCGATACACCTGCGTGGCGCGGATCGCCATCGGTGAATCGAGGAAAATGGGTACGAGCGTATGGAAATCTCGCTGCAAAATATTATTCATGGCGTACAACACTTCTTGGGTACGCTCAATCGAGAATGCGGGAATAAGCAGCACTCCCCCCTTCCCCACGCTGGTGCGCATGATTTCCGCGAGCTTCCGTTCACGCTCGGCGGTCGGTTCGTGCCGCCGATGGCCGTACGTTGATTCGCAAATCACAACATCAGCTTCAGAAATTGGCTCGGTAGGCGGCAAAATAGGGACTGCATCATTGCCGATATCGCCCGAAAAAACGATCGTTTTTCCT
>JAUYGN010000057.1 GCA_030690545.1 Solirubrobacteraceae bacterium
CGTCATCGTGGCGCGCAGGCGCCCCGCCGCGCGGCTCACGCAGACCCGCCGCCGCGTCGGCGCGAGCGGGCCGAGGACGAGGCAGGCGAAGCGGCCCTTCGCGGAGTCGATCTCCGTCACCGGGACGCCGCGCGAGAAGCGCAGGCGCAGCTGCAGGTCGGCTCCGAGCTGGCGCAGGTCGGCGGTCACGATCCGCAGCGAGGGGCCGGCCGCGCCGGTCGCCGGATCGACGGTCGCGGCGGCGGCCCGGGCAGCCGGTGCGAGCACGAGCGCGGCCAAGGCCGAAGCGGCGACAGCCAGGAGCAGATTGCGCATCGCGCGTGCAACCTACATTCTGTGCGCGGGAACCGAATGGCGGGACGACCGAGGATCCATGCCCCACAGGTGAGGAGCGGACGTCGTGCTACGCCCGCTCGCGCAGCCCGGCGCGACCACCCGCGGCGTACCGTCCTGCTGGCGTCGATCGTGCTCGCAGCGAGCCTGGGATCGGTGGCCGAGGCCGGCGCCTGCGGGGACCGCCATCACGCGGCCGCCCAAGGCGATCGCACGCCCGGCCAGCGCGGCGCGCTGGTGATCGGCGACTCGACGACGATCCTCGCCACCCCGCTCCTGGGCCGCAGGGGGCTCGAGACCGATGCGAAGGGGTGCCGCCAGTTCGCCGAGGGCGTCGCGATCGTCGCCGCCCGCAAGCGCGCCGGGACGCTGCCGCACCTCGTCGTCGTGGCGCTGGGCGCCAACGGATCGGTCAGCGCGCCGGCCGCCCGGCGACTGCTGCGAATCGTCGGTCGCAACCGCGTGCTGGCGCTCGTGACCCCGTCCAACTCGGCGACCAGCCGGGCGACGATGCGGGCGATCGCCCGCCGCCACCCGGACCGGGTGCTGCTGATCGACTGGCAGCGCCACAGCGCCGGTCGCGGCGTGTTCGCCGGCGACGGCCTCCACGTGACGGGGTCCGGCGCCGCCGTCTACGCGGACTTCATCGCGCGGCGGGCAGCCCCGGTCGTCAAGCCGCCGTCGCGCGCGCTGCGCCTGCCGTCGCACAGCACGACGACGAAGAGCTGCGGCACGGTCCGGCGCTTCGGCCGGCGGCTCGCCGCGCACGTGATCTCCGGCCGCGACCGGATCGCGTGTGCGCGTGCGCGGCAGCTGGCCGGGCGCCCGCCGCTGAGGGGCATCCCCGGGTGGAGCTGGTGGGACTGGACGCCGCTGCCCGGCCCCTGGGTGGAGGTCTACCGCCGCGCCGACCGCAAGGTCGTCGTCGCCACCACGACCACCGTCGCCCGGCCGCGCTGAGGCCGTCGCGTCGCCGTCTCGGTGCGTCCCCCGGAGGACGCGTGGCGGCCATTGGGCCATATCCGCCCAACAGGTGCCACGGACCTACGGGCTCGCTCCCTCGTCGATGCCGTTCGCGAACGTCGGCGCGACCGGTCACTCCGCGAGCGACTCGAGCACGTCGCGCAGGGTGCGCGCGGTCTGCTCGGGCGCGTAGGCCGCCACCCGCGCCGCGCCGCGCTCGCGCAGCGTCGCGCGCAGCTTGCGGTTGCCGACGGCGAACGCGAGCAGCTCGGCCGCGACGCTCTCGTCGTCGGCGTCGGAGAGCAGCAGCGCCGCGTCGCCGGCGACCTCCGGCACGCCGCCGACCGCTCGCGCGATCACCGGCACGCCGAAGTGGAAGGCCTCCAGCAGCGGGATGCAGAAGCCCTCGTGCTCGGACATGCAGAGGAAGGCGTGCGCCGAGCGCCAGCGCTCGGCGAGCTGCTCGCGCGTCAGCCCCGACTCGATCGTCACGTTGCCCGGCGACAGCTCCTCGGCGAGCTCGCGCATCGCGGCGTCGTAGCCCCAGTTGATCGGCGCGCCGACGAGCACGAGCCGCGCGTTGCGCGCGTGACGGCGGCGATAGAGCTCGAAGGCGCCGATCACGGCGTCCTGGCGCTTGTGCGGCGCGAGCCGTCCCACGAAGAGGATCGTCGGGGGATCGGAGGGATCCTGCTCGGCCGGCCGGCCGAGCGCGTCCGGGTCGAAGAGGATCGGGATCACGACGTCGGAGCCGAACTCGCGCGCGTTGTACAGCGACACGCCGGCGGCGACGTCGGCCGCCGCCGCGAACTCCGGCAGCTGCTTGCGCCCGAGCGCGCAGACGACGCCGGCCTGCGGGTCGTGGTCCCAGAACCAGCGCGCGGGCGTGATGTTGTGCGAGATCAGCAGCTTGCGCTGGGGCATCTCGAGCACGGCGCGGAGCTTCGGCGCGTAGGCCGAGTAGTGCACGAGCAGCACGTCGTCGGCCGCGATCGTGCCGGCGTGCAGCGAGCGCAGCGGCGCGATCCGGTCGCCGATCCGCGGATCGATGTCGGCGGCGAAGTCGCGACCGCCCCAGCCCCAGGCCCAGAACAGGTCGCGAAACGCGAGCGCCTGCGTCGTGACCGCGTCGTAGGGGCCGGCGCCGCTGAGCACCTGGTGGACGTTCAACGCTCGGCCCGCCCGCCGCCGGAACGATCACGCTCCGCGCCGCCGCTCGCGATCGCCCCGTCCGCGTCGCCATCCGCCGCGCCGTCCCCGTCGCGCGCCTCCTCGAGCTGCGCGACGCGGTCCTCCAGCTCGGCGACGCGGATCAGCAGGTTGAGGTTGAAGCGCGTCTGCTGCGCCTGCAGCTCGGTCAGGTACTGGCGCAGGACGTGGATCAGCTTGCGCTTGACCCAGGTGATCGGCCGCCCGAGCGCGCGCGTCGAGCGCATCAGGTCGACGTCGGGCTCGATGTTCGCCCATTCGATCAGCTGCTCGATCGAGACGCGCTCGGTCGGCTCGACGGAGATCCCCGCCGGCAGCGGATCGTCGCGTGCCGCAGCCGCCGCGCGTGCGGCGTCGAGCGCCTCCTCGGGCCTCACGACGACGCCACCGGCTCGGCGGTGCCCATCAGGCGGTGGTAGAAGGGCATCCCCTCCGCGACCGGCCCGTCGAACACCTTGCGGCCGCCGTCGAGCACGACGAGCCGCCGGCAGGTGCGCTCGATCAGCGACGCGTCGTGGGAGACGAGCACGAGCGTCGCGCCGGCGGCGATCTGCTCGGCGATGCGCGCCTCGCACTTGCGCTGGAAGGCCTCGTCGCCGACGGCGAGCACCTCGTCGATCAGCAGCACGTCGGCATCGAGGTGGGCGGCGATCGCGAAGCCGAGGCGCAGGAACATCCCCGACGAGTATGTCGCCACGGGGGCCTCGATGAAGTCGCCGAGCTCGGAGAACGCGATGATCGCCTCGAGGCGCTCCTCGATCTGCTCCTTGACGAGGCCGTGCAGCGCGCCGTTGAGGAAGATGTTCTCGCGACCGGAGAAGTCGCGCCCGAAGCCGGCGCCGAGCTCGAGCTGCGAGACGACCTGCCCGCCGCAGCCCACGCGCCCCGAGTTCAGCGGCACGATCCCGGCCAGCACGCGCAGCGACGACGACTTGCCGGCCCCGTTGCGCCCGACCATGCCGACCGTCTCGCCGGGCTCGATCCGCAGCGAGACGTCGCGCATGGCCTGCACCGGCGCCGGCCCGCCGGCGCGCTTGCGACCGATCAGCATCTCCTTCAGCGTGCGCCCGCGATCGGCGCGCACGCTGAACGCGCGCGAGGCGTGCTCGAGCACGATCTCGCCGGGGCGCAGGCTCTCGTCGTAGGTCATCGGCGGGCCGTCCCGCTCACACGACCACCGCCAGCTCGCCCTGCAGGCGCCGGAACAGCCGGTGCCCGCCGGCCAGCACGACGGCCGCCATGACGACGACGTACGTCAGCTGCGGGGCGCTCGGCACGACGCCACCGTAGATGACGTCGCGGATCGCCCCGATGTACGGGGCGATCGGGTTGACCCACTCCAGCACGAAGCGCGCGGTGGCCTGCTCGGTGATCGACTGCGGCCGGAAGAAGATCGGCGACAGGAAGAACCACGGCAGCAGCGCGGCCGACAGGATCGGCGCGACGTCGCGGAAGTAGGCGTGCAGGATGCTGACCGCGAACGCCAAGCCGAGGATGAACGCGAACAGGCAGGCGAGCACGAACGGCAGCAGCAGCAGCGCGACGTCGAGCGTGCCGCGGATCGCGATCGTGATCGGCGCCAGCAGCGCGATCAGCGCGAGGAACGTGACGAGCTGCACGGACACGACCGACGCCGGGATGATCTCGCGCGGGAAGCGCGCCTTGCGGATCAGCACGCCCTGGTCGAGCAGCGACGGCGCCGCGCTCATCACCGCCTGGTTGAAGAACACCCACACGACGAGCCCGACGAGCAGGAACAGCGGGTAGTCGGGCTCGGACGCCTGGTCGAAGATGACGCCGAACATGAGGTAGTAGGCGCCCATCAGCACGAGCGGGTTGATCAGGTACCAGAGCACCCCGAGCGCCGAGCCGCGGTACTTCTGGCGCAGCTCGCGCCGGACCATCTGCTCGAAGAGGTAGCGGTGGGCCACGCGGCGATTATCGCGGGATCGGCGCGGCGGCTCAGCCGCCGAGTGCGCGCTGCACGGCGAAGAACGCCGGCTTGGCGACGAGCTGATCGTCGAGCAGCGTCGCGGCGCCCATGCCGGCCTGCGTCTCGGAGATCCACGAGCGCCCGTCGGTGTAGCCCCAGAACGTCAGCGACTTGCACGAGACGGCGCGGCAGCTGCCGACGATCTGCTCGTAGACGCGCGCCTGCGCCTCGAGGTCCTCCGCGCTGGGCGGCATCTTCAGGCCGACGTCGGCCTCCGTGATCGCGATGTCGAGGCCGAGCGCGGCGAAGCGGCGCATGTTGGCGACGAAGCTGTCCGGCAGGCCTTCCAGGTTGGCGTGCACCTGGAAGCCGACGCCGTCGATCGGCACGCCGTCGCGCTTGAGGCCCGAGACGACCTCGAAGAGGCGATCGGACTTCGCGTTGACGCCCTCCGCGCCGATCTCGTTGAGGTACAGCTTGGCGCCCGGGTCGGCTGCGCGCGCGAGCCGGAAGGCGCGCGCGATGTAGCCCTGCCCGAGCTTGCGCTGGAAGACCGAGGGGCGCAGCCCGCCGCGGTCGCTGATCGGCTCGTTGACGACGTCCCAGACGCCGACGTCGCCCTTGAAGTGGCCGACGACGCGCTCGATGTGCTCCTTCATCGCGGCCCGCAGCTCGCCGGCGCCGAGCTCGCCGACCCAGTCCGGAAGCTGGAAGTGCCAGACGAGCGTGTGGCCGCGGATCTTCTGACCGGCCTCGCGGGCGCGTTCGATGACGTCCTCCGCGGGGCCGAACTCGAACGACCCGCGCTCGGGCTCGACGAATCCCCACTTCATCTCGTTCTCCGGCGTCACGGTCGAGAACTGCTGGGCGACGAGCTGGCGGTAGGCGCGGTTGCGCTTCAGGACGTCGGCGCGGACCGCGGTTCCCAGCTCCAGGCCACTGGACTTGGCAAGCGTGCGCAGCGGCTGACCGGGCAGCGGCTCGGCATCGGCGCCGCCGCGCGCGAGATAGATCGCGCAGGCGACGACGACGAACGCGAAGACGGCCCCGATCGCCGCTCGCCGATGTCGGGTCACACGCCGGAGCGCACGGGTCGGGCGCTCCTCATCTCAGAAGGCGCCGCGACGCGTGAAGACGGCCGGGACGGTCTTGACGAGGATGCTCAGGTCCAGGAAGACCGACCAGCGCTCGAGATAGAGGAAGTCCAGCCGCACGAGGTCGTCGAAGTCCAGCTCCGAGCGTCCCGACACCTGCCACAGGCCGGTGATCCCCGGCGTCACGAGGTAGCGCTTCTTGTGCCACTCCTCGAGGCGCTGGAAGTCGCGCTCTGGCAGCGGGCGCGGGCCGACGAGCGACATCTGCCCGCGCACGACGTTGAACAGCTGCGGCAGCTCGTCGAGCGAGTAGCGCCGCAGGAAGCGCCCGACCGGCGTCATGCGCGGGTCGTCGCGCATCTTGAACAGCGCGCCCGTCGCCTCGTTGAGCGACTCGAGGTCGGCCTGGCGCTGGTCGGCGTCGCGGTACATCGTGCGGAACTTCAGGCAGGCGAACGGCGTGCCGCCGATGCCCGGCCGCATCGAGCGGTAGATGATCGGCCCGCGCGAGCTGAGCCGCACCATCAGCGCGCTCGCCGCGAGCACGGGGCTGAGCGCGACGAGCAGCAGCAGCGAGCCGAGCAGGTCGAACGTCCGCTTGACGAAGAAGTCGAAGCCCTCGAAGACCGGCGGCTTGAGCTCGAACAGCGGCACCGCCTCGCCGGGCACGAACTCGGCGCGGTGCACGAGCAGCTCCATCGTCGACGGAGCGATCCGCACGCGCACCCCGGCGCTGTGGGCGACGTCGACGAGCTCGACGGCCTGCGGCTGCGGGAAGTCGGGGTCGGCGATGATCACCTCGTCGATCCGGTGGCGGTGGATCACCTGGGCGAGCTCCTCGAGCGTGCCGAGCGACAGCAGCCCGTTGTTGGGCCGCGGCGTCAGCGAGATGAAGCCGACGACCTTGACGGTCGGCTGTGCCGCGTCGCGCAGCGCGTGGCCGACGGCCTCGATGTGCGCGCCGCTGCCGACGAGCACCGCGCGGCGCTGGTAGCCGGCCGCGCGCAGCAGCGCGCCGGTCGTCTTCTCATAGCCCAGGCGCAGCAGCGAGACGTAGATGACGGCGAAGAACAGCGAGCCGTAGAAGATGTAGTACGAGCTGAACTCGTGGCCGCTGGCGGCGGCGTAGATCAGCGCGACGAGCGCGACCTGCGCCAGCGAGGAGACGATCCGCGACATGCCCGGGCGCTCGCCGCGCGCCGCGTACAGGCCCGAGCGGGCGAACAGCAGCACCGTCAGCAGGCAGGCGAAGTTGAACAGCTCGTCGGTCGCGGCCCCCTGCGCACGTGGCGCCCAGACGCCGTTGAGCAGCCCGGCCTTCAGCCACAGCGCCGTCAGGATCGCCATGTAGACGCCGATCGCGTCGAGCATGAACAGCGCGCCGACGCGCAGGAAGCCGCGCAGCGTGTCGAGCTTGAGCACGAAGGACAGCACCGGCGGGCGCTTGCGGCGCACGTCGCGATCGGACAGCGAGAACTCCGGCGGCGTCGTCGATGCAGCCGTCTCGGGTGCGCCGTGCCGTGGCTTCTCCGTCGTGGGCATCCCCTGCTCTAACGCCGCACGATCGCAGATGTTCCGGCTGCGCGCCAGCCCGTCGCGCGCCGCCCGCGCGGCCTGCTGTCCGGCGCTGCCGTGATCAGGCGCCCCCGCGGCCCACGAGCGCGTCGGCGCCCGACGCCTCCAGCGTGCGCTGCAGCCCCTCGCGCAGCTCGATCTCCGGCCCCCAGCCGAGCAGGTCGCGCGCGAGCGTGATGTCGGGCTGGCGCACCTGCGGGTCGTCGGTCGGCAGCGCCTCGAAGATGATCTCCGAGCTCGAGCCGGTCACCTCGATCACCTCGTGAGCGAGCTGCAGGAGCGTGAACTCGTGCGGGTTGCCGATGTTGATCGGGTGGTGCTGGCCGGATTCCGAGAGCGCGATCATGCCGCGGATCAGGTCGTCGACGTAGCAGAACGAGCGCGTCTGGCTGCCGTCGCCGAAGACCGTGATCGAGCGGTTCTGCAGCGCCTGGCGCATGAACGTCGGGATCGCGCGGCCGTCGTGCGGGCGCATCCGCGGCCCGTACGTGTTGAAGATCCGGATGATCGCCGTGTCGACGCCCTGCTGGCGGTGATAGGCCATCGTCAGCGCCTCGGCGTAGCGCTTGGCCTCGTCGTAGACGCCGCGCGGTCCGATCGGGTTGACGTGGCCCCAGTAGCTCTCCTTCTGCGGATGCACCTGCGGGTCGCCGTAGACCTCGCTCGTCGAGGCCAGCAGGAAGCGCGCGCGGTGGCGCTTGGCCAGGCCGAGCGTGTGGTGCGTGCCGTGCGAGCCGACCTTGAGCGTGTGCAGCGGCAGGCGCAGGTAGTCGATCGGCGAGGCCGGCGAGGCGAGGTGGTAGACGACGTCGATCGGACGCTCGACGAAGTACGGCTGGACGATGTCGAGCTGCAGGAACTCGAACTCCGGCACGCGGATGTGCTCGATGTTGTGCAGCGAGCCGGTCTCGAGGTTGTCGACGCAGACGACGTGATGGCCGCGGCGCAGCAGCTCGTCGCACAGATGCGAGCCGAGGAATCCCGCGCCACCGGTGACGAGGCAGGTGGCCATAGGCAGCAGACTGTACTCGCGCGCCAGCCGGCGCGGGCGTGCGCCGTCGCCGCTATCGCTTGCGCGCGGCCTTCAGCTGCTTCTTCGTCAGCGCCGGCGCGATCACGACGAAGCCGTCCGAGCGCTTCGTCGCCAGTCCGCGCTTGACGAGTCGCTTCGTCACGACGGGGCAGCGCTTGCAGCGCGGGCTGCTCTTGCAGCATCCCCTCTTCGGCTTGACCAGCAGCTTCATTAGGGCAGCCTAACGGCTGAGACGCGTCATACCTAACGGGTACAGTCAGCGCATGCCCGCACAAGCCTTCACCGACCGCCTCAACGAGCAGATCGGTCACGAGTTCGCCGCCTCCCAGCAGTATCTCGCGATCGCCTCCTACTACGACGACGAGACGCTTCCCCGCCTGGCCGCGTTCTTCTACGCGCAGGCGCTCGAGGAGCGCAACCACGCCCTCATGATGGTCCAGTATCTGCTCGACGCGGATGCCCAGGCACCGATCCCCGGCGTCGCCGCGCCGCGCAACGGCTTCGGCGACGTCGTCGAGCCCGTCGCGCTCGCGCTCGACCAGGAGCGTCGCGTCAGCGAGCAGATCAACGCGCTGGCGGCGATCGCGCGCGAAGAGGGCGACTACACGAGCGAGCAGTTCATGCAGTGGTTCATCAAGGAGCAGGTCGAGGAGGTCGCGTCGATGTCCGACCTGCTGAAGGTCGTCGAGCGTGCGCGCGAGAACCCGCTGCTCGCCGAGGAGTACCTCGCGCGCGAGTCGCCGGCCAGCGAGGGCGCCGACCCGACGGCACCGCCGGTCGCGGGCGGCGCGCTGTAGCGATCCGGCAGGCGCCGTTCACGGACAAGCACGGTCGGTCGTCAGCACGACGGCCGAGGCGATCCGGCTCGCTCTCGAGTATCTCGTGACATCCGTACGCGACGATCCCGGACGAGGACAGGGGTTGTCGACAACCATGGAAGAAGTCGTCGGCCTCGAGGGCCGGATGTACGTGCGCAGTGGAGCAGCGATGGTCCGCATCGACGCCGAGGGCATCCACGCAAGCCCTGTCCGCGAGATTCCGGGCGTTGTCGTCGCACTCAGCCTGCCGCTGTACCCTGGCTAGGGTGAGCGCGCAGACGATCAAGACCCCCGAGCACGCGGGTTCCCGCGATCAGGCGAAACAGCTCACGAGCGAACTCCGCGAGGATCTCTCAGGACAGACCGTGAGCGTTGACTTTACGGGCATCCTGGTCAGCACACCGTCGTTCGTCGACGAGATCGTCAAGCAGATCCTCAACCTGCGCCATGCCTCCAGGCTCGAGGTCATCGGCGCAAGCGACCGGGCTCATCACCTGCTCATACGGGCAGCGAACAACCGGGGCGTTCGGGATCGCCTGGACGTTGCATCGCAGGGCGATTGACGAGACCCATCCCAGACCAGTCCGGCGGCGGATATCTCCCTACCGCGCGACGACCGTCATGTGCAGCGGGGTCCGGAACTCCTCCACGACGGTGAAGCCGGTGAGCCGCAGCATCGACCGCAGGGCGGACCGCGAGATGCCCCAGTACCACGGGCCGTAGCCCGCGTTCGGACCCACCGGCGGCGCGGCGTTGGGGTGCTCGGCGGTACCCGGCGCGATGACGCAGGTGTTGCGGCGGCCGGGCGTCTCGGCGACGGTCTCGGTCGCCAGCAGCAGCGTCCGGCCGGTGAGCTCGCGCAAGCGCTCGAGCGTCAGCAACGGATGGGGAGCGTGGTAGAGCACTCCCGAGCACCAGACGACGTCGTGGCGTCCGACCGCTGCGACGATCGCCGGGTCGTGCAGGTCGCCCTGGACGAAGCGAACGCTCGAGCGCCGCCGTATGAGCTCCGCCTGGAAGCGCTCCGTCGGACCCATCACGTCGACACCCGTCACGCTCGCCGCACCGGCATCTTCGGCAGCGAAGCAGAGGGCGCCGTCGATTGTCCACAAGCAGCCGACGTCGACGAACGAGCGGCCCGCGACATGGCGCGCGATCAGCTCCTCGCGTGGCGGCGTCGCCGAGCCGAGGCGGGCGCGCACGCGCGCAGCGGCAGTGAGCGAGCGGCCGAGCACGATCGCGCGAGTATGCCGCAGAGCACGATGTCGGGGGCTTGCGCAGGACATCGATGCGTAGGGTGGGCGACCACAACCCCGACGCGACTCAGCGCCGCGACGACGCCTCTGGCCGCGTGCCGAGCGTGACGGAGATCGTCCGCTCGTCGCCGCCGCGGCTGATCCGGATGTCGACCTCCTGACCGGGCTCGCGCGAGCTGATCGCCGGCGCGACGTCCGTCGAGCGCGTGACCTCGGTGCCGGCGACGGCGACGATGCGGTCGCCCGGTCGCAACCCGGCCTCGGCCGCCGGTCCGCCCGCGACCGTCTCGCGGACGACGGCGCCCGTGCCGGTCTCGGCGTCGCCGGTCGAGATGCCGAGGAAGGGCCGCTCGACGTCCCGCCCCTGCTTCAGCGCCGGCAGGATCCGCTTCGCCTCGTCGATCGGGATCGCGAAGCCGACGCCGCCGTTGGTGCCCGTCGCGGTCGCGATCTGCGCGTTGACGCCGACGACGCGACCGGCGCCGTCGATCAGCGGGCCGCCCGAGTTGCCGGGGTTGATCGCGGCGTCGGTCTGCACGGCATTCTCGATCGAGAAGTTGTCCAGGCCCGGGATCGAGCGACCGAGCGCCGACACGACGCCCGTCGTCAGCGTGCCCTCGAGGCCGAACGGGCTGCCGATCGCGATCACCGGCTGGCCGACCGTCAGCTCCTCCGAGGAGCCGAGCGAGAGCGGCGTGAGCTCCCGGTCGCCGGGCGTGATCTTCAGCAGCGCGAGGTCGCTCGCGCGGTCGGTCCCGACGACGCGGGCGCTGACGGGCGCGCCCTCGGCGAAGCGCACGCGCACGCTGTCGGCGCCGCCGACGACGTGCTCGTTGGTGAGGATGAAGCCCTCGCGGTCCAGCACGAAGCCCGAGCCACTGCCGCCGCGAGCCCCCGCTCGCGCCTCGACCGAGATGACGCCGGGGCTGACGCGGTCATAGAGCGCGGAGACATCGGTCGCGGCGAGCGGGGCGCCGGACGGCGAGCCGGCCGCGGCGGACGGGGAGTCGGAGACAGCGGCGTCGCTGCCGTCGAAGACGCCCGCGAGCGCGAGGCCGCCGAACGGGATCGCGATGACGAGCGCGCCGAGCAGCGCGGCGAGGAAGTTCGAGCGACGGGGATCAGCGTTCATGCCTGACCATGCAACAGCATGTCGCTCAAGCTGCCCTCACCGCCCCGTAAGAGTTCTCTTACGGGCACGCGCGCCAACGCGCCATTGCGATGGGGAGGCGTGCGCCGCGCTCAGCGCCTGACCCGGTAGGTCCGCACGACGGTCGTCCGCGACGTCGCGCCGGGCGCGGTGGCGCGGACGCTCAGCTGCAGCGTCAGTGGCCCGCTGCGACCGCCCATCGCGTTCGCCAGCCGGCGCGCGTCGGCGCGGCTGAGCCGCATCCGCACGCGCTGGCGCGAGCCCGCCCGCAGCGTCCGGTCGCCCACCCGCAGGCGCGCCGAGGTCCGGCCGCGCGGGTAGCGCAGCGTCGCGCTGACGCGCACGTCGCAGCGCTGCTCGCACCGCGCCAGCAGCACCGCGCCGCCGCGCGGCAGTAGACCCGCGCGGCGCTCGAGGCCGAGCGTGAGCTGCGGCGGCTGGGCCGGCGTCGGCAGGCACGCGGCGGTCGACGGCACGACCATCGTGAAGCGCTGGACGCGGTGGTTCTCGCGGTCGGAGACCGACACGACGCCGTTGCAGTCGACGGCGACGTCCTCGGGCCGGTTGAACTCCCCCGGGCCGTGGCCGAGCTCTCCCCAGCGCAGCAGCGGACGCCCGTCGGCGCTGAACTTCTCGATCTGGTGATGGCCGTTGTCGGCGACGTAGACGTCGCCGGCGGCGTCGACGGCGACGCCGGACGGGCCGCTCAGCCGCCCGACCCCGTCGCGCGAGCCCCACGCGCTCAGATAGCTCCCGTCGCGCTCCAGGCGCACGATGCGATCGTTGCCGGTGTCGGCGACGTAGAGCTGGCCGGCAGTGCTGACGGCGACGCCGCCGGGCCGCTTGAGCGGGAGGATCTCGGCGGAGACCTGCGGGCCGATCGTGCGCAGCCGCGCGCCGTTGCGATCGAGCACCTGGATGCGGTCGTTGCCGGTGTCGGCGACGTACACGTTGCCGTCGACGTCGACGGCAACGTCCGCCGGCGCGGAGTAGCGTCCGGGCTGCGCGCCGGGACCACCGAAGGTCGTCTCGGGCGAGCCGTGGAAGCTGCGCCGCACGACGCGGTTGTTGGCGCTGTCGGCGATCCAGCTGCGAAAGAAGCCGTCGACGGCGACGCCGGATGCGAGGTCGAGCTTGTGCGCGGCGCTGCCGAGGCCGCCGTAGACGGCGAGCACGCCGCCGTCGGGACGCAGCTGATGGATGCGGCTGTTGAGCCGGTCGGCGACGGCGAGACCGCCGTCGGGCGTCGCCGACAGGCCGGCCGGCGAGATGAACTGGCCGGGCGCGCGGCCGTCGCGCCCGATGTGGCGCAACAGCCGCCCGTTGGCCGAGAACACCGAGACGCGCCCGTTGGCGGTGTCGGTGACGTAGACCTGGTTGCGCGCGACGGTCAGGCCGCGGACGAACGCCAGCTGGCTCGGCCCCTTCCCGAAGCCGCTGCCGATGCTGCGCACGTAGCGGCCGTTGCGGTCGTACTTGTTGACGCGGTGGTTCATGTTGTCGGCGACGTAGGCCGAGCCGGCCGCGTCGACGGCGACGTCGTAGGGGAAGTCCAGCTGCCCGGGACCCGACCCTCGACCGCGGCCGAGGCGCTTGCGGAAGGTGCCGTCGCGGTTGAAGACGTGCACGCGGTGGTTGCGGTCGTCGGCGACGTAGACGGCGCTGTCGGTCGCCCACACGCCCTGCGGCGTGTCGAACTGGCCCGCGGCGCGGCCGCGCGCGCCGAGCACGCGCGGGCGCGAGCCGTCGAGGTCGAAGATCTGGACGCGGTGGTTGAGCGTGTCGGCGACGTAGACCGAGCCGCCGTTGACCGAGATCCCGCCGCCTGCGCCCTGGCTGACGATCCGGCCGAGCCCGAAGTTGAACTGGCCCAGGCCGCTGCCGCGCGCGCCGAACGATCCCAGGAAGGCGCCGTCGCTCGTGAAGCGCAGGACACGGTTGCTGGCGGCGTCGATCACGTAGACGGTGCCGTCCGCGCCGAGCGCGACCCCTCCGACGCCGCGCAGCTCGCCCTCGCCGCGGCCGAACGACCCGAACGCGAGCTCGAAGCGCCCGTCGGGCGCGAAGCGCTGGATGGCGTGCGAGTACTGGTCGCCGACGAAGGTCGTGCCGTCGGGGGCAACGGCGATCGCTTGGGGCAGGCGCAGGACGCCACCGTCGCGATCGCCGACGATCGACGTCGCGACGTACGGGCAGGAGCCGGCGCCCGGGCAGGGACCGGGAGCGGGAGCGGGCAGCAGTGGAAGCGGAAGCTCGGGAACCTCGACCGCAGCAGCGTGCGCCAGCGCGGGCGCGAACAGCGCCACGACGGCAACGGCGATGCCGACCCCCACTCGCCGCGCGACACCGATCACGCCGACGACGATGATCGACCGGCGCCGCGCGTGCGCCGGTTGCCCGAGCCCGTCGTGCGCCGCCGCCCGAGCGACGATCCGCCGGCCGCGTCTCACGTCAGCGGCGCACCACGCGCTCGCAGCCGCTGACGACGTCGTCCTTGTCGACGTAGGCGGTGTCGAATCCCGGTCCGCAGTCGATCGTCGTCGCACCCTTCGCGTAGGCGTGGATGACGTCGTTGCCGGGACCGGCGTCGACGCGGTTGGGACCGTTGCCGCGTAGGCGGATCTCATCGTTGCCATGGCCGCCGTAGATCGTGTTGCGCCCACTGCCGCCCTGCAGGTAGTCGTTGCCGTCGCCGCCGCGGATCGTGTTGCGCCCCGGGCTGCCGTAGATCGTGTCGTTGCCGGCACCGCCGAACAGCCGATCGAGCGCCGTGCTCTTGTCGTTGTGCAGCTGGTTGCCCCAGATGACGTCGTCGCCGCCGTGACCGTAGATGATGTCGGCGCCGGTGCTGCCGAGCAGCGTATCGTCGCGACTCGTGCCGTGCTTCGTGGCGCCGCCGCGCGGACCGAGCCAGGTGATGCCGCGACGCGGATCGCGCGCCGGAGCGGCCGCGTAGAGCACGGTCTCGCAGCCGCGCACGCGCCCCTGGCGCAGCATCTGCGCATCCGACACGCCGCCCTTGCGACCCGGCAGGTCGAGCACGACGGTGTCGTTGCCCGGTCCGCAGTCGACGAGCTCCTGGCGCCCGCCGTCGTTGACGTAGATCGTGTCGTCGCCGGGGCCCCCGAACAGGCGGTCGGGGCCGGAGTCGGCGTAGAGGACGTCGTTGCCGGGGCCGCCGAGCAGCGTGTCGGCGCCCGAGCCGCCGTGCAGGACGTCGTCGCCGGGACCACCGACGAGTCGGTCCTGCGCCGGTCCGCCATAGAGCAGGTCGTTGCCGGGACCGCCGTACAGGCGGTCGTGGCCGAAGCCGCCGATCAGGACGTCCTCGCCCTGCCCGCCGAGCAAGACGTCGTCGCCCGAGGCGCCGTCGAGCCAGTCGGCACCCGATTCGCCGACGAGCCGGTCCGGGCCGGTCATGCCGAAGAGCTGGTCCGGGCCACCGCGACCGACGAGCCGGTCGGCGCCGCCGTGGCCCTCGATCCGGTCGGCGCCCGAGCCTCCGCGCAGGCTGTCGGGCCCGGGGCCGCCGCTGATCCGGCGCAGGCGACCGAGCGGCACGGGCTCGGCCGGCGGGTTGGCGCTCGCGGGATCGTGACCCGGCGGGACGGTCGGCGGCAGCGCGCAGATCGACCAGGTGCTGCTCGCGATCAGCAGCGAGCGCTGCGCGACCCGAGGGGTCGGCGACCACTGCTGGTAGTCGCTCGGATCGAGCAGCGTGCAGGGGTCCACGGCCCCGGGCGGCTCGTCCGGCTCACCGTTCGAGCCGCTCGAAGGCTGGGCCTCGGCGGCGCCGGGCTCGTCGTCGGCCCCGGTCCCCGCGTCCTGACAGGCGGCGCTCAGGGTCAGCGCGAGGCACGCCGCGGCGGCCGCGAGCCTGGAGCGAGCAGCACCGATGTGCATGGTGGGACCCCCGAGCGGTGCAGGAACACGACGCCGGTCAGGCTACCGGGCTGCCGTCGCCGGCCCGAGATCGGCAGAGGTTGCGCCCCCGACCCAACGCACCGGTCGATGCGCGGCGGGTAGCATGCCTCGCGCACACCTGTTCGGCGGCA
>JAUYGN010000065.1 GCA_030690545.1 Solirubrobacteraceae bacterium
GGCCGCTCGGCGGCGCTGGACATCGTCGGCGTGGCGGCCTGGGCGGCCGCGCTCGCCGGCGCGACGCAGGCCGTCGCGGCGGCGCTCGTGCTCGATCCGCCGCGCGGGCTCGTCGCAGGCGCACTGCTGGGCGGCGTCGTCGCGGTCGCCGCCCGCGCGTTGCGCGGCCGCGCGTGAGCGCGGGCGACCGTTGCGCATGGATGTGTCATCCGTAGCATGACCGGGGCAGATGAGCGTCCTACGTAACCTCGAGGCCAGGCTCACCGACATCGTCGAAGGAACGTTCGGGCGCGTCTTCAAGTCCGAGGTGCGGCCGGTCGAGGTCGCGCGCAAGCTCGCACGCGAGATGGACGAGCACAGGACGGCGTCGCTGTCGCGGACGTACGTGCCCAACGAGTACATCGTCTATCTGTCGCCGGAGGATCGGTCTCGGCTGGAGGGGCTCGAGGATTCGCTGATCGACGAGCTCAGCGGCTACCTGCTCGAGCACGCCCGCCGTGAGCGCCTGGCGCTCCTGTCACGCCCGCAGATCGAGTTTCGGACCGACGAGCGCCTGTCGCTCGGCGAGTTCGGCATCCAGACGCGACTCGTGCGCCCGCCAGAGGGGTCGGGTGAGCACGAGGCCGCGCAGGCGGATCACGGCAACACGATGATCTACTCGACCGCCGGCCGGATCCGCGACGAGGTCGAGCAGGTGCAGGGAGCCCGGCCCCCGACGCGGGCGCTGCTGGTCGCCGAGGGGCGCCGCCACGTCGTGCCGCAGGGCGGCGCGCTGATCGGCCGCAGCCGCGAGTGCGACGTCGTCCTGTCCGACGCGAACGTCTCGCGCCGCCACGCGCAGGTGCTGCCCGGCGCCACCGGCAGCTGGACGATCGCCGACCTCGGCTCGACGAACGGGGTGCTCGTCAACGGGCAGCGCACCGACGGGCCCGCTGCGCTGCAGTCCGGTGACCGGATCGCGCTGGGGACCGCGAGCATGACCTTCGAGCTCGAGTAGGCCGACCGCCGGCGACGGCCCGCAGGAGACGGAGGGTCTAGGCTCAACGATCAGATGCTCGAACCGGTCTCCGTCGGCCTGAAGTTCGCCTTCCTCGCCGTGCTCTACCTCTTCCTGCTGTGGGTGTCGCGCAGCGCGTTGAAGGACCTGCGGCACGGTGCGTTCGGCGGGCCGCGCGTGGCGACGACCGCGGCACCGGACGCGACCGGCATGTACCCGGCCTCGAGCCTGGCGGCACTCGAGGGCGACCACGACGTCGTCCCGCGGCTCGTCGTCGAGTCCGTGCCCGGCCTGGGGCGCGGCATGTCCTATGACGTCGCCGAGGGCGCGACGCTCGGTCGCGGCGACGTCGAGATCCAACTCGAGGATCCGTTCGCCTCCTCGCAGCACGCGCGCCTGACGCGGCAGGGCACGATCATCGTGATCGAGGACCTCGGCTCGACGAACGGCACCTACCTCAACGACGAGCTGCTGCGCGGCCCGCAGCCGCTGCACGCCGGCGATCGCGTCCGGATCGGCGACTCCACGTTCACCTACGACGACGGAACGTAGTGGCTCACTAGTGCTTCGCGTCGCCACCGACCACTTCGCGCACTCCGACACCGGGCGCGCCCGGCGCGCGAACGAGGACTCGTACTTCGCCCGCTCGCCGGTCTTCGTCGTCGCGGACGGGATGGGCGGCGCACGGGCCGGCGAGGTCGCCTCGCGGATCGCGATCGAGGCCTTCGATCGCGCGCTCGACGAGGACGGCTCGGCGAGCGGCGAGGAGCTGCTCGCGGCGCGCGTGCTGGCGGCCAACGCGCGCATCCACGAGATGTCCCAGGCCGAGCAGCAGCACGCCGGGATGGGCACGACGATCACGGCCGCGCACGTCGGCGTGCACGACGTCGCGATCGCCCACGTCGGCGACTCGCGCGCGTACCGCCTGCGCGATCAGGAGTTCACGCGCCTGACGGACGATCATTCGCTCGTCGAGGAGATGCGCCGTCGCGGGCAGCTCACCGCGCAGGAGGCCGACGAGCATCCGCAGCGGTCGATCATCACGCGCGCGCTCGGGCCCGAGGCCGACGTCCTCGTCGACACCTTCTCCTGGCGCGGCGTCGCCGGCGACGTCTACCTGCTGTGCAGCGACGGCCTGACCTCGATGGTGCCCGAGTCGCAGATTGCCGAGATCGTGCGCGGCGGCGGCGCGCTGAGCGACGCCGGGCACGCGCTGATCGACGCCGCCAACGCGGCCGGCGGGCGCGACAACATCACGGTCGTCCTGTTCCGCCTGGAGGAGGTCGGCGGCGAGGCCGATGCGGCAGTCGAGCAGCCGACCTCGGCGGGCGGCTCGGCGGCGACCCTGACGACCGCCGACGTCCAGGCCGCGATCGCCTCCGCGCCGCCCACGCAGACCGCGCCGGACGCGTCGCAGGTGGCGCCTGCCGCCGGTGCGGTGGCGTCTCCTCCCGCGGCCGCCGCCGCGCCGTCCGAGAGCGCCCGCCGGCTGCGTCCCAACGCTCCTGCGCCACCGCCGGCGTCCAAGCGCCGCCGCCGCGGCGGCGCGATCAAGCTGTTCGCGATCCTCGCGCTGATCCTGATCCCGCTCAGCTTCGGGGCGTGGAGCGCGAACCAGGCCGTCTACTTCATCGGCTCCGACAGCGACGGCTTCGTGACGCTCTATCGCGGACTGCCCTACTCGCTGCCGGCCGGCATCGACCTCTACCGGGTCAACTACGTCTCCGGCGTCCCGCTGCAGACGCTGCCCCCCGCGCGCCGCGAGCAGCTCGTCGACCACACGCTGCGCTCCCACGACGACGCATCCGACCTGATCCGCGAGCTCGAGCGCGGCCGCATCGCGGCGCGATGAGCGAGGACGAGCCGTGACCCGCGCGACCCGCCCGACGACGATCACCGCTCCGCCTACGTGACCGCGCGCAACCGCGAGCTCTTCGCGCTGATCCCGGCGTCGCTGCTGTTGACGGCGGGCTTCGCGGCGGTCTTCATCCAGCGCGACGACCTGCTGTCGGACCTGTCGCTGACGTACGGCGCGATCTTCCTCGCGCTCTGCCTGGCCGCGCACCTCGTGCTGCGCATGACGCTGCCCGACGCCGACCCGTACCTGTTCCCGCTCGTCGCCGTGCTCGCGTGCTTCGGCCTCGTGATGCTCTATCGCCTCGACGAGGACTTCGCGCGCGACCAGGCGCAGTGGTTCGTCGTCGGGCTGATCGTCTTCACCGTGACGATCGTCGCCCTGCGCCGCGACCATCGCATCCTCGAGCGCTACCGCTACGTGATCGCGCTCGGCGGCATCGTCCTGCTGCTGCTGCCACGGCTGGGCAGCCCCGTCAACGGCGCCTATCTCTCCTTCAGCGCCGGGCCGATCTCCTTCCAGCCGGCGGAGATCGCGAAGATCGCGATCGTCATCTTCCTCGCGTCCTACCTGCGCGACACGCGCCAGGTGCTCGTCGTCGGCGCGCGCCGCTTCGCGGGGATCACGTTTCCCCCGCTCAAGCACCTCGGGCCGCTGCTGGCCGTCTGGGGCACCGCGATGGCGCTGCTGTTCGTGATCCAGGACCTCGGCTCGTCGGTGATGTTCTTCGGCGGCTTCCTGGCGCTCGTCTACGTCGCGACGAACCGGATCTCGTTCGTCGTCATCGGGCTCGGGCTGTTCGCGCTCGGGGCGCGCGTCCTGTATGCGGTCCGCCCGACGATCGAGGCGCGCGTCGACGCCTGGCTGAACCCGTTCGACCCCGACCTCTACGAGCGCGAGGTCGGCGGCAGCTACCAGATCGCGCAGTCGATCTTCTCGCAGGCCGACGGCGGCTTCTTCGGCCAGGGGTTCGGCGCGGCGCTCGTCCAACTGGGCGACAATCCGCCGCTGCTGCCGGCCGCGCACACCGACTTGATCTACGCCGTCATCACCGACGAGCTCGGGCTGCTCGGCGCCGTCGCGGTGCTGCTCGTCTACCTGCTGATCGTGCAGCGCGGCTTCAAGACGGCGATGCTCGCGACGGACTCGTTCTCCAAGTTGCTGGCAACCGGGCTGACGGTGGTCCTGGCGCTGCAGGTCTTCGTCATCGTCGGCGGGGTGACGAAGCTGATCCCGCTGACCGGCGTGACGCTGCCGTTCATCTCCTACGGCGGCTCGTCGATCGTCGCGAACTTCATCCTGCTCGCGCTGCTGCTGCTCGTCTCCGACCGCGCGCGCCGGGAAGCGATGGCGACATGAACGCACCGATCCTCAAGCTGTTCGTGCTCGTGCTCGTGCTGTTCGCGGCGCTCGCGGGCATGACGAGCTACAACAGCGTCATCAACGCCGACGAGTACCGCGAGAACGCGCTCAACCAGCGTCCGCTGCTCAAGCAGGCGCTCGTCAAGCGGGGTGCGATCCGCGCCCGCGACGGCTCGCTGCTGGCGCGCTCGGTGCGCGGCGACGACGGCATCTACAGCCGCCGCTACAGCCCGCTCGCGCGCCGCTTCTCGCACGTGCTCGGCTATGACTACGCGCTGACGATCGGCCGCGCCGGGCTGGAGAAGTCGCGCAACGACGAGCTCGCGGGAGCGGGCACCGAGCTGTCGTCGATCGTCGACGACCTCAGCGGCAAGCGCCAGGTCGGCGACAACATCGTCACGAACCTCGATTCCCGCGCGCAGCAGGTCGCGCTCGACGCGCTCGGCGGCCGGCGCGGCTCGGTCGTCGCGCTCGAGCCGGCGACGGGCAAGGTGCGCGTGATGGCGAGCACGCCGGGCTTCGACCCCAACGCCCTGCGCGACCCGCAGACGTTCACCCGGCTCAACCGCGAGGACAACTCGCCGCTCTTTCACCGTGCGACGCAGGCGGGCTATGCGCCGGGCTCGACGATGAAGGTCGTGACCGCCGCGGCGGCGCTCGACAGCGGACAGTTCACGCCCGAATCGACCGTGTCGGGCGAGTCACCGATCGTCGTCTCGGGTGTACCGCTGAACAACTTCTCCAATGCGCAATTCGGATCGATCACCTTGACGACAGCGCTCACGAACTCGGTCAACACCGTCTGGGCGCGGGTCGCCGAGCAGCTCGGCGACGGCGAGATGGCGAAGTACATGGAGCGCTTCGGCTTCGGCAGCGACCCGCCGATGGACTATCCCGACGAGCAGATGCTTCCCAGCGGCGTCTACGACGCCGAGCAGGAGCTGCTCGACGTCGACTCGGGCGACGTCGACATCGGCCGCGTCGCGATCGGTCAGGAGCGCCTGCGCGTGACGCCGCTGCAGATGGCGAGCGTCGTCGCGACGATCGCCAACGGCGGCATGCGGATGGAGCCGCGGATCGCCAGCCGGATCGTCGACGAGGACGGGCGCACGGTGGAGCGCGTCGAGCCCGAGGAGGCGGAGCGGGTGATGTCGGAGGAGTCGGCCGCGCAGCTGACGCAGATGATGAGCAACGTCGTGCGGGAGGGAACCGGCACCGCCGCCGCGCTGCAGGGCATCGAGGTCGCCGGCAAGACCGGCACCGCCGAGCTGAACATCCCGCAGAACCTCAACCAGCCGTGGTTCGTCGGCTTCGCGCCGCGCTCGAACCCGAAGGTCGCGATCGCGGTCACGCTGGAGAACATCGTCGGCGCGCAGGGCGGCATCGTCGCCGCCCCGATCGCCAAGCGGGTCATGGAGTCGCTGCTGCGATGACCGCGCGCCCTTGCTCGCCCACCGCCGGCGCGCAGCCGGAAGGCCGGTCCTCGCGATGAGACAGCTCGAGGACGACGCCGTCATCGACGAGCGCTACCGGATCAGCGGCCATCTCGGCTCGGGCGGGATGTCCGAGGTCTACCGCGCGGCCGACCTGCAGCTCGGCCGCGACGTGGCGCTGAAGATCCTGCACGGGCGCTTCGCCGCCGACGAGGAGTTCGTCGAGCGCTTCAAGCGCGAGGCCTCGTCGGCCGCCGGCCTCGCGCATCAGCACATCGTCGCCGTCTACGACCGCGGCGAGTGGGACGGCACGTCGTACATCGCGATGGAGTACGTCGCCGGCCGCACGCTGAAGGACATCATCGTCGCCGACGGGCCGCTGGACCTGCAGCGCGCCGTCGACCTGACCGTGCAGGTCCTGCGCGCGGCGCGCTTCGCGCACCGCCGCGGCATCGTGCACCGCGACTTCAAGCCGCAGAACGTCATCGTCGATGGCGACGATCGCGCCAAGGTCACCGACTTCGGCATCGCCCGCGCGGGCGCGTCGGACATGACGCAGACGGGATCGATTCTCGGCACCGCGCAGTACCTGTCGCCCGAGCAGGCGCAGGGGCACGCGGTCGGCGCACGCTCGGACCTGTACTCGATCGGCATCATCCTCTACGAGCTGCTCACCGGCCGGGTGCCGTTCGAGGCCGACTCGGCCGTGACGATCGCGCTCAAGCAGGTCAGCGAGGCACCGATCCCGCCGAGCCAGATCAACCCGCTCGTCACCCCCGAGCTCGAGGCGGTCGTCCTGAAGGCGCTCGCCAAGCAGCCCGCCGATCGCTTCGGCGACGCCGACGAGTTCGTCGCCGCGCTCGACGCGGCCGCGTCGCGGATCCCGTCGCCGCGCGCGATCGCGGCCGCCGAGGCCGCTGCCGCCTCGCTTCCGGCGGCGGCCGCGATGGGCGGCGGCGTGATGGCGCCCCC
>JAUYGN010000067.1 GCA_030690545.1 Solirubrobacteraceae bacterium
CCGCGACGACCGGGCCGCGCACCGCGCCGCGATCGTCGCCTGCCCGCAGTCGCTCGCGACGCTGCTGATCGGCGCCCTGCGCGCGGCCGCGCCCGAGCAGCGCGCGGAGCTGCTCGAGCTGCTGACCCGGCGCCGCTACCGCGCCCGCGAGCTCGCCGGCTTTGCGACCGGCGAGCACGCGGGCGTCGCGCTGACGACGACGGCGTACGACCTGGCGGGCCGGCGCCGGCTGCTCGTCGCGGGCGTCGTCGCGCAGCACGGCGTCGACGAGCTCGCGCGGGCGATCGCCGCCCGGACGGCGAGCGCCGGCGCCGAGACCGTCGCCGTCGACCTCTACGCCCCGCCCGGCGACGACGGCGACGCGCTCGCCGCGGACCTGATCGCGGCGCTCGAGCGCGCGCGGCCGGGACCGGCGCTCGAGCGCGTCGCGCTCGAGCCGCCCGCGCCGACGGACGGGATGCCGGCCGACCGCGTCGTCACCCTGCGCCGCGCGCCGAGCGGGGGGTTCGCCGTCGACCGCGGCCTGCAGGGCCTGCACCCCGAGGTCGCCGAGCGGCTCGAGCTCTGGCGCCTGTCGGAGTTCGAGCTCGCGCGCGAGCCGTCCGGGCCGGACGTCTACCTGTTTCGCGGCGTCGGGCGCTCCAATCCGCGCGACGAGCGGCTGTTCGCCCTCGCCGAGGTGCGCGAGCTGACCGTCGTGCGCGAGGCGGGCGGGCACATCGTCGCGCTGCCCGAGCTCGAGCACATGCTGTCGGAGGCGTTCGAGTCGCTGCGCCGCGCGCAGGGAGCGCGGCCGCCGCGCGAGCGCCCGATGTGGAACCGCGTCGTGCTCGGCCTGTGGCCGGTCGTCGACGTCGGCCTCGAGGCGGCCGCCGGGCTGATCGATCGCTACGCGCGGGCGAGCGCGGGGCTCGGGATCGAGCTCGTGACGATCCGCGGGCGCCTGGCCGACCCGCACGACGGCATCGCGCGCGAACGCGAGCTGCGACTGCTCGCGCCCGCCGGCCGGGCCGTCCTCGCCGAGCTCGACGAGCCCGCGACGCGCCCGCTGCAGACGCTCGACGAGGGCACGCGGCGGATCGTCGAGGCGCGCCGCCGCGGGACGGTGCACCCGGCGGAGATCGTCAAGCTGCTCGCGCCCGAGCACCCCGACCGCGCCCGCGGCGTGCCGGCCGGCGACTTCGTCGAGCACGACCTCGACGACGACGGCCGGCTCGTCGCCGTCGAGCGAGCGCCGGCGACGAACCGGGCCGGGATCGTCGCCGGCATCGTGCGCTCGTTCACCGACCGCCACCCCGAGGGCATGCGCCGCGTCGTCCTGCTCGGCGACCCGACGAAGGCGCTCGGATCGGTCGCCGAGCCCGAGTGCCGGCGGATCGTCGCGGCGCTCGACCTCGCCGAGCGGCTCGGCGTTCCGCTCGAGTGGTTCGCGCTCTCCTCCGGCGCGAGGATCGCGATGGACTCGGGCACCGAGAACATGGACTGGGTGGCCGCCGCGCTGCGGCGGATCATCGAGTTCACGCAGGCCGGCGGCGAGATCAACGTCGTCGTGACGGGCATCAACGTCGGCGCGCAGCCGTACTGGAACGCCGAGGCGACGATGCTCATGCACACGCGCGGCATCCTCGTGATGACGCCCGACAGCGCGATGGTGCTGACCGGCAAGACGGCGCTGGACTTCGCGGGCGGCGTCTCGGCGGAGGACAACTTCGGCATCGGCGGCTTCGAGCGCATCATGGGTCCCAACGGGCAGGCGCAGTACTGGGCGCCCGACCTGCCGGCGGCCTGCGGCACGCTGCTGCGCTACTACGAGCACGCGTACGTCGCGCCGGGCGAGCGGTTCCCGCGCCGCGCCGCGAGCGCCGATCCCGTCGACCGCGACGTCCGCGGCGCGCCGCACCGGCTGCCGGAGTCCGAGCTCGCGACGGTCGGCGACGTCCTGTCGGACGCGCGCAACCCCGATCGCAAGCAGCCGTTCGACATCCGCTCGGTGATGCGGGCCGTCGCCGACGCCGACCACGAGCCGCTCGAGCGCTGGGCGCAGATGCGCGACGCCGACACCGCCGTTGTCTGGGACGCCCATCTCGGGGGCTGGCCGGTCTCGCTGATCGGGACCGAGTCGCGCCCCGTCGACCGCTTCGGCCCGCTGCCGGCGGACGGCCCGGACCGCTGGAACGCCGGCACGCTCTTCCCGCGCTCGTCGAAGAAGGTCGCGCGGGCGATCAACTCCGTCGCCGGGCGCCGCCCGCTCGTCGTGCTCGCCAACCTCGCCGGCTTCGACGGCTCACCGGACTCGATGCGCCAGCTGCAGCTCGAGTACGGCGCCGAGATCGGGCGCGCGGTCGTGAACTTCGCCGGCCCGATCGTCTTCTGCGCGATCTCGCGCTACCACGGCGGCGCGTTCGTCGTCTTCTCCCAGAAGCTCAACGACGGCCTGCGAGCGATCGCCGTCGAGGGCGCCCGCGCCTCGGTGATCGGCGGCTCGGCGGCGGCCGGCGTCGTCTTCGCGCGCGACGTCGTGACGGCCACCCGCCGCGACCCGCGCGTCGTGGCGATCGAGCGGCGGATCGACGGCGCGAGCGGTGCGGACCTCCAGCGCCTGCGCGCCGAGCGCGCCGCGCTGCTCGGCGCGGTGCGGGCCGAGAAGACGAGCGAGCTCGCGGCGCGCTTCGACGCGATCCACTCGATCGAGCGCGCCGTCGAGGTCGGCTCGGTGACCGAGATCGTCCCCGCCGACGCGCTCAGGCCGCGCCTGATCGAGGCGATCGAGCACGGCATGCGCACCACGCCGACCATTGACACGACCCCGACCGAGAGGACCAGATGACGGCAGCACAGCGACTTCACCGCAGCGAGCTCTGCGTTCCGGGCATCAGCGTGCGGATGCTCGAGAAGGCTCCGACCGCCGGCGCCGACTACGTGATGCTCGACCTCGAGGACGCGGTCGCGCCCGACGACAAGGAGCAGGCGCGCCGCAACGTCATCGCCGCGCTCGGCGAGCAGGACTGGGGCTCCGCGTCGATCTCGCTGCGGATCAACGGGCTGGACACGCACTACTGCTATCGCGACATCGTCGACGTCGTGGAGCAGGCCGGCTCGATGCTGCACACGATCGTCATCCCGAAGGCGTCGTGCGCGAGCGACGTGCACCTCGTCGACACGCTGCTGACGCAGATCGAGGACGCGACCGGCATCGGCCACCGGCTCGGGATCTCGGTCCTCATCGAGACCGCCAAGGGCATGCTGAACGTCGACGAGATCGCGGCCGCCTGCCCGGCGCGGATGGAGGCGATGGTCTTCGGCGTCGCCGACTACTCGGCCTCGATCCAGAGCCACGTCGCGAAGATCGGCGGCGCCGAGCCGTGGTACGCGACGCTCACCGACCCCGACGCCGACGGCGACCGCGAGCGCCACTGGGGCGACCAGTGGCACTACCCGCTGTCGCGGATCGCCGTCGCCTGCCGCGCGAACGGGCTGCGCCCGATCGACGGGCCGTACGGCGACTACGGCGACCCGGAGGGCTTCGTCAGCGCGGCCCGCCGGACCGCGATCCTCGGCTTCGAGGGCAAGTGGGCGATCCACCCGTCGCAGATCCCCCTCGCGCACGAGGTCTTCACGCCCGGCGAGCAGCTCGCGACGCGCACGCGGCGGATCGTCGCGGCGATGGAGCAGGCCGCCCGCGACGGCAAGGGCGCCGTCTCGCTCGACGGGCGCCTGATCGACGCCGCCTCGCTGCGCCAGGCCGAGCACGTCCTGGCGAAGATCGAGGCGATCGAGTCGCGCGACGGCGCGCGAGTTCCCGCCGGTCAAGCGTAGTCGCGGTCCGGCCGCGGAGGAGGAGGCGCCTTGCCGCGCACCGTGAGACGTCCGGCCCACGCCCGCACCCGCGGCGTCCGGCATGCTCCCACCCCGCCGGTACGGGATGGGAGCCCGCGGCGACGCCGCCGCGCTCAGGCCGAGACGCCGACCACCGCGCGGCGCCGCTGCGCGGCGGCGACCATGTTCTGCAGCGCCGGCCGGACGTCCTCCCAGCGCCGCGTCTTCAGGCCGCAGTCGGGGTTGACCCACAGCCGCTCGCGGCCGACGCGCGCCTCGGCGAGCTCGAGCAGGCGCTCGATCTCCTCGACCGACGGCACGCGCGGCGAGTGGATGTCGTAGACGCCCGGGCCGATGTCGTTCGGGTAGGGCTGCGACGACGTGAAGGCGTCGAGCACCTCCATGTCCGAGCGCGAGGCCTCGATCGAGATGACGTCGGCGTCGAGGCGCACGATGTGCTCCATGACGTCGTTGAACTCCGAGTAGCACATGTGCGTGTGCACCTGGGTCTCCGGGCGGGCCGGGGCGACCGTCAGCCGGAAGCAGTCGACCGCCCAGCGGTTGTAGTCGTCCTGCAGGTGGCGCTGCAGCGGCAGGCCCTCGCGCAGCGCCGCCTCGTCGACCTGGATCGCGAAGCAGCCCGCGGCCTCGAGGTCTGCGACCTCGTCCTGGATCGCCAGCGCGATCTGGGTGCAGGTCTCCTGGCGCGGCTGGTCGTCGCGCACGAACGACCACTGCAGGATCGTGACCGGCCCCGTCAGCATCCCCTTCACCGGCCGCTCGGCGAGCGACTGCGCATAGCGCCACCAGCCGACGGTCATCGGCTCGGGCCGCGAGACGTCGCCGTAGAGAATCGGCGGCTTGACGCAGCGGCTGCCGTAGGACTGCACCCAGCCGTTGGCCGAGAACGCGAAGCCCGCGAGCTGCTGGCCGAAGTACTCGACCATGTCGTTGCGCTCGGGCTCGCCGTGGACGAGGACGTCGATGCCGAGCTCCTGCTCGAAGGCGACGACCTCGGCGATCCGCTTGCGCATGACCTGCTCGTACTCGTCGTAGGGCAGCGTGCCGTCGCGCAGGCGCCGGCGGGCGTCGCGGATCTCGGGCGTCTGCGGGTAGGAGCCGATCGTCGTCGTCGGCAGCTCGGGCAGCGCGACGCGCTCGTGCTGCACGGTCCGGCGCTCGTCGGCGGGCGTGTCGCGGGCGTAGTCCGTCGAGCGCAGCAGGCCGACCCGGTCGCGCACGGCGCGATCGTTCGTGCGCGCGGACTCGCGACGCGAGCGCTGCCGATCGCGCGACGCGTCGAGCAGCACGTCGGTCTGGACGGGCTCGGCGACGAGCACGTCGGCGAGCGTGCGCAACTCGGCGATCCGCTCGGCGGCGAACGCCAGCCAGCCGCGCACCTCCTCGTCGATGCCGGTCTCGCGCGCGGCCTCGTAGGGCAGGTGCAGCAGCGAGCACGACGGCGCGATCGTGACGCGTTCGCTGCCCAGCGCAGCGAGCGCGGCGTCGATGCGCTCGAGCGCGGCGTCGAGATCGGCGGCCCACACGTTGCGGCCGTCGAGCACGCCGAGCGAGAGCCGCGTGCCGGTGGCGCTCAGCGCCTGCAGCGCGGGCGTGAGCTGGCCCGGCGCGCGGACAAGGTCGAGGTGCAGCTCGGCGGGCTCGAGCGCCGCGACATGCTCGAGCATCGCGCCGACGTCGAGGCCGGCGAAGTACGTCGTCAGCGCGATCGGCAGCCCGGCGGCCTTCAGCTGCGCGAACGCGGTCGCGTACAGATCGAGCTCGGCGCTCGTGCGGTCGACCGCCAGGCAGGGCTCGTCGAGCTGGACCTCGGTCGCGCCGGCGGCGGCGAGCGCCCGCAGCAGCTCGACGTAGACGGGGACCAGTCGCGGCAGCAGCGCGAGCGGATCGTCGACGCCCTTGCTCAGCAGCAGGAAGCTCAGCGGGCCCAGCACGACCGGGCGGGTCTCGATCCCGAGCGCGGCGGCCTCGGCGAGCGTGGCGGTCCAATGCTCGGCGCGCAGCTCGAACTGCTGGTCTGCATCGAGCTCGGGCACGAGGTAGTGGTAGTTCGTGTCGAACCACTTCGTCATCTCCAGCGGCCGGCGCTCGGCGTCGCCGCGCGCCAGGACGAAGTAGTCGGCGAGGCTGTCGCGATCGAGCGCGCCGTAGCGGGCGGGGATCGCGCCGAGCGCCCAGGCGGTGTCGAGCACGTGGTCGTAGAGGCTGAAGTCGCCGGATGGGATCACGTCGATCCCGGCGGCCTGCGCTCGCTGCCAGCTCGCCGCGCGCAATCCGCGGGCGGTCTCCAGCAGCTCGTCGGCGCCGAGGCGCCCGGCCCAATGGGACTCCAGCGCGAACTTCAGCTCGCGCTCGGGTCCCATGCGGGGAAGCCCGAGGAGGGCGGTGCGTGCCATGGTGGTGCTCCTGTCATCCGTGCGGCCCTTCTCGCGAGGCCGCTGTTGTCCGGTCGCACCAGCGCTCGCCGGTGCAGAATCGACAGGTCTTCGGGCTTGAACACGATCGAGCCGACAGCCTTCCCGGACATGACGTCCAGTGGCGTGTCGCCGGCTCGCGGGTCCCTACCGCTGCGCGTCAGCTCCGGATTTCGAACCGGATTCCCTGGCCCGGGTGGGCACGATCGACTCCGCCCACAACGATACTCACCTCGTGTTCATTCGTCGGGCGGAGGCGGCTCGTCGTAGCGCGTCGTGTAGGGCTGGCGGACGATGCGCCCGCCCTCGTAGCGCACGACGCGTGTGACGACGACCTGGAAGTCGCGGCCGTCCAGCGACGTGCGCTTGCCCGTCTGCGCCTCGACCCGGCGCCCGTCGGTGTCGCCGTACAGGCTGACGGCGACCGAGTTGTCGTCGGTCGACGTACGGATCAGGACGGGTGCGTCGGTGTCGTTGGTCCAGGTGAGATCGATGTCCGGGAAGTTCAGCGTCGCCTCGCGCCCGGCCGGATAGCGGTCGATGAAGAAGCTGTGCGGGCGGTGCGCGTCGATCTGCAGCCCCGCGAAGTAGGCGGCGTTGTAGAGCGTCGTCGAGAACTGCGAGACGCCGCCGCCGATCGACGGCTCGATCTTGCCGTCGGCGATGAACGGCGCCTCGACGTAGCCCTTGGCGCGCGTGCGCTCGCCGGCCGTCGCGTTCAGGGAGAAGCGCGCGCCAGGTGCCACGAGCGTGCCGTCGACCGCGCGCGCGATCCGCGCGATGTTCGTCACGCGCGGCTGACCGGGGACGTAGTAGGTCGTGAAGGTTCCGATCAGGAAGCGCATGCGGCGGGCGGCGTCGGCGGAGACGGCCGGCTCGATGCGCTGCGTGGGGATCTCGACGGAGTGGCGGCCGGCGCGGATCGCCGCCTCGATCGCCGTCGCGAGCTCGGGACGCTTGACGGTCCGGCCGGCGCGCGCGGGCGTCGTCACCTCGACGTCGGCCGGGCGCGGGCGCCAGGCCGCGGGACCCTTCGCGGCGAACGTCGCGACGCGCGCGGGCGCGTCGATCCGGTCGCTTGCGGCACTTTTCGCGATGGCGCGTCCCCTGCAAGCCACGACGCGGAGGAGGAAACCCCATGAAGACCCTGGCAACAACTCTGGTAGCGGCG